>CAYUFF010000008.1:26062-29781 GCA_964444075.1 uncultured archaeon
TTTGTTAAACAGTCGCCCTCCCCTTGTCACTGCGACCTGCAGTCCCACCCCACTCGCCCTGCTGAACAGGACTTGTGGTTAGGGACTGCAGGCATCCCTTCTCCCGAAGTTACGGGACTAACTTGCCGAATTCCCTGGGGTGGGTTATCCCAACACGCCTTCCCCTTCTCAGGGAGCCCACCTGTGTCGGTTCTGGGTACGGACGCGAGGGATCCTTCCCACCTCCCTTTTCACGGGCTCCAGGGATCGGCCGAACTCCGCATACGCGGAGCTATTCGCGTTTTCACCCCCTTCTCCTCATTACGAGACTCCAGGGGCTTACACGCTTAACTTGCGTCGGCCTACCCCGAAGCGTCAGGAGGTGGGCTTGCGTTGCCGCACGTACCCCCGCGGTACCGGAATATTAACCGGTTTCCCAATCGGGTGCGCCCAGTTAGGGACACCCTTAGGGGTCGACTAACCGCCAGCTGACAAACATTGCTGGCGAAACCATGGGCTTCAGGCGGCTGGGATTTTCACCCAGCTATGCTGCTACTCGCGGCAGGATCTGCATTACCGCGTGGTCCATCGGAGCTCACGCCCCGACTTCTGTCCACGCGGTACGCCCCCCTACTCCCTCTTTCGAGGTGTGGGGTCTCGGCGGTGGGCTTAGTCCCTTCCATTTTCGGGGCCCGACTCCTCGGCAGGTGAGCTGTTTCGCGGCTAAGCACCGCTTTCAACTTCCTGAGTTTTTGAGGATGTTGAAGAGGGAAAAGCAAGAAAAACTTTTCCAGAAACTTTCTCTTTATCCTCAGAACGAACCTGGGAAACTTTCCTCGAGGATTGGTATATCTACATACCTTTCCGGTTTTTATACCAAAAACTTTTTCCAATATTTCTTTTATGTCTTCCAGTGGAGGGCACTTTTCTCCGTTCCATGAGAGATAGAATTTAGCCTCTTTCTTGTGAATATCAACCCCACCTTCCGCGTCATAAAAACCTGCTACGTACCACTTGAGAATATCTTTATTCTTACTCTCCTTTATTGCTGATGGTGTTTGCCACGAAACTTGTTGTGATAAAGGATGCTGAAAACGTGTGTGGAACATCTCTGCAATCTCCTTTGAGTAAATTCTCAGGTAAGGAGTTCTGTTTCTAGGGATTACTATTTTGGGTGCCTTTCCTAGAGTTTTCTTAAAGAATTTTTGAAGGATTTTTAACCATCCTATGCATTTGCTATATATGGAAAGGTGATAATGCAATTTACCACTCTTTTCTTTGTATTTGCTTATACACCCGTCTCTTAGAGCCCCGAGAATATAAGCAAGTTCTTTTGTAAGTTTTTTCTCCATATTAAGATTTTGTTTGGAGTTTTCCAGTATAAATCTTAACCTTGCGGTGCTTAGCTTACGCACTCCTTAGAGGATGGCTGCTTCTAAGCCTACCTCCCTGCTGTCTATGGAGTCGGACTCCCTTCGTCACTTAGCCCACACTTAGGGGCCTTAACCCCACGCTCGGTTGTTCCCGTTTCGGATGCCGAGCTTACCCCGGCACCCTCACTCCCGCCATCTACGGCGCCAGCGCATTCGGAGTTTGACTGGACGGCCGAGCCTTTCGGCCCTTACCGTCCAATCAGTAGCTCTACCGCGCTGGCTACCTCCGGCGAGGCTGTCCTGCGGGACATTTAGGGGGGAACCGGCTATCGCCGGGCTCGATAGGCTTTTCACCCCTAGCCCCAGGTGACCCGAGGGATTGGGTCTCACCACCGGTATCGGGCCTCCACCCCTCTTTCGAGGGGCTTCACCCTCCCCAGGGCTAGATCGCCCGGCTTCCGGTCTCACCCGAGTGATTCCGGGCGCTGTTCGCACCCCGCCCCACACCGAGCTTAAGCTCGGCTACGGGCATGTCGCTTTCGCTATGGCTACGGGTTTTCAACCCTTAACCTCACCACTCGGGTGAACTCCCTGCCCCGTTCTTCAAAACGGACACCAGGACGCTGTAAGCCATCCCTCGTACTACCCTCTCGCGAGGGGTTCCTTCGGGATGGCACCTTTCGCGCCCTGGCTGACTATCCCTGCCTGGTTTCAGGATCTTTTCACCCCCCGTCGGGGGTGCTTTTCAGCTTTCTCTCGCGATACTAAGTTCGCTATCGGACTCCAGGAGTGTTTAGGGTTGGGTGTTGGTACACCCAGCTTCCCACTCCCTATCCAGGGAATGGTACTCAGGATACCCGGGAATCTCCCTTCTCCCCTTCCCCTACGGGGTTTGACCTACCAACCCCCTTTCAAAAGGAAGAGAAATTTTTTGCGGGAATCATTCTCCCTAATCCTTAACCTCCATTGTTTTATTTTTGCTCACTATGCACCTTATACCAAAATTAGTTGATAAAAATTTTGCAATTTCTAAGAAAGAGGTTTATTAGAATCGTAAATGCTATTTCTTTTGCAGTAATTGTACCGTCAGCATCGATAAATCCTTGAAGAAATTTAATTTTCTCCTCCTGACTCAAGCTTTGAAAGATACTTTTTACTCTCTTTTTTAATCCAACTAAGAAATTGTACAAGGTTTTGTTGTAAATATAAACTTCAATTTTTCCTTGTTTCTTTCTTATCTTTACGTTTTTGTCCAGTGTTTGAAGCTCTACGAATGCTCCATTGGCTTTATTTCTGTAGGAGTAACCATCTCCATAAACAAACCCTGCAAGTCTCCACTTCATTTCGAGTAATGGGAGTTGGTAGTCTATCACCCTCTACGGCGCCGCGTTCCAGCGGACTTCGGGTCGGGGAGCTAGGGAGTACCCAGGTCCTGCAACCCCACATTCTCCCTAGCTCATCGCTAGGGAGTTTGGTTTGCCCTGTGCCGGTTTCGCTCGCCGCTACTCCCGGCATCGCTATTGCTTTCTCTTCCTGCCCCTACTAAGATGTTTCAATTCGGGGCGTTCCCCTTCCAGTCCAGGGTTACCTTCATCCTGGAATGGCCCTCAACGGGCCAGGATTCCCATTCAGGCATCCCGGGGTCTACCCCTGCATGCGGGTAACCCGGGCTTATCGCAGCTCTGTGGGGTGGTAGTAAGCGTATAACATTAACATTTTTCCCCAAACCCTTCCATCGAGAAGATTTTCGAATTTTCGCTCCATCGATGAATCCTACTTTCTCATAAAATTTTTTCACAGTATTTGTTTTTCTGATAGCAACATTACCTTGGTATTCTTGGTTTTGAGTTCATAAAGCTTACTACCACCTTGCCACGCCCTTCTTCGGCTCTGGAGCCAAGCCATCCACCAGGCAGGGTACTCGTCGCTAGGCCTTCCTCGACCTCCCTAGGCCTATGGCAGTCTCATCTTACGGCCTCCTCTAGACAGTTCGCTCCTCATAGAGGAGCCTCAGACGCTGACGGCCCAATCATCGGCCTCGACCCTTAAACCCATAACAGTTATGTTATGGATTCGCATCCAAAAGCATTGGCTCACTAGGTGCCCAACTCATCACTCGTCAGTAAAGGAGACGGTGCTCATCGCTTCATCTTCCCACGTGGAATAATTTAAGCAAACAAGGTATATAAAGGTTTCGGTAACGGTAATGGGTAAAGGTTGAAGGTTCACGATTCCGTAATAAATTTTTAAGTCTCGAGAAGTCAAATTTGTTTCAATATTGTAGCTACCGGCTTGACACTCACCATGCTAGAAAATCATCGCGAAGGTAGGAATGGGAGAGAAAAGGAAAGGGGTAGAAGCAGGAGG
>CAYUFF010000009.1:0-19072 GCA_964444075.1 uncultured archaeon
AGTTTCCGTGGTGTTCTCCATGGTTTCTCGGGACGGAGAGCTGCCAATCAGGAAGACGGGTACGACTACAGTCGGAATTATCTGCTCGGACGGCGTGGTGCTCGCCGCCGAGAAGAAGTCTACGATGGGCTACATGGTGGCGAGCAAAGAGGCTAAGAAAATAGTCCCGATAGACACACACATCGCGATAACCATCGCCGGCTTCGAGGGCGACGCGCAAGCGTTGGTAAGGTACATGAGGGCCGAGCTTAAGCTTTTCGCGATAGAGAACAAGAGGAAGGTTACCGTTAGGGGCGCCGCTACGCTC
This sequence comes from uncultured archaeon, assembly GCA_964444075.1. GTDB lineage: Archaea > Aenigmatarchaeota > Aenigmatarchaeia > CG10238-14 > SCSR01 > CAYUFF01. The sequence goes on from CAYUFF010000009.1 coordinate 308, forward strand.
CTGGCGAACATCCTTCACTCGGGTAGGTGGACGTTTCTCCCTTACATGGTCCAGCTGATAGTGGCTGGCTACGACGATAAGCCGAGGATTTTCACCCTGGACGCGTTGGGTTCGTTGGAGGAAGAGGAGAAGTTTTTCTCCACCGGCTCTGGATCCCCGATGGCCTTGGGAGTTTTGGAAAGTTCGTACGAAGAAGGTATCGGCATTGAGGAAGGCAAGGCGCTCGCGATCAGCGCGATCAAGGCCGCCGTGGAGAGGGACATAGCTTCCGGCGGGAGGGCGATAGACGTAGCCGTGATCACCGAGAAGGGTATAGAGATTTCGAGGCACGAGGTCTGAGCGACCCTGCGGGCGGATTTTAGTTTTTTTGAGGGTGGTAGGATGGAAATTCTGGAAAGGGTAAAGGAAGTCTTACCGAGGGGTGTGGTTAGCAAGGTCGAGCTGGAAGGGTCGGAGGTGGTCGTATACACCAGGGACGAAAAGTTCTTCCTAGAGCACGGCGAAATCGTCAAGGAAGCCGTGAAAACCCTCAAGAAAAGGATAGAGGTGAGGGCCGAAAGGGAACTCTGCCTCCCGCAGGAAGAGGCCGAAGAGAAGATCCGCAAGCTCGTCCCGGAGGAAGCTTCGATAAAGTACGTGAAGTTCGAACCGGAGAGGAGCATAGTTATCGTAGGTGCCGAGAAGCCGGGAATAGTCATAGGCAAGAAGGGGGAGAAGCTTAGGGAGATAAAGAGGGAAACGTTCTGGACGCCGAGGATAGAGAGGATACCGCCGATCCAGTCTGACGTGGTGAAGGGCATAAGGGGGTTGCTCCTCAGGGAGTCGAAGTTCAGGAAGGCCTTCCTGAACAGGGTGGGGAAGAACATCTTCAGCGAGAGGAAGACGGGTAGGGATTGGGTGAGGATAATCTGCTTGGGCGGGTGCAGGGAGGTCGGCAGGTCGTGCATGCTCCTCGAGACGCCGAAGTCGAAAATACTGATAGATTGCGGCGTGAACGTGGGGGGAAAGGACTCGGGCATGCTCCCGTTCTTCAACACGAAGGAGTTCGACTACACGGAGCTCGACGCGATCGTCGTTTCCCATGCTCATCTCGACCACATAGGGGCCGTCCCCCTGCTCTACGAGTACGGCTACGACGGTCCGCTCTACCTAACCCCACCGACGGTGGACCTGGCAACCCTCCTCTGGCTGGACTACATAGACGTGATGCAAAAATCCATGGAAAAACCCCTGTTCACGGCGAGGGGCGTGAAGGAGGCGGTCAAGCACGCCATAACGCTGGACTATGGTGAGGTCTCGGACATAGCTCCAGACGTCAGGCTTACCTTTGAGAACGCGGGTCACGTGCTCGGTTCGGCCTTAATCCACTTGCACATAGGGGAGGGCCTCCACAACATCCTGTATGCCCTGGACCAAAAGTTCGGTAGGACGACGTTGCTAGACCCCGCCTGCACCAACTTCCAGAGGAACGAGACCGTGATCATCGAGGCAACCTACGGAAAGGCCGGCGACGTCATGCCAAGCCGCAGGGAGGCCGAGCAGCAGTTGATGGAAGTGGTCAACAGGACGATGGAAAGGGGAGGGGTCGCGCTAATACCCGCGTTCGCTGTAGAGAGGGCGCAGGAAGTGATGGCCATCCTAGCCGAGAACGACTTCCAGTACCCGGTGTACGTGGACGGTATGATCTGGGATGCGAACGCGATATTCACGACATACCCGGAGTACCTTTCGAAGAGGGTGATGAAGAAAATCTTCGCCGGTGAGAACCCGTTTCTCAAGCCGATTTTCAAGAGGATAGCCTCCGCGAGCGACAGGGAAAAGGCTAGGGAAGACAGGCCGTGCGTGATAATCTCCACCTCGGGAATGTTGGTAGGCGGTCCGGTGATAGAGCACCTGAGGGCTCTCGCCGAGGACGAGAGGAGCACCCTGATATTCTGCGGCTACCAGTGCGAGGGGACGTTGGGAAGCAGGATCCAGAAGGGTTGGAGGGAGATACCGTACCAGACCGAGGAGGGAAAAACGATAACGGTCCCGTTGAAGATGGAGGTCGCCACGATCGACGGGCTCAGCGGGCATTCTGGGAGGAACCAGTTGATCGCCTTCATCGGGAACCTTAGGGCTAGGCCCGAAAGGGTCTTAGTGGTACACGGCGAGGCGCAAAAGACTGTCGACCTCGCGTCGACGCTGGCGAAGATATTCAGGGTGGAGGCTTACGCGCCGAGGAACCTCGAGGCCGTGAGGTTGAGGTGAAGTGGGCTAGCGTCGAGGGAGCCACGCAACTTGTCTTTTTCGACGAGGACAACTCGTCGGACGTTCGAAACCGACGCCTCCTAACTCTTACGGTGTCGACGGACGCGCTGTGATGCGGACGGAGACCGAAACCCTTAAATAGTTTTAACGCCAATAATTTAACTAGTATGAGACACCCCCTCGGAACGTGTCCGGTGGTCGTAGGATCCATGATCGCGAAAGTTTATTTTCTCCTTTCCCCGACTGCGACTCCGAGGGGGGAAACGGGGTCTTAAAACCCCCGCCCTAATTCTGCCCGAACGAAAGGTTGTTGAAAAGAGTAGAGTCTTCTTTTTTCGCACGCTCGGAAAGGGGTGAGGAGGGTGAGTGAAGGGGTCGGAGTCGAGGAACTGGAGGAAAGGTTGAGAGCGCTGGACGAGGAATACCGGGAACGTCTCCAGGAGTACAACGAACTCACCGCGAGACTGGAGAAGCTGAGGAAGGTGCTGAACGCGCTGGAAGGCGGCCCGTACAGGTTGCTCACCGACCTCGAAAGGTTGACCATTCCCGTCGACGGCGAAACCAAAGAGTGCATACGCTCGGGCGATACGGTATGGACGAAGGAACAGCTCGGGGAGGAAATTTACAGGGAGATCTTGAAGGGTATGGAAGAGGGTAAGAACCCGGGGTTGTTGCTCTCGAAGGAAGGGATACCGGTCGGGGTGGTGGAAGGCAACGGGAGGGTTTTGAAGAAGGCGGTAGTGAGGAACGTCGGGAGCGAAGTGGACGGTAGGAGGAAGGTTTTCTTGGAGCTAGAAGACAGGCAGACCGTGATCTCGAAGGTTTACGATAGCGAGAAAGACTTGGACCTGAGACTACTGAAGGAAGGACAGGTCGTCGGCATATCTCCGGTGGATTATTCGATTAAGGAGGTCGTCAGGGAACCGCTTTCGACCTTCAGGGTCGAAAGGACGGGAGACCTGGACTTTGCCAGCGTCGGGGGTTTGGAGGACGTTAAGGAGGAGCTGAGGAGGTGCGTCCTGAACTTATTCCGGAGGGAAGATTTGGCCGAGCGCTTCGACGTGAAACCCCCGAACATTTTGTTTGTCGGTCCTCCGGGCTGCGGTAAAACCCTCTTGGCGAAGGCCTTGGTGAACGAAGTGAGCAAGTACCGCGACGGAGTCGAGTTCCTCTACTTCGCCGGCGGGCAGGCCAAGAAGGGAGTCGTGGGAGAGAGTGCGGAACTGCTGACAAGCCTGTTCGAAGAGGCGAAGAGGCTGGCCGGTGAAGGGAAGGTTTGCGTGATCTTCATAGACGAGTTCGAAGCGATAGGAGCGAGGAGGGAAGAGGAAGGGAGCGTCGGGAGGGAAGCCTTCAGCGTGCTGTCGCGCTACCTCGAGGAGGCGAAGGAAGAGAAAAACGTCATAGTGATAGGTGCCACGAACTACCCCTCGTTGGTAGACATAGCCCTCCAGAGGGCCGGGAGGTTCGAGAAGGTCATAGAAGTTCCGCCCCCCGAAACTAAGCGGGTGAGGAGGAAGATACTCGAGATCCACCTCAGAAAAACCGGGAGAGAGCTCCGTGAGATCCTCGACGACGACGTTAACCTGGACGAGGTCGCCAGGAGGTGCAGGGGTTGGACCGGTGCCGACCTAGAGAGGTTGGTGAAGGAGGCAGCCAGGTATGCGATAGAAAGGGGGAGGGGCAAAATCTCCAGGGAGGATTTCGAGGACGCCCTCGGTAAGGTGCTCCGCGAAACCGTGTTCGATAGGTGGATAAGGAGCGAACTGTTGGAAAAGGGTTACTCATTCCCACCGCCGGAAAGCGTCGAGTGGGAGGAGGTAGTGGGCTACGACGACATCGTCAAAACCCTCAAGGACTACGTTAGGGTGTTGGAGGAGGTGGCGGAGCTCCGAGACGAGGGTAGGGAAGTCGACCGCGTCAAGGCGGGTTGGCTGAAGGGAGGCATCCTGCTCTACGGAGAAGAGGGCGTAGGAAAGAGGTTGTTGGCGAAAGCATTGCTGACGGAGTATGAGAGAAGGGGGATAGGAAGGGTATTCCGGATAAACGTCTCCGACATAAAACACCCCTACGTCGGAGAGTCTGAGAGGAGACTGAGGACCGTCTTCGAGACCGTCAAGCGCCTGCCGGCGATCCTCTACATAGAAGACTTGGAGACGTTCCTGCCCAAGCACCCCCCTGCTGGAGACCCAGTCGCAGACTCGCTGAAGAAGCTGTTCCTCCAGTTGATGGACGAGGCCATGGGCACCAACTCGTACCTCGTAGCGACCACCAGGGAGATAGACAGCGTCGACCCCTCGGCCCTCCAGAGGCTCCAGACCGTTTACGTAGGCTTGCCCGACGACGCGACGAAGAAGGAGATGTTCAGGTACTTCGCCGACCGGGTCGGTGTGAAGCTCGGCAGCGACGTTAACCTCGACGAGCTCGTCAAGCACGTCAGGACGAGGAGCGACATAGAGTCGCTGTACCAAAGGGTGTTCTTCCTCTGCAAGGAAAGGGGAAAAGACGTTGCCGGCCACGATGACTTCTTGGACGCGTTGGGAGTGAAGCGTGAGGGCGCTGGCAGGCCGGAGAGCAAGGTTATGTACCTGTAGGGGGTGACGGCGTGGGAATAATATCGACGCGACCGCGCGGCGTCGAAAGGGAGATGCCGTTGCTGGGTAGCGGTTTTAGACAGCTCACCGACTTTTCCCTCGGGGACGTCGAGGCGAGCGACGTACTCAGTGACGTTACGATGCCGAAGACCGTCCGCTGGATGGAGAGTTTAACCACTCGCCTCCCCGGCGAGAGGGTCCTGAAGAACTCCACCAGGGTGTACAAAGACTTGGGGTACCTGGAGGTTTCCTCGCCGACTTACGCGGACCCCCAGGAGGGCGTGATCTACGCATGCTGCCTCCCCGAAGTAATCTCGGTAGAGGTCGGTAAGACGGTGGGAGCGGTGCCTTACTCGTCCAACATCGCGAAGAGCACCGGCGGGTACGCCTTCTTCGGCACCCACTACAACGTCCTCCTTTCCAGGAAGAGGATGGCGGAAGCGACGAAGGACAACTGGGAAGTGTTCAGGAAGTGTTTGGTCCCGTGGATGGTCGCCAGGACGGTCTTGCAGGGGATCGGCCATCCTGTGAGGATAGGGGGAAGGCTCGAGTTCGTGATCTCCCCGAGGTCGCTCGGGATAGCCCGCGAGGTTTCGCTCTCGACCACCGACGAATCGAGGGGTCTGGTGAACACGAGGGACGAACCGCACGCGAACCCCGAAAAGTTCTTCAGGTACCACGACATAAACTTCGAAGCGGTGAGGAGCCCGTTCCAGTTTTACCTTATGGATTGTGCGAACGCCCTGGTCTACTCGGCTTTCGACAGGGGGTTCATCGACCGACGGAGGGTGGAGGGCTTCTACCCGGGTGACGTCAGGACTTCCTTGAGGGAAATATCCGCCGTCGAGAGCTTCCCATGGGAGTACACGAACGCCGAGGGGAAGAGGGTTAGCGTCTTCGATGTCTTCGACGAGTACATCTCGTCGGTCGAGGAGATGTTCGACGAGGCCGTGAGGGCCGAAGGGGCTGAGGTCCTTGACGGTGACGCCGGTTTCACCGCCGACAGGACGGACGCCGAAGCCCTTAAGCTCATCGAGCGGGTCGTCGACGAGTTCAGGAACGGTAACGTAGAAAAGTTCGAGGAGGGAATTGATTGGGTCAAAAAGTGGGTGTGCTACGGCGAGACGAGAGGCCGTCTGGAAAGGGACGACGGCGAGCTGGTAAAGTTTCTGCTGTCCTTCGGGTGCGTCGGGAGCGACTCGACCGAAGCCTACCTCCGGGGAAGGAAAACCGCGGAGGAGCGGTACGTAGGCTTCGACCCCTACCGGTCGCTGGAATACTTCAAGAAAGCCGTCGGCGCGCGTGGGTTCGAAAGGAAGTGTGCCGTTTGTCTCGCCACAGGACCCTCGGGGACTAGGGACAGGCTGAAGAGCGCGATAATGAACAACCCGAGGGTTGGGAGAGAAGTAGTCGCCTGCGGGTGGGAGTTCGTGGAGTTTAGGGGAGGAGAGATCGTCCGCTTTTCCAACCGCGTGTACTACCCGCCGCACGAGTTGGAGGATTTGGCGGAAATTTTCGCGAGCGCCGACTCGGTGGATGTGGCGTTCGACAGGTTGAAAAGGCGTGGGTGACGTCCGTGCGCTCTCCGGATTTGGTTGGTAGGGTGTATGAGATGAAGACGAAGAGCGAGGAGGGGTACAGGCAGAGGGAAAGGGTGGAAGAAGCCGAGAGGACCGTCGCGGAGGAGGGTGAGAAGCGGGAACCAAAGTACAAGGTCGACGTGGAGCCGGAGATCAGGAAGGCGTTGGAGGCCGCGAGGAAGTCGCTCGGGAAGTACAAGGTTAGGGTGGAGGCCGAGGACGTAGAAGTGTACAGGGGAGGAGAGTAGAGGGACGGTGGCGCTCATGGGAGGAGCGAACCTACTCAGGAGAAGGCAGGGCGTGGAGAACCACTACGTGTGCAAGTACTGCGCCTACGTCCAGTTCCTCGTAGACCTGCTTTTCGAGATAAAGGGAGCCGAAGGGAACCCGCTCGGCGTGATGAAAAGCAGGAAGAGAGTTTGGCTGCAGAACGGAGGATGCGCCTACTTCTGCGGGGACTCGTTGGAGGTCGCTACGCCCGAATGCCCGAACCCGAAGCTAGTAGCGCTGTACGACAAGACCTCCGACCTCATGGTCGCCCTCGTAAGCAACTACGCGAAAGTCCCGTTCTACAAGAGGAACTGCGAGCTCGTTACCGGCATGCGGGACCTTGACCGCGGCGAGATAACGATGAGGAGCTCGCACGAATCCTACTCCCTGTTCTTCCCGAAGGCGTTCGAGAAGTGGTTGAGGAAGGGCGCTCTGGACTCCGTGCTGAAGGAGTTCATCCTGCTGAGGTCGCTCGTGGACGGGGCCGGAAGCTACACCTACCTGAAGGACTACCCCCATTCCAGGCCGATGGATTTCTTCATCTCGTGCAGGAAGTTCTTGGAAGCGACGATGAGGCACCGGGTATGGTTCAAGATAAAGGAGGGTGGCCTGCGGTCTCCCAGGCTCCACGTCAACTGTGGAGAACTGCTGAAGAACCCGTGGTCGCGGTTCCTGTCGAACGCGTTCGCGTCTTACTTCCTCTCCTACGTAGAGTCGTCCGGCGTGAACCTCGAGAAAGAGGTGAAACCAATAGGAATAGACTTCGAGGACGAAGCCAGCATAAGGAGCTTCTTCACCTCCACTTCCGACTGGAAGGTGAGGCTCAAGGACGGTAGGGAGGAGGACGCCGTAAGCTTGCTGGAGTCGGAATACTTCAGCAAGGTGGAAGCGCTCGACCGCAGGGTGGACGCAGATGGCGTAGCCAAGGAGGATGAGGACGCGTACAGGCTCTTCCTGAAGAAGATGGATTACGTCCTCGCGAAACTACGCGAAGGTTCTTTGGAGAAGGTCGAGGACTACCTCCAGTGGGTCGAGATGTACACGCTCGGGGAAAGGATGGAGTTCTGCAGCGAAAAGGAGGGGGAGAGAGTCAAGCAAAGCCTGAGGGAACTCGTTTCCAGGGAGGACCGAGAGTGGGAACGGATCGCTAACGAGGATTCTGCGGTGCTCTTCGCCGCCCTGACGAGGGTCGGGGTGCCTTACGAAAGGGGCTTCAAGACGCTCAAGAAATACTTCGCGGACATCCAGGCTGTTTACGTCGACGAATACAGCTGGCTGGAAAGGTCGCACCGCGAAAAACTCTTTTCCCTGGAGGAAGTGTACCGTTCTGCCTTCGTGTCGCCTGGCGGAAGGGCGGAGGAGAGGGTAAAGCTCCTCCACGAGCTCTTACCCTACCAAACCGTGGTGGAGTCGTGCAAGGGTGAGGTAGGGAGGGGGGAGGTAGCCGTCGACTGGAATTCGGTCAAGGTCAAGGTCCTCTTTCCACAGGAGGTCGTGCCGCCGGAGAGGATAGTGGAGAGGTTCGGCAGCTTGGAAGGTTTGCCCGAGGACGGTCCGATCTCGGTGGAGGTTAAGCTTCCCGACCAGATTCCGCTGTCGGAAAGGGAGAGAAAGTCGAGGGTTACGGTGACCGTCGCGCTTGACGACCTGGAGGGTAACGGAGTAGACTTCGACGTGCTAAGGAAGGTGATGGAGAGGTTGAGGGAGAGTTGCTCCGAGGAGGATGCAGGGGGTGGGATTTGAACCCACGAAGGCACTAAGCCACCAGGTCTTGAGCTTCGCTCTCATCGCTGAGCGCTCGAAGCTCAGCGACTCTGGCGCCATCGACCAGACTAGGCGACCCCTGCGTCAATTAAATTTTTCGGTCAGCCCATTTTAAACTTTAGCGGCCCTCTTTCGCGACTTTTCGAGCAACTCGGAGAGCTTGGAGTAGTACCCCTTAGCGTCCACCTTCCTCTCACCCCTCACCAACTCTTTCCTCCAGGCCTCGAGGAAGAAGTTTTCCACACCAAGAAATTCGGCCGCCGTGTAAATTTTCTTCCCCAACGATTCCGCCAGCTCGAAAATTTCTCTCATCTTTTCTTTGTATTCCAAATCCCTAACTATGTGGTGCTCCAAGATTATGGTCTTGGCTTCAACTTCTTTCACGACTTCTTCCAAATTCCTTTTCGCTTGCTCGAAGGCTTTTTGACTCATCCTCCACCCTACGAAGATCGTAGGATAACCGTCGACTATCAAAAACCTCGGATTCTTTTCGAGGGCCCACTCCTTCGCCTTGGGGTCAGCGAAACTCTGCGCGTCGCTTCCGAACAGAAAAGAGTTTTTACCTTTTTCGACATAAACCATTATCACCTTTCCTACCTTGCTTCCGACATCACCGTGCCACACGGCTGGAGAGAAAGAAACGTGAACCTTTTTTAATTCAACTTCCTTTCCGTCCGCGTATTCGAGAGAGGATGCGAGGGTCTTAACCTTCTCTTCAAAAATTCTACCCCTTTTCTTTCCCGACTGATTTATATCTTTCGTTATGTCTTTCGCGAAGACTTTTTTGTTCGAAAAGCAGCCTTTGTACATCCTTTCGTCTTCTGGATACGGATGGTGGTCGTAGTGGTAGTGGGTAACGATAACTACTTGGGAAATTTTACAGAACTTTACGACTTCATCTTTTAGAACATCCAAAGCGTACAACTCTTCCTTAGAAGGTTTTAAGCCGTAGCGTGTAGGTGCTAGTGCAACTCCAGGGTCTATGAAGATGTTGAGCTTTTTCAAGGAAACGAAAGTCGCCATGCTTCTTACTCCCAAAGAATCGTAAGCTACTGGCACTATTTCCATAGATTAAGATTTCTCCAAAAAACTTTAAGTTTTTCAAGTTGCTATTTGGAATTATGGCGAGGATAAAGGTCGACAGGGAGAAGTGTGTAGGTTGCGGGAGTTGCGTCGCGATCGCTCCAGAAATCTTCGACCTGGACGACGAAGGAAAGTGCTACGTCAAGAACCAGGAAGGAGAGGGTAACTTGGACGAAGCCATCAAGGCCTGTCCGGTGGGTGCCATATCCAAGGAGGGTTGAGCGAAACCTCCCGACGCGGGGCTCGCTCGAGGCGGCGGACGTTCACGAGAAGACCACTTCCCTCTCCGAGAACGCGGACTCGACCCTTACCCTACCGCTTCCCTCCACGACTTCCCCGACGACGTCGGCCTTGAACCCTTCGACCCACTTTACGACATCCTCGGCGTCCTCCTCTTCGACGCACAGCAAGAACCCCATACCGCAGTTGAACGTCTTGTACATCTCTTCGTCGGGAACGCCTCGCTCGTAGATTTCGAAGAATATTTCGTGCGGTTGGATCCTATGGTCCCTCCTGATCACGACGTCCGCGTCCTTCGGGAGGATGTCCTTCAGCTTCGTGAACGCCCCGCCGGTAACGTGCATCCTTCCGCAAACCTCGAACCGTTCGTCCAGGGAGAGGACGGTATCTAAGTAGAGGTTGGTTGGCTCCGTAAACTCCGGCCTCCACTCGTCGCCGAACACCTCCCTAACCTTCGTGAAGCCGTTCGAGTGCAGGCCGTTGCTTTCCAACCCTACCAAGACGTTGCCCTTCTTCAGCTCGTTCGGCCTCGGGTCCTTCACGAACCCCAGCATGGTTACGCTTATCTCCAGGCCGTCTATGTTGTCGTGGATGGCCGTCTCCCCGCCCGTAACGGCGACGTTCCTCCTTCTACACTCCTCCGTCAGGCTCGAAACTATTCGCAGTATTGCGTCTTCGTCCTCCTCAGGAAGGAGTACGTGGTCAGTCACGGCGTAAGGAACCGCCCTCACCATCGCTAGGTCGTTCATGTTCATGTACAGGGCATCCTTCACGGCGCTGTCGAAGCTCCTCGCCTTCCAGTGGTACACGCCCTTCGTGCCTATTCCGTCGGTATGGTGGTACTCTCGATGGTCGAACTTCTTTTTTACCACACCGTTCTCTACCGAAACGTATGGCGTTTCCCACGTCCGCCTTATCAGCTCCAAGATTTTGTGTTTGTAGGGCTTCGTGGGGTCGTACACGAAAATGAATAGGGTGGGATGCCCGATAAAGCTTTTCCCATGCCTCCAAGGAAACTATAAAAGTTTGCCCAGCAAAAAAGTTTAAAGGGAGCCTGTAAGGACGGTGGGCTGGTGGAAGGCGTGAAGAAAGAGATAGAAAGGATGTTTGAAGGACTCCTAAAGATGGAACCGGGAGAGTTGAAGGGCTTCGATGCCGAGTACGAAGGTGTAATCAAGGAATACACGGAGGAGCAAAAGCGTCGGGCGATGGCGAACGCGTACGCGTCCCTGACCGTTTACCGTTGAGTTTGCGAGAAGCAAACTAAAAACGCTTGCGTTTCGCGAACTGTTGTTTACCAGAAAGTTGCTCCAGCAACCTTTCTTTTTGTTTTTCTGCACGGGCTCTTTGCTACTCGGCGGAATTTTGCGGACGGTCCGTTGCTTTCATTTCTTCCCGATTTCTTCGCTACTCGTACACGCAGTGCTGTTTTCCGTCGCTGAAGGTTTTTGATTTTATACGGGAAAAGCAGTAAAACCTCGAAGAAGAAAGAGGTCAACGACGGACGAAAGGACCAAACCCAGGCTGTCGCTCGAGCTAAAAATATTTAAGTGGGTCGCGCAAAGAAATCTTTAGAGATAGCGGGGTGGAGCAGCCTGGAGTGCTCGCCGGGCTCATAACGAGTTTGCGATGGAACACCCGGACGGACTTAGTCTGTTTGTAACTAGTCCGGGGGAAAGGTCGGTGGTTCAAATCCACCCCCCGCTATCCCTCCTCCCTAACCACGACGCTGAGACCCTTTCACCACGCCGACGCTACCCGGCCGGAAGGTTCCGAGGGCGGAGAGTTGCTAGCCCCTGAACGGTAGGATTCTGGAAAACAGCTCGGAAGAGAACAGCTTGGATATTTTCATCCCGACCCCCGTGAAAACCAGCAAGAAGAGGAGAAGGAGGAGTAGCATCACGAGGAAAACTACCATCTGCCTGCTCGCACCCTTTCTCCTCACCCTCCCATCCTCGGTATCATTCCCGACATCATTAGGAATGTCGCCAGAGAAACGGCCGAGAAGATGAGAAAGTTCTTCAGGAGGGCCGCGGAAAAGACCTTCAGCAACTCGAGCTTATCCTCTCCGTGGACTATGCTGGAGTAGTACCAGGAGAGTAGGAAAGTGTTCTGGATGAGGTAGATGCCCATGGCGATTACGAAGAAGTGTACGGGAATTATCTTGTTCACGTCCGCGATTATCGTCAGGAAACCACCCCTCACGGCGAAGGGAAGCTCTTTCTGCAGGTGGAAGACCGCCGAGAGGTAGGAATAGAGTTCGTAGACCATCAAGGTGGCGATCGCCGCTATCCCTATCGTGACACCTATGGATATGGGTAGGAGGTATTCTAACATGAACCTTATCTCCGACGTAGTTTCCTCCATGATATCCTTAAAGTACTGCTCCACCTTCCAGAAACCCCTGAGGTATTCTGAGATTATCAGCAGAGAGTAGGACGTCCGCTCCATGCCTTTCTTCAGGGATTCGCAGACGAGCTTGAATATGTTCTTGATAAGCTTCGAGGGGAACAGCTTGAGCACTCCGTAGTCTTTGTCGAAGAACGCCCTCTCGAAGGTGTAACCCAGGCTCACCATTAGGTTGAGGGCGCCGCCGAAGAGCCCGGAGATTTTCAACCTTTTCGTCTTGTCCACGAGCTTCCTCATGCAAGATTCTACGGAATAACCCCTCTTCAGTATCTCCCCGAAGGTATAGAACGCTTCGCTCGCTTCCTCCTCCACGGTCCTGATGCTCCGCTCGATCCTGAGGTTTTTAAAGTAAGAGAAGAAAGAAAAGACCAACAACGCGAGTACGACGCCGAAGACTACCAGAAGGCTGTATAGGATGTGCTCGAGTAAGACGGTGTCGGCCGGCAGCGCCATTAAGTTCTTCCAGCCGAGGTACGCGACCGGGAGCCCGAGCAACAGCGACGGTATCGCGAGCGGGACCTCCACCCTCCTGTCCTTCACCTTCAGCAGGAAGTACCCTACCCTGGTCGCTTCGGGGTGCTCCCTTATGTCGATGCTGCCGAAAGTCAGCGGCCTCTTCTGTAGGCTGTAGAAGATGAACAAAGAAAGTACGATCGGGAGCGTGACGTCGTAGACGAAGATTAGCGAGTAGGGGTCTATACTCTTCGCCAAGAAAATCGTAAGTATCGGTAGCAGGCTGGTAGTTAGCATCGGGAGCAAGATTCCCAGGTAGGTTATCAGCATCGACGAAGACTTGAGCTCGCTTCCGTAAGACTTGAGCCTTTCCTCGTTCCTCTCTATCAGCAGGCGCAGCGCTTCGTCGTACATCTTCTTCCTCTCGTGGGAAGGCGCTATCAACGAGGACTTTATCAGCTCTATCGCCTCCACGAACTCCTTGTTTTCCCTTTCCCACTTCCTGGAAAAATCTTCCAAGAGTTCCTCGACGTCCCTGTAAACCCCAGCCTCAAGCCTCCACAGCCTTATCTGCAGGTCTCTCCCTATGGGACCTCCTAAAGAGGCCGCGGCGAAGCTCACGGCCCTTTCAAGGTTCGGAGAGAATTGCAGGGAGATTATCATGTAAAGGATGCAGAGCAGCAGGTCCGTGTTCGCCCTGATCCTTATGTACTTCTCGTAGAAGTTGGGGAAGTTGAAGAGGAAAAAGACCACGACTCCGCCTATGAGTGCTACGGAGAGGACGACCATCAGGTTCAGCTTAAGGTAGAGGAGGGCCCCCACCAGAGTCAGGACGAGGAAGGATACGAAGAGCGAAACGTTCACCACGTCGTAGGGCTCTACCATCAGTCCGCAGAAATCGATCTTCGCCCTCAGGTTTTTCTCGAACTCTTCAGGAAGCTTCTTCTTAGGAAAGAACTTCCTCAACAGGAACGCGAGCCTCTCGTACAGGGTCAGCTCCAGCTTCCTTTCACCCATACTTCAACCTCTGCTTGAACCAGTTCAGCCACCTCTCGAAAATAAGCTTGGAATCTAACTCACCGACCTCTTCCTTTACCTGCTCGCAGATTAAGTGGAACATCTCGTTAGCCTCCACGCACCAGTCGGCTTCGAGTATCTCCGGCCTGCCGAGCTTTTTTGAAAACTCGACCATGGTTTCCTTCACCTTAGCTCTCAGCAGAATGTTCTCCCACACGAGGTCCCAAGCACCGTGCCATTCTCTTACTCTCTTCGCTATCTCGTTAATGACCCAAGATTCCCCATCCAGCAGCACGTCGGTCGGCTTGAGCCTATCCTCCTTAGCGGAGTACCTGAGCAAGGGTACGAATCCACCCTCAGCTTCCGGGTCTTCCTTCCAACCTTTCCTTACCTCCGTAACCTCTATAACCCTTCTATACCTGTGCAACCCATCCGGAGACCTGAGCATGGAGCATATCACTATTATGTCGCAAGCCTTGAAGCTCGTGGGAGGAACGCCTAGGTCGTGGACTATCCTGTCGAAAACTCCGTATGGAGATTCCGCGTGGATCGTTCCGGCTACCATGTTCGATAACGCCCCTATCCTCATCGCCTCGAAAAGCGTTAGCGCTTCCTTCCCCCTCACCTCCCCTATTATGAGCACAGATTCGCCCAACCTCAGGCCGGTACGTAAAGCTTCTTCTGGAGGCACCTCAGCTTCGACTTTCGTGATTACAGACCTGGTCTTCATCCTTTCTACGTTGTACCCCAGCTTTCTCATCGTATCGACGCTTATCTCGAGAGTATCTTCGATGACTATTATCCTGTGCTTCCTCATCAGCTCTAGCATGAGGGCGTTGAGGAAAGATGTTTTTCCGGCCCCGCGAGAACCGGCTACGAGGATCGTCCTCCCTCCCTGAACCAAGAAGTTCATGAGGCCCGCGCAGAACGAATCTATCATACCAACTTTCACGAAGAGCGGTAGGGTCCAAGGCCTTTCCCTGTGCCTCCTGAAAGCAAAAGCTAGCCCGGTCGGCGATAGGGGCCTGGTTATCACGCAGACCCTTGCCCTACCTCCTGGAACGGTAAGCTCCGTGTCTAACACTGGGTTGGCTTCGTCGAGAGGCCTTCCTGAGTAGAGCCTAAACCTCGTCGCCCAACCCTCGGCATCCTCTTTACTGGGTATAAGGTTTGTTTCACACTCTTCGAAATCCGAGTGAACAACATAAATCGGCGATAGACCTACTGGAGAGTTTATGTAAACGTCCTGAACCCTTTCGTCAGCCAAAACGAGTTCTAAAACACCGAACCCAGCTGTATACCTCACCAGGATTTTCGCCAACTCCTCGATTTCACTCTTACGTAACACGATTCCTATGGCTTCGGAAATTTCTCTTATCCTCTCCATCCCCATGCTGAAAAAGATTTCTCTCGCTCTTTCGAGTTCCGTCACCTCCTCGGGCGGCTTGGCAGCGACCATGCTCCTGTAAGCGGCATCGAGTATCCTGTATTTTTCAGGGGTGAGCTTGAATTCCGGAGAGAAAATGTAATAATAATCTCTAACGGCTCCAGGAACCCTCCAAACCTCGACCCTCATACCACCGTTTATACTATACTTCTCTATCAGGTAAGCTCCTTTTGGAGGGGTTAGCTTAAAGCTCGTGAACATGAAGGGAAGCCTTATGGTGGGGTGGAAGAGCTCCCTGTAAATCTTTCTGTCCCCAACCCTGTAGTCCTTGAGCCTCGGGATGGCGTAAGCTATTATCTGCGAGGTAGATAAAATTCTCTGCAGGGGTAGCAGGACGTTGTTCAGGTAGATAGAAGCACACTCCATAAACTTTTCGTTTTCGCAGCTTTTCATCCTGAACTTTATCTCCCTAACCCTCCTCGAGACGAGTAGGTAAGCCCTTATAGGGTCTTTCCTGAGAGCTTCCCTTACTATGAAGTTTAGCTCGTTAACCCTTCCCGGGAAGAACTTCTCGCACTCGGCCGGTCCTAGCCTCTCGAAGCTTATTAACCTCTTCTCCTCCAAGATTTTCCTTTGAATCCTTACGAGCTCCTCGATGAGCTTTACTTGCGGGTAATCGTACTCCCTGTCTATCACCTCTGAAATGACGATTTTTTCCACGCCTTTGAGTTCTTTGAGGAGGTTGAACACGAGTCCCATGCAAGCTTCCGAGTCCTCGATACTAGGTTCTATCACCCACCTTTTCGCATCTATCTTAAGAACGCCGTCCCGAAATTCATAATCCACCATACACTAAATTTTTGGTGGGCAAAAACTAATCTTTAACCTCCTTGAGCTTTTCCAAGAACTCTTCCAGCTTCCTTTCCAAGACTTTGGCAGACTGAAGGACAACTTCCTCTGGCTTGAGGCCGCAGACGCTTTCCACGGTGAAGACGAACGAATCTTCCTTAACACCCTCACCACCCTCCTTCGGGAGATTCCTGTAGCCTACTACTGCGCCCTGCCACTTGGCGTGCTCTCTACCCGTGCCTAGCTGCGCCGTAGCTTCGAGCTTCAACTCCTCGCCCTCGAACAACTCAACGATAGGAATCTTCTCGAACCTGGGCTTGACGTCTTCGGCCTCGCTCTTCAAGTCCCCAGAGTACACCATGCAAGGTCCTTTCTTTTCCAAGGTGAGCTTTACCTGGCATCTGCTGCAACCCTTCCCTCCGCACTCACACTCTTTCGGTAACCTGTAGGAATCCGGCTTGAAAGTCAACGGTACTAACCCGAGCCTGTGCGCGATGATTTCGTCGGGAAGTACGGAGTCGTTCTTGATGAAATCCACCCACTCTATCGCCATCGTAGGAATTTCCGAGAGCATAACCCTCCTCAACGCGTTCGCGAACGCCGGGGATACGCCCTCTAAGAGAAACTCGACCTCCAAGTCGTCTTTCCTCACAACCTTCACTTCCATAGAATTCTTTTTGTCGACGTTCCCTTAAATCTTTTTTGATTCCTTAAGTCTCCTCAAGTCGTTGTAAATCGACTCGACAATCTCGTAAACTTCTCTAAGGTTGTTCTTTACGGATGACGGAACTTTATTTCGCTCTCTTAAAAATTCGGATGTAACGGTATATTCTATGCCTACTTTGCGAAAGTCTTCAAGAAGTTTAGAAGCTAACACGACGATTGATTCTTTGCGATTTCTATCCTTTTCTTGTACGTACCCAAAAGATTTTCCTGTAAAGTATAAAAGGATGTTCGCTTTCGACGGCTATGCTTCGGGTTGAAGGTGTATTGAAAGTAAAAATTTCAAGTTTACTTAAACCTTTGAAAGTACTAAATTTCAAGTGCTGTGGAAAGAATTCAACGCATACGGTTGTTTTTGGGTAAGGTTGTTCTCTAAAACTTGACCTCGAAAGAGACGCTTTCGAAGCTCTTTATCCAAGTTTTTATCAAGCTGGCTATCCTCGCTTTCGTCGTCGGTGGCACGTCCAACCTTTCCGTGAGTATCCTCACGCGCTTTTCTCCGAACTCGAGCTTAAACTTACCTTCTCCCAGGCCCGTGAGCTCCTCGACCAACGCTTTCACCTTTTCTTTATCGTCCTCGACCACGCCTTCAATTTCGATTTCGTATACGACTTCCTTTCCCGCGAGGGGGTGGTTGAAGTCCACGCTCACCCTTCCTCCGGAGACGCTCAACACCCTAGCGGGAACTCCGTTGAAATAAACGACGTCACCGGGCTTTGGCTTTACGTTCCTTTCCCTGAATTCGGAAAGGGGGAGAAGCTTTACCAAATCTTCCCTCCTTTCCCCGAAAGCCTCCTCTGGTTTGAGTTCGACGAGTCTCTTCTCGCCTACTTCCATTTTTTCAAGTTCCTCTTCCAGCCTTTTGAGTAGCATTCCTTCGCCGACTATGACAAGCCTCGGCTTGTACTTCACGCCCTCCCTGTAAATTCCGCTAGCCTTCGCAACTTCTTCCTTAGTGGTTTCGAAGACCTCTCCGGTAGACTTAACCTTTCCCGTAAGTTCCACGTAGACGAAGCTGCCCCTTTCCATAAATATAACTCTCAACAACCTTGCTTAAAGTTTTTTAAGCATTCTCATGGCGTCTTCGGCATCGACTAAAGGTATCTCGAACCTCGCTAGATCGTCGATGGCAAGCCTCGGGCAGGCGAGGGAAACTAGAGCATCGAGCTTCAACCCCACCAACTTCTCAGGAGAAACTTCGTCCATCGCGCACATGTAAACTTCCTTCCCAGCTTTCTCGAGCCTCTTAACAAGCTCCTCCACACCCTTCCTCATCTGACCGAGCTTCCAGCTTATCAAAATCCCGACTTTTTTCGCTTCCTCCAGCTTGGAAAGGTTCCAAGCTTTTATTTTCATGACGCTAAGCCTATCGTTTTCCATACTGGTTATCCTACCCCTTTCCAAGTCCAGCCAGAACGTCGGCTTGTGCGTGGAGAGAGCAAGACCAAGAGGATGAAACTTTCCGGCCGAAATACAAAGGAAGCAATCCACCAAGCTCTCCACGCTTTTCGCAGCGCTGAGGTTACAGCCGGTGATCTCGCCGTCGTAGCGCAAGCCCCTTCTTACGAAAACTTTCTTGCCTTTCTCTTCGAGAAACTCTTTTACGTGCTCTATGAGTTTGACGAACTGGAGCGTGGAAACCAAGCCGACGCGCTCGAATCCCGAGAGTTTCGAGAACTCCATACTCAGGATTTCTCTCACCCTGCTCTCTTCGACGTCGATGAAGTACTCCCAGTAAACTACGGGAATTTTTTTAGTTTCAACGAACTTCGAGTGCCCTATCTGCAGGATAGCGTCGCATCCTAGCCTGAGAGCGTCATCTTCCCTAACGTCGCACCCACCGAAAGTTTCCTCGCAGCAGATTATCGGGAAAAAACCCTTCTTCTTAAGATGCTCGGCTATCTCCTGAACTTTCGGCTTAATTCCCTCGCCGAACTGAACGAAGACCTTTTTTGCCTCAAGTTTCTTCAACTCTTCTATAACGCTTTCGACGTTCATGGTAAACATTAAAGCCTTCCGCGATGAAATTGTTTTGTATGCAGACCCTTTCGGATTTTCTCTACGAGAAGGGTAAGAAGTTGTTGAGGGAGGGAAGGGTAACGAAAGAGGTCGAGACGAGCAGCAGGATTCACTTCACGGTAGCGAG
>CAYUFF010000009.1:19172-27979 GCA_964444075.1 uncultured archaeon
CCACCTTTTCACGAACTCTATGGTTCTTGGGTCGTGAGGGTAGCCTGTTCCGAAGTCGAAGTTAACCTCCTTCTTTATCCCCTCTATCGCCGCATCCCTCTCGACCTTCGCAACTATGGAGGCCGCGCTCACTACTGGCACGCTCTCGTCCAAGTAATTCTTCACCACGAGCTCGACGTCGTTTTCGAAGGTTTCCGGAAGGTTTTGAAGGATCAGTCGCTTGAACTTCTCTGGATTCGCCTCCAGAGAATCGACGTAAACCTTCTTTGCCTTGCACATTTCGATCGCCCTAGCGATTTTCATCGCCTCTATCATGTCCAAGTTTATTCCGCTTGCTCTGTAGGAATCGATCTTGCACGGCTGGACCCTGAAGACCACTACCGACTCGGAAAGCGACTCTATTATCTCGTAGAGTTCAGACCTTCTTCTGGGGGAGAGTTGCTTCGAATCCTTAACGCCAACGAGCCTGAGGTTTTCTTCCTTACTTTCCTCTATGGTAACGCAAGCTATCACCAACGGTCCTATCAACGCCCCCCTTCCAGCTTCATCTACACCTGCGATTAACATCATATCGCCTCCTTGAACCCGAGCTTACAGGCTACTAGGTTGGTTGCCACGTGTAAAAGAGAAAGTGTAAAAAATAAAAAGATGATTTCGAGCGGCGAAAAGAGGTAGTAAGTGAAAGCGAGAGCTCCCACTATCCAGTCTACCTGGTCAAAAGGCACCCAGCTTTCGCTTTCTTTCAAGCCTTTCCTCCTTTTGAAATAACTCTTCACCAAATCTCCGAGCAACGCTCCCAAGCTCATCAGGAACCCGTCCAAAACGCTTATCCTTCCTATGGGAGAAAAACTCAAGAAGTATCCAGTTAGAGTGCCGAAAGCAACTCCGCCTACGAAACCCCTCCAGGTTTTGTTCTTCCCGAAGAGTTCTCGGTTGATAGGAGCGTTCAAAGAGGGTAAGAGTTTGGCCAGTATTACTGGAAACCCGTTCGCTACCATAGCTGGGAAGATCTTTACCAGCGCTACGTATAACATCGATTAAATTTTTCTGTCCCGAAGAAAATTTAACTTATGGACTTGGTCTCGCACATAGTTTTTGCGTGCCTGCTGAATTTTGGAAGGGTAGACTTTTGGTTAATCTTGGGTTCCATCCTTCCAGACTTCGACAAGGTCTTCACTTACCCAAAGAGAAAATTCAGGGGTTGTGAATCAAGGACGTTTTTTACAGAGCTTCCGATGGCAGCAATTTTAATCCCTGTATCGTTTTTCTTTCCTCATACATTCACCATAGGATTGGTATCTCACTACCTCCTTGATTTCCTTACAGGCGAGACAAGACCCTTCAACCCTTTTGTCAGGACGGTGGTCGATTTCGAACTTCCGCTAAGGTACAAAGCGTTGTTAGGGTGTATAATGTGGGTGATTGGAGGTGTGTTGGTAGGAAGATGGTTAGGGGTGTTGTAGAACCACTTTCCAACATTCCGCTATCTCCGAACATGGTATCGTGGTTATCCGTATACGTTTCTTTACTTGCCTACTTTCTTTTAAAGCTCGAGCTCTACGCCCTCGCTTGCATCGTAATTTTACTCGTCCTCCTCTTCGATGCTCTCGATGGGTTGATAGCGAGGAAGAGAAAGCTTGCAAGTTTTAGAGGTCTTGTCGTCGACGTTTCCTGCGACCGAATTTCAGAGTTTATCATCTTCCTTCCCTACAAGCTTTGGCTGCTGCTCGCTTGCTTCAACGTTTACCTTACCGTCCTCAGGCTTAAGGATAAGAGAGTCTACATACTTCCCCTGAGACACGTTTTTCTGGCAATCCTGGCATTGCTTGCGCTTGGGGTGGGGGAGGTAAAATTTTTATTGGTGTGAAATAAATAATGTAACTTCTGGTTTGGGAACGGTGGTCGGATGGAGGGAGTGAAGTTTAGGATAAAAGTAGAAAACATGGTAGCCTCCACGACTTTCGACGTCGACATACCACTAGAAAAGCTTGTGAAGAAGTACAAGGAGATGGAGTACGAGCCGGAGCAGTTTCCAGGAATCGTTTATAGGATGGACAAGCCCAAGGCTGCCGCCCTCATCTTTGGCTCTGGCAAGATAGTTTGTACGGGAGCCAGGAACCTCAACGACGTCAAGGAAGTCTTCAGGAAGGTGGCCAGGGTCTTGAGGAGCAACGGGGTAAAGGTTCCCAGGAAGTACGAGGTCGTGGTCGAGAACATAGTCGCTGCCATCAAGTTCAACGTTAGGTTTAACCTAGATAGGATAGCGTACGGAATAGAGACGGCGGAGTACGAGCCGGAGCAGTTTCCTGGGCTGGTTTATAGGATGGATTCCCCGCGAGTGGCGTTTTTGCTCTTCACTTCCGGAAAGGTTATCTGCACCGGTGCTAGGAAGCTGAAGGACGTTAGGAAAGCCGTCGAAATGTTGGCGGAGAAGCTCGAAAGGATAGGAGCTTTCGTGAGCGAGTAAGCTTTTTTCTCCGAGCTTTTCCCCGTTTTTTACTTTTTTACTGGAATTTAGTGGAAAGTCGCTCCGTAGGGGTGAGCCTTTAAGTTTTAGGGTAAAAGTTTCAAGTGAGAACGTTCAAACTCCGGTGGGAAAGTTCCTAAAAAACCGTTGGAAGACGCGCGAAATTTACATACCTATAAAACACCGTCGCTGAGGTTAATATTATGGAACCCCGGGAGGTCGCGGAAAAGTTTTCGGAATTCTTCCAAGAAAACTACTACGAGGAAATCCTGAAAGCCCTCGAGGAGGGTAAGAGTTCCGTTTCCGTCGATTTTTCGCTCTTGGAAAAGTTTGACGTGGAGCTGGCCGACTACCTGCTCGAAAATCCGGAGGAAGTCATCCCCTTGGCCGAAGAAGGCGTGAAGAAGGTCTTGGACGTGGAAAGGGACGTCAGGGTTAGGTTTTTCAACCTTCCAGAGGAGAGGAACATAAGGATCAGGAACTTGCGTTCCGAGCACATAGGGAAGCTCGTAGTCGTGGACGGGATAGTTAAGAGGGCCAGCGAGGTAAGGCCAGAAGTTAAGGAAGCTGTTTTCATGTGTCCGGTTTGCGGGACGCACATAGTAGTCGAGCAGACGGAAAGGACGTTGAAACCTCCCGCGCAGTGCGATTGCGGGAACAGGAAGGGCTTTCAGCTGGTTGAGCAAAAGCTGCTCGACACAAGATGGGTGGTCATAGAGGAGCCCTACGAGGTCGTCAGCGGAGAAAGGCCGTCGGAAATAATGGTTTACCTCAAGGAGGATTTGACCTCCCCCCGGATGCAGAGCAAGACGGACCCGGGAAACAGGATAAAGGTCGCGGGAATCTTGAAGAGCATGCCGAGGAAAGCGAAGGGCAGCAAGTCGAGGCAGATGGAGATCTACATCGAGGCAAACTACGTCGAGCCCGTGGAGATAGAGTGGGAGGAGCTGGAGATAACGCCGGAGGACGAGGAGAAAATCTTGGAGCTCGCGAGAGACCCAGGGATCTACGAGAAGCTGGTTGCGTCTATAGCGCCCTCGATCTACGGACTGGAAGACATTAAGCTTGCCATCGCCCTTCAACTCTTCGGTGGTGTTCCCCACGTCCAGAAGGATAAGTCCAGGGTAAGGGGGGACATCCACATCCTTTTGGTGGGGGACCCGTCGACTGCGAAGAGCGCCCTGATGAAAGTGGTCTCCACGCTCATCCCTAGGGGAAGGTACGTCTCAGGAAAGGGCGTTACCATGGCCGGGCTCACCGCTGCTGTCGTGAGGGACGAGGAGTTCTTGGGTGGTTGGGTGCTGGAGGCCGGTGCCTTGGTGCTGAGCAACAAGAGCCTCGTCGCGATCGACGAGTTCGAAAAAATAGAAAAGACGGACCAGGTCGCCCTCCACGAGGCGATGGAAAGCCAGACGATAAGCATAGCCAAAGCCAGCATAGTTGCTACGCTTCCTGCACAAACCTCCGTCCTGGCTGGGGGCAACCCGAAGCTCGGAAGGTTCGACCCCTACATGCCGGTGAGGGATCAGCTCTCCGTCCCAGAAACTTTGCTGAGCAGGTTCGACCTTAAGTTCGCGCTCTACGACAAACCCAACCCGGAGGTCGACGAAAAGATTTGCGACCACATCTTCAACGCGAGGCACGGAGACGGTGGAGAGGTCAAGCCGGCGATAGAGCCGGAGCTGCTGAGAAAGTACATAGCTTACGCCAGGAAGAACTGCTTCCCCCGCATGACGAAGGAAGCGTTCGAGGAGATAAAAAAGTTTTACCTCGACCTGAGGAGCAAGGCGGAGGAAGGACCCATACCCATAACTACGAGGCAGCTGGAAGCTATGATAAGGCTCGCGGAGGCTTCCGCGAGGGTCAGGCTTAGCGACGTCGTCACCGTCGAGGACGCCCAGCGCGCCATTTACCTGATGAAAGTTTCCCTCAGGCAGTTCGGCTTCGACCCTGACTTGGGGAAGCTAGACATAGATAGGGCCGAGGGGCAGAAGGTTACGGCAGCTCAGAGGGGGAAGATAAGGACGGTGTGTGAGATTATAGACGAGTTGACCCAAACGCTTGGAAAACAAATCCCTGAGGAAGAGGTCGTCAAGAGGGCCAAGGAAAGGGGCGTGGAGAACGCAGAAGAGATTCTGAGGAAGATGTTGAACGAGGGGATTTGTTTCTCCCCAAAGCCGGGAGTGATAGAAAAGCTATAAGTTTTCCCGCCCTAAAAATTGCTTATGGTTGAGAGGTTCCCCCGTGCTTTTTTTGCCTTGGTGAGCGTCTTCCTCCTGTGCTGCGCAGGATTCCCGACCGCCTCACTTTCGGACAGGGGAACGATCGTCCTGCATGGTGGCATCGTTCTCGAGCAACCCGGGCAGAACGCGATAGTCGCCTGGAACGGCGAAAGGGAAATCATCGTCCTCTCGACGAACTTGAGGGCTTCTGAGAAAACTTCGGTCCTGGAAATCCTACCGTTACCGTCGAAGCCCTCCTCGGTAGAGAAGTGCGACTTCAGAGTTTTCCAAGAACTCTCCTCGCTCTACGACCAAAAGCTTTTGTCAAAACTTCGCGAGAGGATGAAGAGGGAAAAAGCCGGAGCCCTACCTCCTCCAGTAGGCGGAGAAATAGTTCTCAGGACGAAGATAGGAGCTCACGACATCTCGGTAGCGAAGGTCCTGAACGAAGAGCACTTTTCCTCCTGGGTGGAAGCTTACGTTAAAGGCCTCGTGAAGAACCCCTCGCTAAAACTATCACCAGAATTCAAGCGCGTCGTTCAAGAATACGTGGACAGGGGCTTCGGATACTTCGTCGTCGACGTCGTCGAAGTAAGCGAGGATGAAAAAAGCGTGGAGCCAATCCTCTATGAGTTTCCGTCGCGAGAGCTGTTCTACCCCATGAAGATCACGGCTGTTTCGGATGTAGGGAATTCCAAGGGCAGCGTGAGGTTGTTCTTGATATTGCCGGGTGAAATCGACGTAGATTCTCTAGGAAGGTTTCGCTTGTACTCTCCGCTGAGTCGTTCGTTTGGTTACCCCGGTAGCTCAGGAATAGTTAAGTTTGAGGGACAAGAATTAAGGCGGGTCCACGAAAAGCTGTTCGAGATGTTCCCCGACGGAGCTTACGTGGTATTCGTTTCATCGCCCTACACGTCCTTAAGGACCTTAAACGAAGACCTCGTGCTGAAGAAGGAAGACGTCAAAGGTCTCACCGCCGCTCTCCCCCACCCTTCCCTTTACCAAATCCTTATCTTTCTCGAAAACTTCCGGGCGCTTTTCTCCAAACTCTTCTACTACCTTTTCCTTTCACCGAGAGCTTTGCAACTGCCCACGATGCTTCAGGGACACGCTCCCCAACCGCAAACGCAGGATTCCCAAAAGTTCTGCGGAATCTCTACTCAAGGACCTTGCTATTCCGATTCCGATTGCGTTATCGATGGTTGCTCCTTACAAGTATGCAGGTCTAGGTTTGAGGAAAGCGTGGCAACGACTTGCGAGTGGAGGGAATGCTACGATTGGAAGCGATTAGGTTACGCGTGCAAGTGTATCGATGGCAGATGCATGTGGAGTAAAGAATAAGCTTTTCCTTTAAGGTTCGGTAAGGAAAAAATTTAAACGATGGAAAGGAAGCTCTTGGTTTTGGACGTCGATTACGTCAGCGACGAAGCGAAAAGAGTTCCGATAATCAGAATCTTTTGCTTAGATGAGAAAGGAAACGTCCACGTGCTCCTGGACAAGGATTACGAACCCTACTTCTACGTTCAAACAAAACCCGGGAAAGAAAAGGAGGTTAAGGAAAAAATCCTCAAGCTGAGGAGGAAGGAGGTGAAGAGGGTCGAAATCGTCGAGAAAAAGCTCTTCGGGAAGGAGGGAAAGTTTATAAAGGTTGTCTGCGACCTGCCTCCGAGCCTCTCGAAGGTAAGGGACGTAATAAAACAGTGGGAAGAAGGAGACGGCGACGTGGTAGAGGAGTATGAATACCAGCTTTCCTTCTACCGAAAGTACCTGATAGAGAAAGGCATCTCCGGTATGCAGTGGATTCTGGCCAAGGGTAAAGAAATTCGCGACGACGAATTCCTAGCAAAGAGCGTCATGGAAGTCGAGGAGCTCAAGCCGCTCGAAGACGTTAGCGGCTACCCTCCGATAAAGGTGTTGGCCTTCGACATAGAGACTTTCGAGGAGAACGGGGAGCAAAAGATAGTGATGGTTTCCCTTTTCGGGAAAAACTTGAGGAAGGTCTTCACCTACTATCCGTTCGAAGGTTATCCTGAATTTGTCGAGGTCGTGGCCAACGAGAAAGAGCTTCTACAGAAATTCGTAGAAACGATTCGGCGAGAAGACCCCGATTTTCTCGTGGGTTACAACAGCGACATGTTTGACTTCCAAATCATCGGCAAGAGGGCTGAGAAGCTCGGAGTCGAGCTAACGCTTTCGAGGGAAAAGTCTCGCCTGAAGTTCGCGAGGAGAGCAAGAGTTTCTGCCGCAAAACTAGCTGGTAGGGTTCACGTGGACGTATTCAACTTCGTCAACAACATCCTCTCACCCACCCTGCAAACGGAAGTGTTAACTCTTGATGCCGTCTCGGCAGAGCTTCTGGGGGATAAAAAGATAGAGATGGAGTTCGAGGAAATACTGAAAGCTTGGAGGGAGAAGAAGGACCTAGCAAAGCTCGCGGAATATTGCCTGAAGGATTCCGAGCTTACTTTCAAGCTGGCCGAGCTTTTATTCCCGCAAATCTTCGAGATTTGCAGGGTAGTGGGTCAGCTACCGTTCGACGTTTCCAGGATGACGTACGGGCAACTCGTGGAGTGGTACCTCAGCAAAGAAGCGTTCTCGCGAGGGGAGATAATACCCAACCAGCCGAAGTGGGAGGAAATCCAGAGGAGGAGGTCCGTCACTTACCTAGGGGGGTTCGTGAAAGAGCCAATCCCAGGGATCCACGAGAACATAGCCGTATTGGATTTCAGGTCCTTGTACCCATCGATAATAGCCACCTTCAACATAAGTCCGGAAACCTTGAACTGCGAGTGTTGCAAAGGCAACGGGCATAAAGTTCCAGAGCTCGGTCACTGGTTTTGCAAGAAAAGGGAAGGCTTCGTTTCCTCCGTGGTCAAGGAGCTGATCGAGAGGAGGATTGAGGTCAAGAAAAAGTTGAAGGAAGTTAAGAAGGGTACAGAAGCTTGGAGACAGCTTTACAACCATCAGTACGTGCTGAAGATAATAGCGAACGCCTCCTACGGTTACTACGGGTTTCCGGGGGCGAAGTGGTACTCGAAGGAGTGCGCCGAAAGTTGCACGGCTTTCGGGAGGTATTTCATAAAGAAAGCGATGGAGTTCGCGGAGAAAGAGGGCTTCACCGTGGTTTACGGGGATACTGACTCGATGTTCATAAAGCTTAAGGACGCTGGAAAAGCAACAAGAGAAAAAGTTGAGGAGAAAGTGTTCGAGTTCCTGGAAAGGATCAACCGACAGCTTCCCGGGTTGATGGAGCTTGACTTCCAAGGAATCTACAGGAGGGGGATTTTCATACCGCGTGGCGTCGGCCCTGGGACGGCGAAGAAGAAGTACGCGCTGATCGATTACCAGGGAAGCCTGCTGATCCGTGGTCTCGAAAGGGTAAGAAGGGATTGGTGCAGGCTCGCGAAGGAAACGCAGGAGAGCGTGCTAAGGTTTATACTCGAGAAGAACGACGTCGCCTCAGCGATTTCCTACGTTAGGAAGGTCGTCGAGAGGTTGAGGGAGGGTAAGGTAAGCCTGAAGGAGCTGACGATTCACGAGCAGCTCACGAAGCCACTCGAGGAGTATAAAGCGAAAGGTCCTCACGTCGTGGCGGCGATGAAGATGAAAGCAAGAGGTAGGAGCGTCGTTCCAGGAACCGTTGTCATGTTCGTGATCACCAAAGGAAAGGGCAGTATTAGCGAGAGGGCAGAGCCGGTCGAAGACGTTGGTCTAGATGAGGTGGACGAGGAGTATTACATCAAGCACCAGGTTGTACCGGCTGCCTTAAGGATACTCGCCGTGCTCGGGGTAAGGGAGGAGCAGTTGATGAGCAAAGTAAGGGGCTTGGGGGAGTTCCTTTCGCTCGGGAAGTGATTCGGCTCGACCTTTCAACCCTATCGAAACTCCTTACAACTATCGTAGAGAGAGCGAGCACAAAAAACAGTCGCTCCAAACCGCAGAGCATTGTTAGACGTCTAACATTTTATCTCAAAGCCTATGCTACGCGTTAAACACGAAAGTTTTATTTTGCCGCGTTCCGTTAATAGTTTTTCATGCAAACCTCTAGGCTCCTTGAAGAAACTCTCAGCGTCGACGAAAGGCATAGCGGAATGAGGCTCACGAAGGCCTTGTATGAA
>CAYUFF010000010.1:0-27554 GCA_964444075.1 uncultured archaeon
GCGCCGAAGCCGTAGCGGAGCAGTTGACTGGTTTTGGGTTCCACATACCTGGATTCAGGGCCGACGCGAGGGCTATGAAAGAGTACTTGGACAGGTACATCTCACCCTTAGGAGTTTTGGGAGGGATTTTCATCGGGTTGCTGGCAGCCGGCGCTAACGTCCTTGGTGCCGTCGTGGGAGGGACCGGTATACTGCTTTTCGCGATGATTATACACAACTTTTACGAGCAACTGAGGAGAGAAGAGCTGGAGGAAGCTCCCCCGTTGGTGAGAAAGCTGGTGGAGTGGTAAGATGCTGGGGAATCTCTATGCTTTTTACCTCACAACCTTCGATGCGATCTTCGGAAAGCTACTCTTCTTACCTCCTTGGTTGGTAATAGCTATCCTTGCGGTCGCTTTCAACCTTCTTTCGATTGGCATAGCAAAGGCTACCGTCGATGTGGAAGCTCTGGGAAAGTTGAAGGCTAGGATGGAAGAGTTGAAAAGAAAGCTGGCGAAGTCCAAAAAAGCAGACGATAAGCTCTTGGAAGAAGCGTTTCGCTTGAACTTTAAAATGCTTGGACTGAAGGCGAAGAGTCTTATCTTGACGTTCCTCGCGATAATTCCTTTCTTCCCTTGGCTGAACCACCATTACCAAAGCGTCGCGGTCGTTAGCCTACCTTTCGCCCTACCCTTGATCGGGAGCGGAATAGGGTGGGTCGCTTGGTACTTGCTCGTTTCCCTTTGCAGTAGCTTCGTTCTCGCGAGGCTTTTGCGTTGTGAATTTTGAAATCATTCATCATCAGAAAATTTCCAGAAACCGGAAAATTTTGTCTTTAAGACCCTAAAATTTAAGGATCTAAATTTTTCTGCTCACAAAATTCCAACAATTTTTTCACGGCTGCTTTTAAAACCTTTATGTTTTCATCTAACTCATCGAAAATCAAATCGGCTTTAACATCCGCGTACATATGAACCAGTATATTCCTAAGTCCAACAAGGTCGCTCAAACTTTCCTTCAACTGCTCATCTATAGCTCCTATTTCGTACATGCGTTGGATACTTTCTTTATATCTTTCTGGAATCTTCAACCCTAGTTTTCTGATTATAAAATTTGATAAATCGATCAAAAACTCTACGCAAACTTGAAGGTTCCTTTCCGCCAGAGAAAGAAGTTTTAAATCGTTAACAAAAACTTCTTTCCTAGCTTTTTTCACGTCTTCCAAAATTTTTATCCCTTCATTAAACCTCTCGAGCCTTTTCAAGGTGCTTGCTCTCATTCCTTCACCCTTTCAATTTCTCTTTCCTCAAAAATTTTCGATTTATAAAACCAATCCTCATACCACTTTATTATCCTTAGCCTATCTTCAAATAACTCTTCCTCATCCTTACAATAAATTACTTCACCTTTGACTAAGGCATCGTATTGCAAGCTGGGTGGTGAAAAATTTAATACGGCAACGTCCACATTTTCGAGGTCCAATTCTCTCAGAAAATTCTTGAGAAACTTCAAGCTATCTTCTCTCCTTAACCCCTTTACCTTAATTGCTAAATCTATATCGCTTTCACTCTCCACAGCTCTTTCTTCTGCCCACGAACCAAAAAGGATTGCGTAGGAAATTTTGTATTTTTCAGCTAGGCTTTTTATCTTTTCTTTTAATTCCTCGATAATCGAATGAGCTTGCATATTCATCGAATAATTTTCTTGTTGTAATTTAAAGAATTTTCCTATCCGGAGAGCGTTTTATTTTTAAAGACTTTTTCCTAAAAATAAGAATTATGGCAAAGAAAAGGCTGGTTAAGAGAAGGGCTCCGAGCGGAAGGGTTTCGGTGAGGGTTGAAAAGAAGAAGCCTTCGACTCCCAAATGCGCTCTATGCAAAAAACCCTTGCACGGCGTTCCTAGGTTGATTCCCAGCGAGCTAAGGAAGCTTTCGAAGACCGAGAAAAGGCCGGAGAGGCCGTTCGGAGGATATTTATGCTCCGAATGTATGAGAGAATATTTTAGGGAGAAAGTAAGAGAATTATCCGAGGGGTGAGGTGCTGTGGAAGTCGGAAGGGTATGCATGAAGACCGCCGGAAGGGAGGCCGGAAGGTTTTGTGTTGTTGTGAGGAAGATAGACGAAACCTTCGTTGAAATTACGGGACCGAAGAGTCTTACTGGAGTGAAGAGGAGGAGGGCGAACGTCGCCCACCTGGAACCGTTGCCGTACTTGCTTGACATCAAGGAAGGGGCTAGCGATGCCGAGGTGATAGAGGCTTACAAGAAGGCAAACCTCGTCAAAAAACTCAACCTAAAGCTTCCTTCGGAGGCTGAGATGAAAGGCGGTAAAGAAGAGAAGAAAAGCAGCGAGGAGGGTGGGAAAGAAAAGTAGTTTTTGAAGCGTCCTAAACTCTAACCATGGAAGCAGAAAAGCTGATCTTGGTAAGGTACGGAGAAATTTTCCTGAAATCCGAAAGTGTCAGGAGAAGGTTCGAGAAAAAGCTCGTGAGGAACATAAAAGAATCGTTGAAACGCAATTCGGTCAGTGCGAAGGTAGAGAGGAAGCGGGGAAGGATATTCCTCCGCGAGGTCAGCAACTTGGAAAAAGCTATGGGTTCCTTGAAAAACGTGTTCGGGATAGTATCCTTCTCTCCCTGTTACCATCTTCCGACGAGCGAGCTCGAGGAAATAAAGAAGTTCGTGAAGGAAAGCTTCGAGAAGGAAATAAAGCCCGGCGAAACCTTCGCGATAAGGGTGAAGAGAGTCGGCGAGCATCCCTACACGAGCCAAGAACTCGCTAGGGAGGTTGGTGCCTGTATAAGAAGGAAGGTTAGGTTGGATTCCCCCGACAAGGAGATCTACATCGAAGTGAGGGAAAACGATACCTACGTGTTTACCGAAATCGTTCGAGGCTTGGGAGGATTACCCGTTTCGACTTCCGGTAAAGTTGTTTCGCTGATCTCTGGAGGAATAGACTCTCCGGTAGCCTCTTGGCTGATGATGAAAAGGGGTTGTAGGGTGGTCTTCGTCCACTTCCACGCCTTCCCAGTAGTCTCTGAAGGGAGCATCGTCAAGACGAGGAAAATCATAAAGCTGCTGAACCGCTACCAGTTCGCGAGCAAGCTCTACCTCGTCCCGGCCGCTCGGGTACAACTCCGCCTGAAGTCTGTGGTCAAACCGAGCTACCGGATAATAGTGTTCAGGAGGATCATGCTAAGGGTTGCCGAGAAAATCTGCGAGCTCGAAAAAGCTAAAGGGATCGTTACCGGAGAGAGCTTGGCGCAGGTTTCTTCGCAGACCCTCGACAACCTGAGGACGATCGAGGAAGTTACCAAGTACCCGGTCTTCAGGCCGTTGGTCGGGATGGACAAAGTCGAGATAGTCAAGCTGGCTAAGGAGCTTGGTACCTACCAGATGGCGGTCAAGGCTCACGAAGATTGTTGCCAGCACTTCGCTCCTAAACACCCGGTCACGAGAGCCACCCCAGAGAGGTTGGAAGAAATAGAAAAACCGCTTAGGGTACGGAGTATCGTGAGAAAGCTTCTAGAATCGATGGAAGTCGAAGTCGTGAGGTGAAGTTTTTCCTTACGGCATTCTTAGTCGTAGCGACCTTTTACCCAAACTTTTGACCCAGAGTATTTCAACTTGGGCCGGAAAGTTCTCGTAGAACATTTTCACCAACTCGACGGTTAGGAGATTCACGTCTACGTTCCACTGAGAAGCCTCTTCCTCGAGCGCGTAGAAAACTATTTCGTCGGTGCCCTTTTCTACAAGCATGTTCGCGAGTAAGTTGTACCTGCTGAGCAGGTTGGCACGCTTTTCTCTCGCCCACCTCGATGCCATGGGTAAGAACGCTGCGACGCGAGTTTCGTGATCGCTACCGTCCCTGAAGCGAAAGCCGTCTCCGAAGACGTCGGCGACGATCGTTTCCTTACCCAGTGAAAGCTTCCTAGCTTTTACCTCCTCGCTGAGGGTAACGTAAATCTTTCGCGACGAAGCGTAGAGCTTTTCGAACACCATCTCGGCTTCAGTCTCGTGTATCGACGCCCCGAGGAAGTAGGCAACCTTCCTTCCGCCCCTCGGAAGGTTTACCATAGACTAAGTTCCGGATGGTACGTAAATAAGGTTTGCGTCCTGGGAAGCGTCGGCTAACCTCGCGTTCCTAGTCCTAGGACTTTTCCACATCCTCCTTGTTGTAAAACTTGACGTAAAGCTTCCACCTGCAGAGGAGGCAACGGTAGTACTTCTCCTCGTCCAACGTGGGGTTTTTGAAGTACTTGTAGTCCTTACACTTCCTGCAAGTCTCATCCACCATCTTCCAGTAAGGGTCCCTCATACCGATAACTTTTTTGGTAAAGGACAGAACTATTATTTTATAAGTTGTCGTAGTGTCGGGGAGAAAATTTCACGAACCTGCTTTGAAAGCTTGGGAGCGACGGGCGATGCGTGTGAAAAGCCTGGTCTTGAGGATGGTGAAGGATGTTAGACCCTCAAGCGGTTGTACCGAGATAGCTAGCGTCGCCCTTTCCGTCGCTGCCGCGAAGGAAGGTGTCCAGGAGTTGGAGAATATTCGCGTAAAGATTTTCATCGACTACGACACCTTCAAGAACGCGGCAAGAGTCGGGGTTCCAGGAGGGGGTCATGGAATAAGGGATTGCGTTAAGAGAGCTTTGTATGCTGACCCTTCGAAAGGGTTGGAGGTCTTAGGTTCTTCAACAAAGATTTACCAAGGAAAACTTGCTCTCGAAGTGGAGCCTTTGGAGCTACCTTTCCTCTTCGTCTATACCGTGATCAACGGTGAACATGCTTCCTTGATCGCAGGTAGGCACGATAGAATTTTGTACGCAGGAAAGCCGTTGGAACTTGATGAAGCGGTAGAAAGAGCTAAGCTCGCTACTCAAAGAGGGGCTGATATCTACTCAGAAATCTTCGACAAGGAGAGAAAAGAGGTCAAAGTACCCTACGAAGAGTTTTTGGAAGGCGTAGTGAGCGTGGTAGAAGAAGCTCGCGTGAGGTCGAAGGTGGGAAAGGGTATTGAACTCAATAGCAGTCTAGCTGAAGAGAACCTGAATTCGCGAAAGTATCTCGGAATAGCGAGGAGTCTGCCGGCGAGGGACTTGAAGGAAAGGATGGCTAAGTACGTGGCTGCAGCGATAGAGAGCAGGATGTGCGGTTCCTCGATTCCGGCGATGGCGGTGGCTGGGTCAGGAAACCAAGGGATAACGACCACGCTTCCTTTCGTGGTCTACTCCAGAGAATCGGAAATTTCAGAAAGCGACGTTCACGCAAGCATA
The DNA here is from genome assembly GCA_964444075.1 of uncultured archaeon. Lineage (GTDB taxonomy): Archaea > Aenigmatarchaeota > Aenigmatarchaeia > CG10238-14 > SCSR01 > CAYUFF01. The sequence goes on from CAYUFF010000010.1 coordinate 5,254, forward strand.
CTAGTTGCCTGGCTAACCACCAGCTATGCGACAGCCTTTACTAAGCAAGTTTCAGCCGTTTGCGGACTAGGGATAAAGGCAGGAGCAGGTTTAGCCGCTGGCTTGGGATACTTGCTTGGTGAGGGCGACTATAGAGTCGTAGAGGGTTCCGTCCTCAATCATCTCTCGACGATCACAGGAATGGTGTGCGACGGTGCTAAGGCTAGTTGTTGCCTGAAGGGAGCTTTGGCCGTGGATTTAGCGTATAGGTCCTCGTTGCTTGCAGCAAAGGGAAAGAGGATAGAAAATGAGGGCATCGTCGGAAAGTCTGTAGAAGAAACCCTGCAAAACATTAGTGGGTATGTGAAGAAAGCGAAAGCGTTGAATGGACTGATTGTCGACCTCATGAAAAGGAGGGTTTGAATGATAAACGTAGATCCCTTAGTTGCTGGCGGCGTTCCTCCATCGCATGTCGTCGAGCAACTCCAACCTTACATGAAAGGCTACCCCCTCTGCCTTTACTGTCCTGGTGACGTCCATAGGGTAAAGAAACCAGACATAGCCAAGCTCGTCGAGGAAGAGCTCCCCAGCTTCATGGGAGCTGACGTGGTAAGGCTGGTGCATGGCGCGAGGGAGGGCGCCTTCCTAGCGCTCTTCGCGCTTTACAAGCATCACGTTAAGGAAAGGAAGGACAAGGCTCCTTTCGTCATCCTCGACGGAAACACTCACTACTCCATGGTGCTTGCGGTCGAAAGGTCCATGCTAACTCCAGTGCTTACCGAGGTAGAGGAATCACAATACAGGGTTGTTCCCGAAGATTTTGCGAGAAAGATCGAGGAGATAGAGGACTCTCACTCGAAGGAGCCATTGGCGGTGATAGTAAACTATCCAGACGGAAAGTACGGAAACTTACCTGAGCTTAAGAGGATAGCGAAAATAGCCAAGGAGCATAACGTTTACGTAATCGTAGACGGTGCCTACTCGATAGGGAGGATGCCCTTTAACATGAAGAGCTTCGACGTCGACGTAGCTATAGCTTCAGCGCACAAATCTATGGCGTGCATAGGTCCGTTGGGAGTGGTCGGGATGGAAGAATCCGTCGGAAGAATAGTTACCAAAGAGTCCGAATACCGCGAGGGAAAGGAGGTCGAGCTGCTAGGGTGCAGCGCTAGGGGATTACCGACTGTATGCCTTTTTTTCGTCATGCCTCACCTGAAGAAAAGGGTTGGTGAGTGGGAGGAGAAGGTCAAGCTCGCGAACTACTTCGTCGAGAGAGCCGAAAGGGAATTGGGGTTTGAGCTGAGGGGAGAAAAGCCGCATAGGCACGATTTGCTTAATTTCGATACCTCCGTACTCTACGAGAAGTTTCAAAAAGAAGGGAAGGACAGGTTCTTCCTCTACAGGTACCTGAAAAAGGAGGGAATAATTGGCGTAAAGCCTGGAATCACGAAGACGGTGAAGCTAAGCACTTATCTCTTGAACAAGGAGGAAGCCGACTTCGTGATAGAAACCTTTTCAAAGTTGCTAGCGTAAAAGCTTTTTAGCCCGATAGGATGAAGCCGGAGGAAATTCTCGAAAGGGTGAAGGAAGAAGGGTTTTACAAAGTATGGGAAGAATGCTCTTCTGCCATAAAACAAAGGGGAAAGCTAGTGCTGCCTGAGGAAAGGGGGGAGCCTCACGTTGTGAGCGAGGTAATTGAGAAGATAAGGAAAGCTCTCCTAGACCTCGGGTTTACCGAGGTCATCAATCCTGTTTTCGTCGACGAAATCGAGGTGTACAAGCAGTACGGACCCGAGGCTCCCATCATCCTCGACAGGATCTACTACCTCGCCGGAATCCCGAGGCCGGATATAGGTATGGGGAAGGACGTGGAGGAAAGTATCAGGAAGCTCGTGGGCGTTGATCCCGAAAGGTTGAAGGACGTGCTGAGGGAATACAGGAAGGGGAAGATAAGCTCGGACGACTTGATAGAGGAGTTGAGGAAGAGGTTGAAGGTTAGCGAAGAAAAAGCGATAAAGCTCGTCGAAATTCTCGCGGACTTTTTCAAGTTCAAGCCTGTGCCTTCGAGTTTGACTTTACGGTCTCACATGACCGCTTCTTGGTTCGTGACGCTCAAAAAAATACTTGAGTACCGAGACCCACCGCTCTACCTTTTTTCCGTCGACAGAGTTTTCAGGAGGGAGCAGGAGGAAGACGAATCGCACCTGAGGAGCTACCATTCGGCTTCCGTAGTAATAGTCGACGATGAGCTAGGCGTCGAGTCGGCGAAGAAAGTAACGCTGAGGATAGTCGAAGAAATCCAGAAGAACTTGGGAGTGAGGTTCAGGGGTGTGAAGGTGGTGAAAAAGATGGAGACTGCAAAGTACTACGCGAAGGGTAAGGAATGGGAGGTCTACGCTAACTTCAAGGGTAAGAGGTACGAGATAGGCACTTTCGGATTCTACAACCCGATTTCCCTCGCGAGGTATAAAATTCCGCACGTGGTTTACAACTTCGGAATAGGCGTCGAAAGGATAGCGCAGATAATCACCGAGGAGAAGGATGTGAGGAGGGTTGTGTACTGGTTCGAGTACCCCAGCTTTACCGACGAGGAAATAGCGAGGAGCGTGAAGGTCATCGAAGAGCCGAAGACCGAGTTCGGAAAGAGAGTTGCGGATGTGATCGTGAAGAGCGTCGAAAGGTACAAGGATGAGGTAGGTCCGTTCAAGAAGCTGGTGTACCAGGATGAGAGAATCAAGGTTTACCTCCTCGAGCCGGATGAGGGAAAGAAGCTAGCTGGCCCGGCCACCTTCAACATGGTTTACGTCAAGGATGGTAGCATAGTTTCCACCGTGAAAAAGGTTAAGGGTATATTCATCGGACGATACTTGGATTTGATAGCCAAGCGAATAGCTGCTGAGGTGGAGCGAGGGAAGAGGGGGATGTTCAAGATAAGGTGGGTAAGGGGACCTTCGGACGTTAACTTGCAAGTTCCTCCTAAGCTGCTGAAGTGGATTGAAGAAAGGGGGAAGAAAGTCGAAATCCTCGGTCCCGTTTTTCTCGATGTTTTGGTAGAGGAGCTCTGTTAACTTATTGGTGTAAATCCTTCAAAATAATAAACCCAAGGGTAACTATGGTTCGTTCCGCTGAAGTAACCACTTCCACAAAGGAACAAACTTTATTTTCTTTCTATTAACCTTCTCTTCGTCTTCGAAATCCCAAGTTATTACGAGCAAATCCTTACATCTTAATAACTGAGAAGCTTTCAACAAAGCTTTTATCTCCCTTCTCTTTACCTCATCCCTCTCGTTGGCGTAAGTGATTTGAATTAATTGCTTAATACTTAAACCCTCTTTTATAACAAAATCTACCTCATAACCATTAGATTCCCAATAAAACAAGTCGATCTCTCCCGAAAGTTCCCTTTTCTTTAGTTCGATGAAAACCAAATTTTCCATCGCTTTACCGATGTCCTCGGAAAACTTTGTTCCGATGAGATAGTTAGCTAGACCCAAATCGCAAAGATAAACCTTCGGTACAGAAAGCGCGGATTTCTTTTCGGAGAAATAGAACTTTTTCAGGAGAAAGGAAAACATGACATCTTCAAGATAGGTCGCGTAATTATAGAGTGCTGTTTTTCCGACCTTTATATTCATCGATCTTAATTCATTGAAGACTTTGTTTATTGAAAATTTGTTCGAAAAAGATGCCACTACGCTGTTGACCAAAAACCTTAAAGCATAGATGTTCTTTACTTTGTACCTCTCCACTATATCCTTAAAAATTACAACATCTACATAATCCTTGAAAAAGGTCTTCGGATTCAATCTATCGATGATTACAGGAGGAAAGCCCGTGGTCAATAAATATTCCCTTAAAAATCCCTTTAGAGTGCTTATCACCGAAGAGGAAAAGGGAGGAGAAAATTTTATTTTCTTCAAATTCAAGTACTCTTTAAAACTGAAAGGAAAAACGGGGACACTTATAACCCTGCCTCTTAGTTGGGTGGCAATCTCCTTGCTTGACAATTTTGAAGTTGAGCCTGTGATGAATAGGTGATATTTCTTTTTTTCTATTAAGCTGTAAACAAAAGATTGCCATTTTTCCAAAGCGTGTATTTCATCAAGAAAAACGAATTTTGGTTGTCTTTTATACATTTCCATGTGTTTTTCGATAATTTTCACTTTCTTGTTTCTTTTGAGCCTTTTTATTTCGTCGTCCTCATAATTGATGAAAACATACTCTTCGTCCTTTAGTTGCTCGCTTTTTATAAAACTGAAAATAGAAAAGGTTTTTCCGGCCCTTCTCGGGCCGATGATAGCTAATCCAAAGTAGGTTAAGGGAAATTCTATTTGCCTCTTTTTAACCTTGAAACTTTTTATTTCTTCTTTTTTCTCTGCCAAATATCTTTCAATTTCCATATTTTTATTTTTTAGCGGTACATATTTATTAAATTTTGTATTACCAGTAGTACAAATTTTTAAATGGTTTTAGTCTTGGAATTTTTATACATCGCTCCTCCTCAGCGGGATAAGGTTTAAGTTTCTTTTCCTCAAAATTTAACTTATGGGAGTGAGAAAGATTGCTCGGTGTTGTCGTTGAATCGATAGAAGAGATTGACTTAGACCTTCTTCTCCCGCACGAACAAACGGAAAGAGAAAAGGTAGAAAGGTTAGCGCGAGAGATTGAAAAGGAGGGACTCAAGAATCCGATAGTGGTTGCTAAATTCGATGGTAAGTACATGATAGTCGATGGTCATCACAGGAGCGAGGCTTTCGGAATGTTGGGCAAGAAGAAAATCAAGGCAGTAGTGATAGATTATTTTTCCCACTACGTTAAAGTCGTAGGTTGGAAGGACGGGAGAAAATTAGACAAAACGGAGATTCTCAGAAAAGCGTGGGAAGGGAAGAGATTTCCACCGAAGACTACCAAGCACTTGGTATGCTACGAGGGAAAGGAGTTTCACGTTTCCATGCTCAGTAAATGGCTGGAAAAGTTTTATCAGAATAGAGTCCAGTTAAAGTAATATATTTCGCGAGAAGTAGTAAATTATTCCAGAGGGCCGGTGGTCTAACGGTAGGACGCTCCGTTCGCAAAAGCTCGAGAGACGGAGAGGCTCCGGGTTCAAATCCCGGCCGGTCCAAAAGCGATTTCAACACTCGCAGGATGTTTAGGATCGTTTCTATTTTGCTCAACTCACAACCAGAAGCTTAAGGATAATCATACAACCTGCGCCACAGACCACAGCACGTTGAACACCCATTCAAACGTTTGGGCGATACTTTCATTCTTTATGAGGACGAACGAGGATGGGTCTGTGTATTTCATGACGATAACCATGTCGCCAGTTACCGTTAAGCAAGTGGAAGACGTAGAGGGTATGTACCTCACCTCGGCCAACGGGGCGTTCTTTAACGCTCGGAAGTACCAGCCTTCTTTACTCGAAAATATAAACTTAGCTTTTACGTTGTACCGGGGGCGTACAAAATTGTGCCATTTACTCCATACCCGATTGAAACTCTCCTTCTTATAGGTGGTAACGTTTACGGCCAACCATTTTCCTACCCCGTTCGTTCGAAACTCCTTTTCAACATCCTTCAGCAGGGCTTTCAACCCTTCGATACCCTTGTAAATGTTCGCGAAGACGACGCTCTCTTCCGCTCTTATCTTTCGTAATTCTTCGACCACGCGTTTCCCGATAGTTTCCAGGTTCTTTATTTCTTCCAAAAGCTTTTCTGGCGCAGCCGCCTTATAGTACTTCCTCCCGTCGACCCACGCGAAAGAGGCGAACCCCCTGCTTACCAACTTTTCAAGGACTTCGTACACGATGGAAGGGGAAATACCAGAGAATTTCACTATGCTCGATTTCGTAGAGCAGCCGTGCAACAGGGCCAGATAAACCCTGGCCTCTCCGTCCGTGAAACCCAGGCGTTTCAACTGTCGGACTAAGCGTTTCATGGTGTCGTCCACTTTAAATAATGATGTTTGCGAGAGTATTAAGTTTAACGGCCCGTCCGACCGAGTACACCAGGAATGGTGAGCTCAGGGATTTAACGGAAACGCGTCAAAATAAACTCGTGAAGAAAAACCCCTGCCTGTTTACGCAGACGGAGGGTATAAGGGTCGTGTGGGGAATTACAGAAAAGTGTAACTTGCGGTGCAAGCATTGCGCGGCAGACACCGGCCTAGTCTATCCCTCAGCCCAGCTTCCTCGACCCGAATCCGGAGAGCCGAGGAACTACAGCGAAATAATAAAGGAGATGGAAAAAACAGGAGTAGATACGGTCTACCTTTCTGGAGGCGAGCCGCTCAAGTGGGAAGGAATTTTCGACGTGATAGAAGAGATAAAGGGAAACGGGATGGTTGCGACGGTAGGCACCAACGGGACGAGTCTCGATAGAACCTGCGTCGAAAAACTTGCGGAAGTGAAAATAGACAAGGTTTTTGTAAGCTTGGACCATTGGGAGAGGGAAAAGCACGATTTTTTGAGGGGAGGTAGGGCGTTCGACAAAGCGGTGGAGGGTATAAAGAGTTTGAAAGAGGAGGGGATCTACACGAGGATAGACAGCATAATATGGAAAGGAAATTACAGAGGGGTTGAGAAGCTCGTCGAATTCGGCGAGAAACTGGGGGTAGACGAAATGGTGTTCGCGTGGCCTATGAAAGTCGGGAGGGCTAAGGAAAATCCCGAAATCCTGCCCCCAGAAACGGAGTATTTTAACGTCGGGAGAAAACTTAAAAGATTGAAGGAAGAGTATTCTGGGAGGGTAAAGATATCCTTCCACAGGTTCGATTATTTCGGCGAAGATTCTGAGGATTGTGCTGGCGGGAGGAAGATACTTTATGTAGACCATCACGGAAGAGTTAGCCCGTGTTTTTGGGTCACTTGTCTCTTCCCAGAATTTTTTACGAAGTCCACGGTATTTCACAAGCCGTTCCCGAGTTTGTTGGAGGATAGCGAGATAAAGAAGTTCATCAAAATGGAAAGGGAAAGGTACGAACGTTTCGGTCCGGGATGTCCCGCCGTATGCAGCGTGTACAATGGCGAGTTCCATTCGAGGGACCCTCTTTTGAGGCTTTACTCCGTTTGAACCTTATTTATGGAGTGTGTTCCCTTGTGGGCTACGAAGTGAAGAAGTTTAACCTACAGGACCCTACGACCAAAAGCAACTTAAAGCTAACGAGTAATAATTTTACCATGAAACTTGCGATAAAAGTACCTTCGATGAAGAGCTCCAACCCGTGGATGCTGGCTTCACTGATTTTGGCTATCTTGCTTATCCTCGTCTCCTGTAAAACCCTTTGGATTACCAAGACTTCGTTAACTTCTTCTGCTTCGATGCCTCTCACTGGTAGGTTTCTCAGCGCAGACGAGGTAGGAGAAAAGGTCGTAAACTACATCAACGAAAACTTGTTACCGAGCGGGATGAGCTGCGAGCTGATAGGAGTAGAGGACATGGGGAGCATCTACAAGGTTAGAACAAAGTTCCAAGGGAAGGAAATAGATGTTTACGCGACCAAAGACGGGAAGTACTTGCTTTTCCAAGCGGTGGATATGAGCAAAAAATTAGAGAGGGAGGGAGTTACTCAACCGAGAAGGAAAGAAATACCGAAGGCTGAGAAACCTACTGTGAAACTTTTCGTGATGAGTTACTGTCCCTTTGGTTTGCAGGCGGAGAAAGCGTTACTGCCAGTGATAGACCTCCTGAAGGGTAAAGCGAAGTTCGAAATAAGGTTTGTCGATTACATAATGCACGGCAAGAAGGAGTTGGACGAAAACATGAGGCAGTACTGCATAGAGTTTGAACAGGGTGAAAAGTACTTCGATTACTTAAGATGCTTCATCGAGACTAACGGAAACTATACCGCTTGCTTAGAAAGAGTTGGTATCGACAAAACTAAGCTGGAGAGTTGCGTGGAAAGGATAGATAAAAAGTATAAAGTTAGCGAGATGTACGCGAACAAATCGACTTGGTTGCACGGATACTATCCAAGGTTCCCAGTAGAAGAAGAGGAAAACAAGAAATATGGTGTGCAAGGTTCTCCGACGCTGGTGATCAACGACGTCGTGGCTACCAACGTCGAAAGGTCGCCAGAAGGTTTCAAGCGAGTTATCTGCCAGGCTTTCACCACACCTCCAGAGGAATGTCAGCAAAACTTGTCTACGCAGGTAGCTTCCCCAGGATTTGGCAGCGTTCCCTGTCCTTCCGAAACTGGAGTTTGCACACCTTAAGAGCTTTCGTTAACCATTTCTAAAAGCTCTTGGAAACAAGTCTTATACCTGTCTTTATCTTCAAACACCATGCAAGCTTTCTCTCTTCCATTCCATCACCCAATCGACGAAGGTTTCAAAACCGCTTATTATTGCGTGCTTTTTCAGAATACTTGCCACCATGGGTTCGTTTTCGAAGAGAAGTTTCTTGAACTTTTTAACGGGCAAACGAATGAAATTCTTCGATTTTCCAACTCTCTCATCTATAATCAAGATATCGACATCGCTTAATTCGTTCGCCTCCTCTGCGGCGTAGGAACCGAATAATAACACAACTTTTCCTTTCATGCCTGCAAGTTTTTCTACGAGGAATGGATAGTGAGTTAGCACCCGAAGAGTATACGCAACTTCCTCCTTTAGCAACTCGAGCTTGCAGAGCTTGCTGTCTAACGCCGGAAAGAGTAAAAAGCTCCTTCCCTTCACCAGAATCTTCACCAAACCGTGTTTTTCCAGTAGTTTTACTTCTCTGCTTACTTTCGAAAGTGAGCAAGTACAAAGTCTACTAACTTCCCTTAAAGTTATGGGAGAGTGATAAAATATTGTTCTGAAAACGAAACACATGCTTTAAATTTGAAACATACAAAAATAAAGGTTTACGTTTTTTCAAGCACGTAACAAATCTTTACTCATGGAGAGCAAGAAAGTGGGAGTAGCTTACCTTCCACTGCATTGGGGAAGGGCACCACCTTGGCTTTTTCAAAGGATGGTTAGGCTAGGAAGGCTTATAGTAAAAGTCGTGCTCGACGAGTTCGGTGAAAAGGAATTCTTGAGAAGGCTTTCCGACCCGTGCTGGTTTCAAGCGTTTTCCTGCGTTCTAGGATGGGATTTTCATTCGAGCGGTTGCACTACGGTAACGACGGCCGTGCTGAAGGAAATTAGCGTGAAGGAAGAGCTTGGTTTCAAAGTTGCTGGGGGTAAGGGAAGAGTTTCAAGAAAGACTCCGGAAGAGATAGTTTTAGCGGGTGAGCAGCTCGGGCTTTCAGAGAAAAAAATCGAAAAGCTAACCTACGCCAGCAGGATGGCGGCCAAGGTGGATAACGTTGCTATCCAAGCCGGTTATCCTCTTTACCATCACGCGATAATCTTTACCGAGGAGGGCGATTTCGCGGTCATCCAGCAGGGGATGAACACGGAGGATAGGACCGCCAGAAGGTACCATTGGATTTCTGAAAGGATAAAGAGCTTCGTCGACGAGCCTCACGCAGCGATTTGTTGCGACGTGAAAAGGGAAGGTGTCTTGAACATGGTCGCGAAGGAAAGCAGAGAAGCTAGGGAGTTGCTCGTCGACCTTGTGAAAGAGGGTCCAAGGAGAATCTACAGGGACCTGGTGGCGTTGCGAGACTTTCCTCAAAAGACTTTGCTGGAGTTTGCCAAAGAAAAGAAGCTGGTAGAAGAGCCTCAAAAAAGTATACCGCAAAGGTTGAAACTCCTCATCATGCCGGAAAGCGTGAACTGGAAAGCTTTGGAAAGGGCGTACAACCTTCAGGTCGAGAACTTCGAAGGTCTCCTGAGAGTAGAAGGCATAGGTCCTAAAACCGTGAGAAGCTTGGCGTTGATTTCCGAGTTGATCTACGGAAAGGAGGTGAGTTGGAGGGACCCAAAGAGGTATTCCTTTTGCGTCGGAGGAAAGGATGGCGTACCATACAGGGTGAGGAAAAAGCATTACGACGAGATCATAAAGGTGCTGGAAGAGTTCGTGAAGAAGGCGGAGCTGGGAAAGAAGGATGAGCTGATGGCCTTGAAGAGGTTGGCCAATTTTAAAGAAGAGTGTGAGAGGAGGTTGGAGGGATGAGCGATAAAAAGCTTCTTGAGTTACCGAACGTAAGGGAAGCAGATGAGCGGGTTTACGCTCGGTTAGAAAACGGTGTGGTGGAGTGTAGGCTTTGTGAAAGGAGGTGTAAGATAAAACGGGGTAGCCTAGGATATTGCAAGACGAGGAAGAACGTAGAAGGAAAACTCTTTACTTTAGTCTTCGGGGACGTCGGCCTTTTCATGGACGTGAACCCGATCGAGAAAAAACCATTCTTCCACTTTTTCCCGGGAAGCATCACCTTGACAGCTGGAACTTGGAGTTGCAACTTCCCTTGCCTGTGGTGTCAGAACTGGCACATGAGCAAGACGCCACCTAAGCCGGAGAAAGCTTGCTACGTTTCTCCGGAAGAGTTTATCGAGCTGACGCTAAAGAACGGATGCGAGGGAACGAGCTTTTCTTTCAACGAGCCGACACTCCTCTTCGAGTATTCTTGCGAAGTTTTCAGGCTGGCGAGACGAAAGAACCTCTACAATACCTACGTAAGCAACGGATACATGAGCAAGGAAGCCTTGAAAATTTTGATCGAGGAGGGTCTCGACGCTATCAACATCGATGTTAAGGGAGACGAGGACTTCGTGAAAAAATATTGCAACGCTGACCTGAGGAAGATTTGGAGGAACGTCAAAATCGCCAAGGAGCATGGTGTTCACGTCGAGCTGACGACTCTCTTAATACCTGGAAAGAACGATTCGGAAGACTCGTTGAAAAATATTGCAAAAACAATAAAGAGAATCGATGAGACGATTCCATGGCATGTCACGAGGTATCATCCCGCGTACAAGGCTTTGGAAAGCGGTTTTCCATCAATACCAACTCCTGTCGAGAGGCTGGAAAGAGCGTATGAGATAGCCAAGGAAGTCGGGCTGAAGTATGTTTACGTTGGAAACGTTTGGGGAAGTAAGTATGAAAATACTTTCTGTCACTCTTGCGGAAAGCTCGTGGTCAAGAGGTTTGGGTTCGATGTGCTAGAAGTTAACCTAGACGAGAAGAACAAGTGCAAGCATTGCGGAGAGGAGATACCTATCGTCGGAAAGGCTAAAGTTTCCAAGGTCTCTGAATATTGGTTGTAGTTTTTTGCGTTTCTTATCCAACGTTTATAAACTGAAATCCAAACTTAAAGTATGGAAGAGAAAAACCCTCTTCGAGACCTGGTGGAAAAAGCGAGGAAGGACGGAGACATCCCGGTCGTAATCCTGTTCGGAAGTCTAGTTAGGGGTGAAAAAAGCGAGGGATGTTGACGTGTGTCTTGTGATGGCAAGAGAAATGGGTAACTTGGAAATGTCGAAGAAAAGGTTGGAACACCTTTCTGAATTTCCCTCTCTCGACATAAGGATTTTCCAACAACTACCACTTTTCATAAGGAGCAGGGGGTACTGAGTGAAGGAAAAGTGCTTTTATGTAAAGATGAAGAAAAACTCTACGACATAGCCATCGCGTTCATAAAGGAGTTCAAGGAAGCCGTGTTGAGAATCTTGAAAACTCCTCCGCGGAAAAAGCTTAAAAACAGGTTCAAAGGATGGTTTTTTCGCGTATGCGCGATAACAAGGAAATCGAGCTAACTCCGCTGTGGGAATGGTTGTAAGGAACTTTTTCTCAACCCTCTACTATAAATTATGGAGCTCAGGAGAAGGAAGAAAAGCATAACCTACTACTTCGAGAACCTCTCTACGATACCAGACGTGAAGAGCTACAAGGTGATAAACGTTTCAGATAATGCTTTCGTCGCGAACCTCGATGAAGAATTCGTAGCCCTGAACTGCGAACCCGGTGCTAACTTCGTCGTCAAGGGAGAGGTTTGGAGGGTCCTAGAGGTTCAGGACGATAAAGTCTTCGTAGAACCTAGCGAGGAAACCGAAGCAGTAATCCCAGCTTGGGAAGGAGAACTCATACCAGTCTCCTTCGAGGTAGCTCAAGAAGTCGGAAAACTGAGGAGGTTGATCTACGAGAAGCTATCGGAGAAAGAAAGTAAAGAGGAAATCGTTGGCTGGTTAACGGAGCTTTATCCCATCGACGTTGCCTGCGGAAAAAAGATGGTCGAAATCATCCGTAAGCAAGCGAGAAGCTCTGGAATAATTCCCGACGATGAGACTGTGGTAATCGAGAAAGGCGAGGGAGTTTTAGTCGTCCACGCCTGTTTTGGGAACCTCGTGAACGAAACGCTAGGCGGGTTGCTGGCCCACTTCCTTTCACAAAAACTAGGGAGCAGCGTCGGTTTGAGGATAGATGCCTATCGCATAATCCTCAGCACAAACTTTGACGTTCCACCCTCGTTGATAAAGGAAATCCTGCTAAAGCTTGATCCTAAGTCTATGGAAGGTTACTTGGAGGTGGCGTTACCAAAGACGAGGCTTTTCGAATACAAGTTCCTGCAGGTGGCGAAAAGGTTCGGCGTAATTTCAAAGGATGCTGAACTCGGGAAAGTCTCGCTCAGGAGAATCATCCAAGAGTTCGTCGGCACGCCGGTTTTCAAAGAAACGCTGAACGAGATAAAGGTGGAGAAGCTCGACGTAGAGAATACAAAAAGAGTTTTGGAAGGTATAAGGGAAGGTAGGATAAAGCTCGTGGAAACCGAAGGTCTTTCCTTCCTTAGCGAGGTAGGGCTGAGGAAGTGGTTGTCCTTCGAGGGCGTGAGCATCGCTACCCGGCCAAAAGAGGTTCTTAGGATGTTCAAGGAAAGGATTCTGAAGACTAGGGTTAAGCTCGTTTGTCTGAACTGCTGCGATTGGGAGCAAACCTTTACCATCGAATCGATGCCGGAAGACGTGGCTTGTAAGAAGTGTGGCGCTAGGTTACTTGCTGTAACAAATCCCGACGATACGCAAGCGCTCAAGGTGGCCAAGAAGAAAGCGAGGAACCTTCCTCTGAAAGTCGAGGAAGCAAGAAAATACCAGCGATTGCTTTCTACTGCCGAAATCTTCCTGAGTTACCGCAAGAAAGGGGTGGTAGCGTTGGCCGGAAGAGGAGTGGGACCGAAGACGGCGTTGAGGATTCTCTCGAAGTACTATCCTACCGAGGAAGAGTTTTTCGAGGAGATCATGAGGGCGGAGAAGCGATACCAGCTTACGAAAAGATTTTGGAAAGTTTGAGGTTGAATGTTGAATGATAATTTAAAAAGTTTTCGTGACAATAATTAGGTGATGGTTGAAAACAGGGCTTTGTTGAACTTGCTGGTCGAGGAGGCGGAGATTTCTCAGCTGATAAAGCTTGAGATCAAGGGCGTCGAAACCATCCTAAGGTTCGTCTCCGACTTCGGTGAGGTGGCCGTTAAGCACAAGAGCAAGAAGCTCGCCAAAAAGTTGTTGGAGTTGTTGAAATACGCTGAAAAGATGAACAGGAATGCCAAGGGATTGGCGAGGTTGTTGAAAAGGATAAGGAGAAGGAAGGAGACCGAGTGGGATGACTTGCTAGAGTCTGGGGAGAATTTGATAAAAGAGATGAAATCTGCGTTGAGGAAGGTGTGAAAATGGGAATCTTCAGTAGAATAAAGGATAAAGTGAAGCAATACAGCAGGAGAGTGGCGGATAGGCTTTCGGGGGTGAAGTGGAAAGCTATAGAAATCTGGTACGGTAAACCCTACGTTACGGAGGAAAGACTTGTGAGGAAGTACATGGAGAAATCGTTGAGGGATATAGAATCTTATCTTTCAGATGTTAAAAAGCGTATGAAAGAATCCTACGCGACGTTCAAGCAACAGAAGAAAGATTACAAGAGGGAGTTGAAAAACCTGCAGAAAATGGTAAAGATGGCAAAGAAGAGAGGAGAAATTTCTCCTTATCAAGAAGACATTCAGAGATATACTGAACTCTTATCGGCGATAGAGAAAGAAGAAAAAAGATTAAAGAAGGAATTGGAAGATGACAAAGCTACCATTTCTGAGCTCCAAGGCTATACAAAAGAAGTGAAGGAAAGCGTCAAAAGTTATCTCTACGGACCAGGTAAGAAAATTGTCAGGTACACTTATAACAAAAAAACCGGGAAACTTAAAAGAGAAGTTCTCGATATCTATGACTTGGTGGGAAGGGAAATTACCAACCTGAAGCGAGAGAAGACGAAGCGTGAAAAAGGATTGGAAGAACTTAAAGAAAAGAATCCTTCTGAGTACGCGAGGAGGCTTAAAGAGCTGCTTGTGATCAAGAAGGAAATCTCGGATATAAAAGAAATGGTAGATAGCATGTATGAGGGAAAGCTGATGGTGAAAGAAAAACTTCTAAAAACACAAAAATACGAACCTGTAGAAAAAGCCATTAAACTGAAAGAACTTAGGGAGGAACTTGGAAAATTGGAGAGGATAAAAGAGCGGTTGGAGAAGATGTACTTTCCTAAAACCTGAGAAGGCCCGATCGAGAGATAAATTTTCGTTGAGTAAAAAACCGACTATGGCTACTTCAATCTTTCAACCATTTCCTCAACCTTTTCGACGAACCTTGCCGTTTTCTCGAAGATTTTATCCACTTCCTCCCATTCTACTTTCTTCTTTCCGTGTTCAAAATCCTTCCACGTTCTTATTACGTACTCGCAATCCTTTACGTCGCTTTCCTTGAGCATGCCTTTCTTTACAGGATGGAGCCTCAGGAACTTCGGTAGCTTCTTCGGAATCGGAGGAGCGACGCCCAGAAGGATTAGAGCAGCTTGCCCAGATTCTACGCACGCGTTGAAAAGATGGAAGAGTATATCAGCCTTCAACCTCCTCTCAACTTTCTCAATCCTTTCCGGCGCTTCCTCGACCAAACTCCTTATCGCTTCCTTAGTCCCGGGTATCTTTCCCATTTCCAACAGCTTTTTGAGGGGGACGAAGAATCCAGAGGGATCGTAGAGCGGTATGCCCTCCCTGATCTCGCAAAACGTTACCGGCGAGGCCTCCTTGATCAGCGTCCAATAATCCGATAGCAGGTAATGCCTCGGGTGTATGTAGAAGCCGTATTTCTCTTTAATCCTTTCGCTAAGCCTATGGACATAAGCCTCGGCTAATTTTTTGTTGAACTTTTTAGTATCGTCGAAGAGTATTATCACCGTCCCTTCCTCAGTTTCTTTCAACATCTCTTTGGAGACGAACCATATGCTTTTCACGACGTTCCTGTACTTCTTAAGAATTCCCTTCGCGAACTCTTCCAAGGCTTCCAGCTTTTTCTTCTCACGCTTTTTCCTGTTCACGCTCACCACCTTTCCTCAGGATTTCCCTCAAATTCCTCACGTAAATCATGCTGGTGTAAACATCCCTTTCCGGAATCTCGTCCACGCGGTTCTTTCTAACAAGCTCTTTCATCTCCACGACTTTGGCTAGTATGTCCAGGTACTTCGGCGAAACCTTGCCTGTATCGACAAAAACTTTTTTGAATTCGAGAATAACTTCCCTGTCCAATTTCTTGACTTTCAAGTTCTCTCCGAGTATGCTCTTCAGCTCCGAATAGGATCTCCGAATGTATTCTTCTTTTTTCTTCTTTTCTAGCTTCTCGAAGAGCGAGCTCATCTCCCTTACGAAAAGGATGGCTCTTTCCAGATACTTCTTCACGTCCTTTCCCCTAACCCTCGTAACTTCTCTGTGCGAAACTCTCTCGACGAACTCGTAAAAATCTTCGTAATACTCGACGACCCTTCCTTCGACCAATCCGCTACCCACGAACCATTTTCTGAGCTCTTCGCCTATAGCAGACGCGGGAGGAGGAGCTACTTCGCAAAACATGAGAACTGCCTGAGAAACCTCCACCATAGTCTCCAAGATTTGCGTAAGGACTTCTTCTGCCAGCATCCTCTTAACTTCCCTGATTCTCTGCGAACTCCTTTCCATCAGGGAGAAAGCTTTCTCCCTGGTACCAGCAAGCCTTCCTTTCAGCAGAAGGTTTTGGAGTGGTTTGATGAAATCGGAAGGGTCGTAAACCACGTGGGCATCCTTCATGGCGGTAATCACCCAAGGCTCTCCCGATCTTAGCATGTCCCACCAGTGGGAAAGTGGTTTTGGTTCTTGAAAATGAAGCTCCAAGCCATACTTCCTTTCTACCAGCATGCTCAAGAGTTCGCAGTCTCTCTTTATTCTCTCCAGCGCTTCCTCTCTGTAGTTTTCCTTGGTATCGTCAACGATTATGCAAACATCGATATCGTGTGCCTTCTCACCCTTCCTTACCGCAGACCCGTAGAGGAAAATAGCCTTTATTTCTGGATGTTGCTTCGGAAACGTTTCGAGAATGTGGCTCACGAACCTTATCGTCTCGCTACTACTCATACGTAAAATTAGCTGAAGAATAAGAAAAAGATTTTAAAAAATCAAAAGTCATCATAACGCGAGCTCCAAAGACTTGAGATAACCCTTTTTCTTCAGCCAAGCCGCTTGAGTAGGGGTGTACTTCACGACTATGTCGCCCCTTTCGCTACCCTGAACCTTCCAAGGCTCTACTAACACGAGGTCGCCGGGGGAAATCCACACTCTTTTCCTGAGTCTTCCGGGTATCCTGCAAACCCTTGTGTTACCATCGTCGCAAATCACCTTCACCTTATCCCCTCCCAACAAGGCTTCCACGATTCCCAAAACTTCATTCTCTTTCGGTACCCTGATTTTAGAAATTTCCATCTCTTCTTGGGAAGGCTCCCTCGCCACCCTTCCACCTCAACCTATGTAGGGTGGTGGTGAAATTTCTTCTTCCCTCTCCTTCACAGCCCTCTTCTTTTGCCTTTCTTCGAACTTCTCGTAATACTCTATCAACTCCTTGCTAAGGCTTGGCTTGACTTTCTCAAGGGCTTTCTGGAAATGCTTCATCTTCACCTCCCTAGCGCGAACGTCTTCTCGCATGGCGTTCATGGCAGCCTCTCTGCATAATGCTTCGAGGTCAGCGCCCGAGTAACCTTCCGTTACCTCTGCAAGCTTCTTCAAGTCCACGTCTTTTGCCAGAGGAATCTTTCTCGTATGCACCTGGAGAATCTTCAGCCTTCCTTCTTTGTTAGGAGCAGGAACTAGGACGTGCCTATCTATCCTTCCCGGCCTTAGCAACGCGGGGTCTATGAGCTCGGGCCTGTTGGTTGCTGCCATTACGACGACGCCTTTCAACTCTTCTATCCCGGATAGCTCCGTAAGAAGTTGCGATACGGCAGTCTCGGTCACCCTGCTACCCAAATAAGCGCCCCTCCTAGGAGCGAGAGCGTCTATCTCGTCGAAAAAGATTATAGCCGGAGCGACCTGCCTGGCCCTCCTGAACAACTCCCTAATCTTCCTTTCGGTTTCGCCAACCCACATCGTCAAGAGCTCGGGTCCCTTTACCGAGATAAAGTTGACTCCGGCTTCGCTTGCCACGGCCTTCGCGAGCAACGTCTTTCCGCAGCCAGGTGGTCCGTAAAGCAAAATTCCCTTCGGGGGTTGGATTCCAAGCCTCTTGAAGCTCTCTGGATATTTCAACGGCCACTCGACCATCTCCCTCAACATTTGCTTAACCTCTTCCAAGTCTCCTATGTCGTCCCACTTGACTTTTGGAATTTCGACGAGCACCTCTCTCATCGCCGAAGGCTCTACCATCCTCAGCGCATTCTCGAAATCCTTCTTGGTAACGACGAGCTTTTCGAGCACTCCCTTGGGTAACTCACCTTCCTCCTTCCACTTTATCTCTGGTAGCACCCTCCTCAGCGCGGACATCGCTGCCTCCTTGCAAACCGCTGCTATGTCAGCACCAACGTATCCATGAGTAACGTCTGCCAGCCAAGCGAAAATCCTTTCTCTGAGAGTGTTTTCCAACTTACCAGCTTCTTCACCCTTCAACTCCTTGTAGACAACCTCTCTCACTTCGATCTCATCCTTGCAAGCCCTCACTTTTTCTTTCAGCTTTTCCTTCCTCTCGTCCGCGATATCAAGCTTCTCTATCTCCTCTAGGGTCAACGATTTGTCGAAGGGATTGAGCGGCATGTTTCTTGTGTGGATCTTGAAAATCTCCAACCTTCCGTTCCTATCCGGAACGGGGAACTCTATTTCCCTGTCGAACCTTCCAGGCCTTCTTAACGCCGGATCTATTGCATGTGGCCTGTTGGTAGCGGCGATCACTATTACTTTACCTCTTTTCTTCAACCCATCCATACAAGTGTTGTGAACGATAACGGGCAATTTACCTGCTATGAAGTTGCTGTATTCTGTTGTCAAATCGTACATCACTCCACCTTCAACTTTTTCAACCTTCAAAACTTTACACGGAAAAACTTGTGAGGAACGAACCAAGGATATTTCTCTCACTAGCTCATTTTCGATGTTTTCAAACTTTCTGATGAAGTAGGCTAAGACGTTCGAATTTACTCGGTAAACTAGGTTGGGAGAAAGGTATCCATACACGTTGTTCTTGAAAGGATTTATTTTGACTACCCTATCTTCAAACTTAAGAATTCTCGGAAGAAGAACATACTTACCCTCTACCTCGTTTGCGTTCATCCACCTTATGCCTTCTCCGTCTATGGTCAAGAATTTTGTTATCGGTGAAGAGAGTATAAAGGAGCCGTCCTCAAAAGTAATCTTGTAAGCTTCTGGGATGTAAGTTTTTGTTAGAGCTATGATTTTGGCTTTCGAAATCTTTCCGGTGGCATCCAACGCTTGAACGTAAGTTTCCCTCGAAGGTAGTTTGTAAGTTACTTCTCCATCTTTTACACATTTTCCCTTTGTTTTCTCGAACAATTCCTCTATTTCTACAACTTTGTCAGGCATGTAGACAGGGGTAGAAGGATGCAAGCAAAGCAACTGGCTCACCATCCTTCTCTCTACCTCCCCTGTAACTTCTTCCCTCTTCGGAGCAATCGCATCTATTTCGTCGATGAAGATTATACTTGGTGCGTTTTTCTCGGCCTCCTCGAATATTTCTCTTATTCTTTTCTCGCTGTTGTGCGCGAAAATCCCTCCAAGCCCAGCCACGAAGTTTTCTTTCGGGTTCACCGAAAGGTCGTAGGTAGGAGCACCGTAAGGAACCTTCTCGATCCTCTCTACCAAGTCCCAGTAAACGTCTGAATCCACGAGCTTCCTTATCCTATCGTCGCTGGCAGCTATTTCTCTCAACTTATCCCTTCCTATTGTCGTAGATTTCTCCCATCGGTGGAACTTTTTGCTTATAATTTCTTTGAGAAATCCGTCGATGGGAATCTGGTCGCTCCTCTTCCACTTTCTACTCCTACAGTAACGCAAAACCTTCTCGTTTTTTTCTGGCTGCAGAAAACCGGCGGAGGAGAAATTCTTCAACTTTTCGACTCCGCTAAAACAAATCCTAAAGCATTTCTTACCGTTCTTCTCCCTCTTTTCGTACTTGCTCGCTACTATGCCGAAGTGCAGCAAGAGGTACATCAAATCGTCGGCAAGCTCTTTACTGTAGGTTGAGAATTCCACGGTCATCACGCCGTTCTGGTTTGGATATACGCTCCCGTCACCGCTGGCATAACCTCTCAGGAAGGCCTCCAAGTTTTTCTTGGTGAAACCGAACACGATAGGAGGAACGTTCTTTTTGTGAGCGTTACCCTCGAACCCGAGCTTTTCGAAGAGAACTTTCAGCGGATAAGAAAGGATGATTATCGAATCCCGATTCTCCGAGAATTTGAGGTTATGTGTTTTACAAAAGTCTTTCACAGCTTTTTTCACGAAGTAATCCTCAGAAGAAATCCTCAGCGAATATTCCATGTAACTTCCTTCCGCGACCCATATTCCCATCAAGGTTGCAAGAGACTCGTCGATCTTAATCTTCGCTGGAAGAGCTCCTTTATGTCCTCGTGCGACTATCGTAAGTCTTTTCTCATCTACTTTAATGTTCGCTAGCTTCATGAGTTTGATGAACCTTGAAGCGGGGATGGAAACTTTCTTCTTCAGAATGGTAGCGAGATAATCTTCGCTCACGTTCAAGACTTCAGCGACTTTTTCTCTTCCCAACTTCTGGATGGCTTTTTCTACGTATCCCTCCCCACCTTTTATCCTCAACCTACCCTCATCCTCCAAAAGTGTTAGGAAGTTTATCTCCTTGACCTTTCCGATTATCGGTATCCTCTTCGGAACAGCTATGTAAGACTCTCCTTCTTTCAACTTGGAAGCTTCCACCGGTTCTACCTTACCGTCGATTAAAGTAAACAAAGAGTGATCTTCGGTGACGAAAATCTCCCTGCCAGTTTTGGTGGTAACTTTCAGCAGATAGCTTCTAGGAGGATGCTTGATGAAATCGCTGATTGGCGAAAACTTAACACGTAGATTTTCGTCGAAGGCAGCAACCTTAATTTCTTTACCGTTGCCGTTCGCCGCTAATTCTTCTACTAGCCTTCCGATTGGGATTCTCTGAGGAACGTCGTCGATTTCCACCAACACTTTTTCGTCGAAGGGCAGGGATTCGCCATACCATTTGCTGTTGTGCATTACATGTCCATAACCAGAGACGAAGTTCTCCGTGGCAGTTCCGAAGTCGTACAACAGTATCCTTTCCTCTTTCCTCTCCACTTTTCTCACGACATCTACCAAGAACTTTCGCTCCGCAACACGCTTCAAGAGGTTGAACAACGCATCGTTTTCGATTCCTGGAACTTTCTCCAACCTTTCGACTATTTTTCTCAACGTGAAAACCGTGGGTCTTTTCCTGCAATTCAAGTATACCTCAATCGAATCACCACCATACTTTATCCCGTATTTCTTGAACAGCTTCTTCGCAACCCTCATGAGTGAAAACGGTAAGTACTCAAAGCTCCTCCTCGGTACTTTCGTAGCCACGGGAAGCATCGCTAGTTCCTTGAACCTTTCCAAGTTGTACTTTCCGCGTAGCATGATGCAGTACAATCTGTTTCCTCTTCCTGTTTTCGTTCCCTTGACTTCCGAAAAAACTATCCCCCTGGCAAACCCAATCTGGCGAATCTTTTCGAGATATTCCCGCTTAGATTGAAAGATGGAAATGCTGTAGGGAGACTCGTGCCCGTCTGTCTTTATCAATCCTAGGAGGAACGCTACGAAGGTTTTCGGCGAGGTTTTGACCAGCCATTTCTCCAAAAATTCTTTGTAATCTTTCTTACCGCTCTTGAATCCTAGGAAGTTGAAAAACCTCACCAACTGCTTAGAATAAACGACAACCTTATCCTCGTATCTCTTGAACTTCCTTACACCGAAGACCTCCCCCATGAGCCTTTCGAACAATTTTCTGTTCTCCTCATCGAAACCCGTGAAGGTTACATTATCTACACCTACGTATCCGTCGCCCGCGATTAACCCGCATAACATAGCGAGTTTCTCGTCAAGAACAGAAGGTAAGGTTACACTCTCGCATCGCCCATCATACTCTATCGTCGGGTCCCTTATCCTTTCGAGGACGACGGCCAAAACACAATCTTCAGCACTAAGTTGGGAAGAGAGTTTCCACGAAAGTCCGTTTTCGCTCAACACTAAGAACGGATGATTGGGAGAAACCCTATACTTTCCGAAGGAGAGGGTGACCTCATAGTATTCCGGGCTTTCTACAAGAGTGGTTTCGGTTAGCCGGGAATTCACGAGGGCAAAGCTGGGATTTTTAATGCCCAACAAGCTTCCTTCTGCCGCGTAGGTTTCGTTTACTCTACCCTTCACCAGAAGCTTACCTTTATTCCCTTCGAAAATTTCGCGTGCGGTCTTAATTTCCGAGCCGAAAACCAACGGCGTATCTCCGGCGACGCACGTAACTTCTGGTCCGCTTACCGCTATGAAGTAAGCACCACTTTCATTAGCCACAGCTTTTGCCAACAACGTTTTACCAGTTCCCGGCGGTCCATAAAGTAGCACGCCTTTGGGAGGCTCCACGCCCAACCTCTCGAAGATCTCAGGATGTCTTAAAGGTAACTCAATCATCTCTCTAACCTTGGCTATTATCGGCTTTATCCCTCCGATATCCTCGTAGGTAACTCCTGGAACTCCCCTTTCTCTGGAATACCTTTCCGGCAACTCTTTCAGCAATTCTATTTCCGTCAAATCAGTTATCCTCACGATTCCCTTCGGCTCCGTCCTCGTTACTATGAACTTCGTCTCGCCCAAGGTAGGGAAAAAGACCTCCTCCAATTCCAACCCGAAGAGTTCGAAAAAGCTAGCGCCCCTCCTAGCAACCGGAGAAGGAACTATAAGGTCGCCCTCGACGACCGGCCTCCTTAGAAGGTTTTGCTTGAGCAACTCCGGGCTTACGTGAACCATCACACCCCTTTCAGCAGGAGCTAAAACTACCCTCCTAGCTTCCTTGACTTCGGCAGCCCTTACTTTTACCGTTTCTCCCACGCCTGTCTCCGCGTTCCTCCTCGTAATACCGTCCATCCTTATTATGTTTA
>CAYUFF010000011.1:0-27489 GCA_964444075.1 uncultured archaeon
TTAGGATAACCTTTTCTCATATCCACTATCGTTGACGGTGGTCTTTTCGGTAAGTTACCAGCATCTAGAATTATGTCTACCTTCCCAAGGAAAAGCCTTTTTGCTTCCTCCGATGAGTAGACTTCGCTCCTCCCGTGAATGTTCGCGCTCGTTGAAATTAAAGGCGAGGACGAATACTTGGAAAGCAAAGTTGGAATTTTGGAGAAAGAGATTCTGAAGGCAAAATCTTCGTTCACTATATCCGGGAAGGAATTTTTCCTTTTCCTGACTATTAGTGTAAGAGGCCCTGGCATGAAGAATCTTACCAACTTTTCGCAAGTTTTGGTTATTACTCCATAATCCTTCGCGGTCTTCAGCGAATCCACGATCGTCGGTAGCTTTTTGCTCATGGGTCTTCTCTTCAGCTTAAAGATTTTCTCTACGGATTTTTCCCGGAAAACGGAGCACCCCAACCCATAGCAGGTTTCCGTAGGGTAAACGATTATAGCACCTTCCTTGAGAGAAATCGCAACCTCCTTTAATACACTTTTCGATGGTTTGTCGATATCAACCGCGATGATTTCAGTGGTTTTCTTCCTGCGACGCATGTTTTAAAAGTTTGTGTGGAGAAAAAATATCTGATGAGAGCGAAACGTCTCTTAGAGGAATACAAGAAAGCCTACCGTGAGGTCGTGAAGGAGGAAAGGAGGAAGGGTTTTGTCACACATTTGGCAGTATACCTATGGACGAACGCGATGCTAGCGGTGATAAACATCCTCTACTCACCGCAGTATCTCTGGTTCTTCTATCCGCTCTTCGGGTGGGGAATAGGGTTGACGATGCACTACCTTTTCGGAGTACGTTGGGTAGAAAGAGTTCTACTGGATAGGGAGGCGAAGGCGGAATACAGGATGAAGAAGCGTCCAGCGTGAACTTTTCTTTAAACCTCCTCCCAGAGTAGTTGTATGAAGGCAAGTAGCTAGCGATAAACTTCGATGAGTGGTGTAGGTATTATAACCCAGAGGATTTAGAATTGAATGCCTTGTTAAAGTTGTGTGAATTTAGAGGCAAGAATATCCTTGAAGTGGGTTGTGGAACGGGGAGAATAACTTTTCGATTGTCGAACTACCTTAAAGAGTGTGTTGGTATAGATATCGATAAAAGGATGATGGGTTTTGTAATGAAAAGTTGAAGGCCGCGGACAAATTTAAGAGTATAAAATTTCTGGTAGCGGATGCACACAACCTACCTTTTCGCGACAAGGTTTTCGGCGTTATCGTTTTTGTATGGGCGCTTTCTTGCATAAAAGATAAGTACAAAGCGTTACAGGAGGTTTATCGTGTATTAAAAAGGAGGAGAGGAAAGGCTGTTAAATAAACTCAAAGGATATGAGGACAGGTCGGTAGAGTCGTCGTTAAAGAAACGGTAGTAGGATATTCTGTGAAAAGTTCTAGAAAAGTTATAAAAATTTAACTTTCATACCACTCTCCATGAACGAGCTCTATAAAAAGTTGGTGGAAAAACTTTACGAAACGCTGCCGGAAGGCCTAAAAAATGTGATAGAAGCTTGTTCACCTGAAAGTTTAGTATACTCCCGTGTCAAGAACGTCGTCGAAGGCGTTCCTTATCTCAACGAATTTCTGTACGGGGCATCGTACGCTCCACACACGGTTCTCACCTACGTTTTAACTAATAACCTGTTGAGAATTAAGGAGGAAGACATCTCCGAGAAAGACTTGGAGGAAGTGTACGAAATAGGGCCGATAGAGTCGACCGTATTCCTACCAGCCGTAGAAGAGTTTTTGCTTAGATTCGTTCCTTCTCAACTAAGTCGTTTAATCGGCGGGGACGTTGGGGAGATGGTAGTGTTGGGCGCTTCCTCTTTTCTGTTCGCTCTCGGACATCTCTATAAGTACAAGCGTAAAAAAATAAGGGGTTTCGTAACAGAATGCGTTCCCTCCTTGTTTCTCTACCACACTTACCTTTTAAAGGGGTTTTTCGCCTCTTGGGGGCTGCATTCCGCGGTTAACGGTATAGGTAGGCTGTTGAGAAGGCTATAGGAAGAAGGGAAGGATAAAAACGACGCCGAGTGCCCTTAACGTTTTGGGACGAAAGTTATCCACAAAACTCCTCGACCAGTTTCACGAAGACGGCGTTCGTCCACCCGAAACCAGATTGGGTTGGGTATCTCCCAGACTTACCGACGTCACAATTTACCACGTCATACTTTTCCCAAAACTTCCCAGTACGTAAGAACACTCTCTTGTTGAGGTTCAACCATTTCTCAGCTATCCTTTCCGCATCTTCTTTGAAACCGTAGTTCAACAACCCCCTTATCACGATCCACTGCTGGTTCGGCCATCCGTTAGGGTAGTCGTGTTGCTTGAACTCTTTCGAAAGACCATGTTTTTGCGTATTTACTACCCCACCTTCATACTCGAAGATTTCCAGGTTGTTTTTTACAACTCCTCTAGCCTGTTTTTTGGAAGCGAGCTCCGCCCACAACGGGTAGAAGCCGGCCACCGAATAAAAATCACTTTGTTTCCTGCCCTTGTAATCGAAATCGAAGAAGAATTTTTTCTCTTCATTCCACATTAACTCCACCACCGCCTTTTTCCTCTTCTTCGCCTGAATGAGGTAACGCTTGGCCTTAGGTTTTTCGCCTAAGAGCTTGTATATCTTTGCGAGGTCGGTTTCGTACTTGTACAAACAAGAGTTAAGGTCGACGGGAAGGTAATTGAGGCACCGTTCGTTGAACCTAGACGTCATGTCCCAGCCAGATTCGTGCTCCGCCGTAAGGTGCGTGATGTAATGGTCGCAGTATCTCGATAAACCTCGGTAAACAAGATGTTCTACCACACCACGCTTACTCATCCAATAATTTTTCAGCTCGCTCTCAGCAACTCTCGCGACGCTCTTTAACCATTCCTTGTCCTTGGTGAAGCGAAAGACTTCGAGCGCCATCGAAGTAAGGAAGGGAGGTTGGGATATGCCGAGGTTGTAGAATCTATTCCTGGAAGGAATTATACCGAACCTTTTGTAAAGGTGAACAAGGTTATCGACCATGCCTTTGGCCAGAGATACCCTTCCGGTTTCCACCAATCCCAGAATAATAAAATAACTATCCCAGTAGAACTGGTCGTTCTTGAAGAGGCGATTGTTCGGAGCGACAAACGGATTTGGTAGTCCTATATGAATCTTATAATCCTTCGGAAGGTAGAAGGTTATTTCTTTCCAGTAACTCTCTATGTACCTGAGACATTCTTCGTAAATTTCCCTCCTCAGCATACATTTAATTCTTGCGCAAACGTTTAACTAAAAAATCCGAATACCTTTCAAATTACAGAGATTACACTGCCGAACGCCG
Source organism: uncultured archaeon (assembly GCA_964444075.1). GTDB lineage: Archaea > Aenigmatarchaeota > Aenigmatarchaeia > CG10238-14 > SCSR01 > CAYUFF01. Next base: position 3,347 of record CAYUFF010000011.1, read on the forward strand.
CTCTGGGCGAGACCCTATCAACACGAGCCACTACCTTATCGCCTTGGAAAAGCTCTTCGCGAGAGGTGAGGATGGCTACGGGGCCGCTCTTGAAAGGATAAGCTACGTAGCGATTCTTCTCCAGCTTCTCGCAAATCAAGTAAGTGAGAGTTTTTCCGACAAACTTTTTCTTCAGCTTCAAGTTCAGCTTCGAGGCCAACCTGACGAGCCTTTTGTTCCACTTTTCCTTCGGATTTCCCGGAGGAAAGAACGAGAACGCGCTCATCTTAAGAGGAATGAACGGGTAGAGGATAATTCTCTCTACTCCAACCTCATAACATTTCCTCATAATTTCCAAAGTTTTCTGAGCCACGGTAGCATCCTGGTATGGAAGTCCATAGATGAAATAAGCGGAAACGTTGATCCCGTTTTCTAAGAGTTTTGAAATTGCGTGCAAGCATTCTTTTGGTGTAGAAGGTCTCGCTATCATTCTGGCATGCCTTTCACAACCAGTTTCGATACCCATGCTAACACAAGAGCCAGAGAAAAACTTACCGAGTGAGCTTGCGATATCCTCGTTTACCAAGCAAGCTTTCAGATTTTCCACGTTAACGCTCACGCCACCCTTCCTCACTTCCTCAATTTTCCAAATACGCTTCAACAACCTGTTAATAATCTTGGTATTCGCTCCTGGCTCTCTCGGGTTGGTGAGAGGAGACTCTAACAAATCTCTACCGTAATCCAGGAAATCTGGTGCCGATAGAAAGATCCTCCTAACACCAATTCTAATCAATTCTTTAATCTCCTCGACTATGTAATCGATGTCGAAACTCTTCGCAGGTCCGAAGAGCGAGGGCACGCTACAATAACCACATCCAGGAGGTATTTTTGATGGGCAGTTTAACCTTTTCTTCGGGTCGTTGGAGTAGCAATTACCACAACCAACACAACTCGGTAACTTTACTCTACCGAAATTACTACAACCCCTCACGACTTCAACGTAAACTTTGGCTACTTTGTAAGAGGGGTAGTGCTTGACGACTTCGACGTATGGTTTTACCTTTTTTGGTTGGGAATCGACAAATTCGCAAACCTTGACTACTCTTTTGGAATCAAGTTTGTAGGCAACGTTTTCCATCTCGCTCAACTTGCTTGTGTCGAAAGAAGATTCTACCAAACTTTCTAAGAACGCTTCACCGTTACCTCCTATGCAGGCCACGTCGAAATGCTTTAGACAAAATTCTACGTCGGAAGCTAAAGGACCGCCGACAATTTTTAGAGAGTTTCGCTTAGCCAACCTTTCAGAAAATTTCCTCTCGACGAAAACGACGTTTTCCTTATCGCTACTCATCCCGCTTACCATCAACACGTCGAACTTCTCCTCGATTTTTTTGAATAGGTTGTGAAATTCGTAGAAAGTTAAGAAACGAAAGTCTACGCGCTTTTCTTTCAACACTCCCAACAACTTTCTCGGCGCTACCGGGATGGTTTCCTTCCACCTTTCGTAGCTCGTCGAGTTGGAGCAGTCGACGAAGAGTATCCTCATGAAAGAAATTATTAAGGCGGAAGAGAATTAGTTTAAAAAGGGGTAGGTTATGCAAAGCATACGTCTTTGGCAGAGTTGCTCTGATTACATAAACCTTTGTAAGCATGCCGTAGAGATTTGCGAAGACGTAGAAGTTCCAGAGTTCCAAGGCGATACAGTGATTTACGCTGGAATAGGAGGCTCGGCGGCAGCAGGAGATTTACTTAAGGATATGCTCTACGATAAACCGATAAAATTCTCGGTTTCGAGGGCAACCCTTCCTAAGTATGCTGATGAAAATTGTTTGGTCGTGTGCGTGAGCTACTCAGGAAACACCAAAGAAACCGTCGAGCAGTTCCTACAAGCCAAGAAACGTAAGTGTAAGGTGGTTTGCATAACTTCTGGAGGGAAGCTGGGAAGGCTGTGTGAAAAGTACGGAATCACCTCGATAAAAGTTCCGCAGAATTTATTACCAAGGTTCGCTTTGCCATACCTCCTCTTCGCGTCGATGATAATGGCCGAGAAATTGGGTTTACTCAGACTCGACCTGAAGGAAACGTTTAGGGTTATGAAGACAGACGAGAAGAAAGTTAAGAGAGTTGCGAGAAAAATGTATGACAAACCCATCGCGGTCTACACTCCGTACTACTTCGAGGGATTGGCGAGGAGGTTTAAGAATCAACTCGCCGAGAACGCGAAGCTCATGGCAAAGTTCGAAACTTTTCCCGAGGCTGGGCATAACGAGATCGAGTGTTTTTACGAGGACCAAGGATTTAAGTTTTTGTTACTTAGGGACGTTAAGGAAAGTGATCTCCTTCGAAAATACTTCGAGGGTCTAAAAAAACTGTTGAGAGGATTTTACTATGAGGAAATATTCTCTAAAGGAAGGCACATCGCTTCTAGGATTTGTAGCGTGCTTTGCTTCACCGAATTGTTGAGCGTCGAAATCGCTAAGCTGAGAGGAGTTAAGTATTGGGAAACGAAAAACATAAATTACATAAAAAATAAGCTTTAACTTCACGAGGGCTCGTGTTTGATCATCTTAAGAATTTTGTTTACGTCGATGACTTTTACCCCATGTGGTCTAACCTCTAAGTTCCTAACGTGCGGTACGATAAGCATCCTTTCTTCGGCTCTTATTTTGTTGAGGACGTTTTCTACGTTCTTTGCTTCTTTCGCTGAGACGAAATCTTTCCACTTTACCTCGCAAACAACCTTAATCTTCTTGAAAGAAGAAAGGGCTATGTTTATCTCGAAATCCTTCTCCACGATTTTCCCAAACTTCAACCCAAAAAGCTTCGATAACAAGCTTCCGAAGAAAAGCTCCACGTGGAAAGGTAGCCTTTCCAAAAACACTCTTTCGACTTCCTTTTGAGGTAACTCAGTTTCTGAAAATCCGTACTTAGCATCGAGCAAAAAGTAAAGGTCGAGTAGAGGAGAAGCATGGAGGTAAAAATTAAACTTTTTGTTGAAGACTTCAATTTTATTAAGCAAGCCTATGTTGCAAAGTGTCTTTAGGTAACCTTGGACCAAGCTTGGATCATCTTTTGGTAAGAGTTTTCTAGAAAACATGAAGGAAGAAATTTCGGAAGACTTCGTCTTTCCAGAGGAGATAGCCGCGAGAATTGCAACGTAACTCTTCTTTAACTCCCTTTCCTCCTCCCTGAAAATCTCTCCCACAAGCCTTTCGATTGTGTTCTTCTGCTCGATTAATATTCTTGGGAGGTCTCTTGAGTTTTCTACTAAAGGTATTAGCCATGGTTCCCTTAAGTAAACTGCTTTTTCCACGAGCCGCTTTCTATCCCTTTCCTTGCTTAGAAAATTCAGTACGTCTCTCTCGTCTATCAACCCAAGCTTAAATTCTTGGAAAATACCCAGTAGTGGTGAGCTTTCTCCCAAAATCTTTCTAGAGAGCCATAGAGTCGATGTAATTAAGGTGAGGTTTAGCTTATCACCATATGCTTGGAGGAAATCAAGAAACTCTTCTGGTAGCCTGTGAAATTCATCGATAACAAACCTTTTCTTTTCGTTTAGTAGCAAATCGGTGAGGTAATCGTAACTAATCTCTCTTTTGCTATCCAAGTCCAAAATTCCACCATCTCTCTTTACGAAAAAGAAATAGTCCCACTCGGTGAATCTTTTAACGAAGAAGGTCTTACCAGTCTTTCTTCTTCCATAAACTAAGATTCTCTTATTCTTTAGCTTCCTCCATCTTTCCAAATCTATGTTTCTGATAAGTATTTTCTCCATAAGTATAATTTGAATTATTCCTAAAAAAACTCGAAGTTTACACTTCCGATTGTTCTCTTTACTTGGTACTTTACTTTGAACTTAGGATGAACTTACACTAAACCGAGGACATTTAGAAATAATAGACATACCAATCCTTAGCCAGATTAGACCAGGACTTCAATCTCGAATCTCCAAACATTTATGAAGGATATTACGGTAAAAAAAGGATATTATTCGAAAGCACTCGAGGAAGCTATGAAGGGTTGGATAAAAAACGAATGACATAATCGCTCAGGCTCTCCTATTTTTTAAGAAAAGGTTTGAAAGGGAAAACTTAAGTAAGAGAGCTTGACCTTAACTAAGTTTAAAGAAGGTGATTCAGCTTTCATATCATACTCCACCTCCAACTAAGCATCAGAAGTAGCTTAAGGATGCCCCCGCCGGGATTTGAACCCGGGTCACTGGCTTTCTCCTTTCATCCTATGCGTCAAACCTTTCGATTTTCCATCGAAAGGCCAGTATCCTTGGCCGGGCTAGACCACAGGGGCTCTTTAAAAGATATTAGCTTTTTAAATTTAAAAACCGCGAAAGAAGATGGGCTAGGCCGGATTTGAACCGGCGACCCCTGGTCTCTACGCTCAGCCGCCTTATAAGACTTGCACGGGCAGAGCAAACCCTCAGTGCTCTGCCAGGCTGAGCTACTAGCCCACTCCAAATAAAATTTAAAAACCCTTGGGTATTATAAATTTAATTGTTCTTTTGAAAACCTTAACTAAGCTAAAGGTGAGAATGTGGTTCAAGCCTTGGTCGGTCAGCTGGGAGGACAGCCTGTATTGATACTACCAGAAGGGACTGTGAGGCAAACGGGGAAGAACGCGCAGAAGAACAACATAGCTGCAGCAAAGGCTGTGGCCGACGCGATCAGGACTACCTTAGGCCCGAGGGGAATGGACAAGATGCTTGTCGATTCGATAGGGGACATCACGATTACCAACGACGGGGTTACCATCTTAGAGGAGATGGAGGTCGAGCATCCCGCTGCGAAGATGATGGTTGAGATAGCGAAAACCCAGAACGAGGAGACGGGCGACGGTACTACCACTGCAGTAGTGATTGCTGGGGAGTTGCTTAAGAAGGCAGAGGAATTGTTGGACCAGGACATCCACCCGACGGTTATTACTAAGGGTTATAGGTTGGCCAGGGACGAGGCGTTGAAGATTATAGAGGAGGTCGCGACGCCGGTAAGGCTCGGTGATGATGAGAAGTTGAAGAAGATTGCTTTGACGGCCATGACGGGTAAGTCGATAGAGAAGGCGTCGCCGAAGCTTGCGGAGCTCGTGGTGAAGGCCGTAAAGGTCGTCGCTGAAGAGAAGGACGGAAAGATAGTGGTGAACAGCGACAACATAAAGAGGGAAAAGAAGCAGGGTGCCGCTGCCGAGGAAACAGAGCTCATCAGAGGTATAGTCATCGATAAGGAAGTGGTTCACCCCGCGATGCCGAAGACTGTGAAGGACGCCAGGATTGCGCTACTCGACTGTCCGCTAGAAATAAAAGAGCCGGAGACGGACGCCCAGATCAGGATCACGAGTCCAGAGCAACTACAAGCCTTCATCGAGCAAGAACAAAAGATGCTCAGGGAAATGGTCGATAAAATCGTGAAAGCAGGTGCTAACGTGGTATTCTGCCAGAAGGGCATAGACGATTTCGCCCAACACTACCTGGCGAAAGCTGGCATCCTGGCTTGCAGGAGGGTGAAAAAGTCCGACATGGAGGCCTTAGCCAAAGCGACCGGCGGGAGGATAGTAACCAATCTTGACGATTTGACGGAGAAGGACCTCGGGTACGCGAAGGTTGTGGAGGAAAAGAAGGTCGCAGGGGAGGAAATGGTCTTTGTGAGGGAGTGCAGGGACCCGAAGGCTGTCACGATTTTGGTAAGGGGAAGCACCGAGCACGTCGTAGACGAGGTCGAGAGAAGCATCGAGGACGCGATAGGAGCCGTGATCTCGGCCGTCGAAGGAGGAAAGGTTCTACCTGGAGCCGGCGCCGTGGAGGCTGAGATAGCAAGGAGGTTGAGGAAGTTCGCAGAAAAATTCTCAGGAAGGGAACAACTTGCCATCAAGGCTTTTGCTGATGCCGTGGAAATAATTCCAAGAGCTCTTGCCGAAAACGCTGGGCTGGACCCAATAGATATACTAGTAGAGCTAAGGTCCGCCCACGAAAAAGGAAAAGTAACCTACGGAGTGGATGTGATTAACGGAAAGGTTATGGATGCTATAAAGATGGGAGTTCTCGACCCAGCTAAGGTCAAAATCCAAGCGATAAACTCAGCGACCGAAGCTGCCGAAATGATCTTGAGAATAGACGATGTAATAGCTGCAGGCAAGATGGAGAAGGGTAAGGGCGAGACAGAAAGCACACCACCAGAGGAAGTGTAGGGTTGAGAAACCGAAAGATTTAAAGTTTTTTGACTTTTAGCTTTTTTCTTTTCAATTTTTTGGAATTCTACACTAAAATCATGAATAGCCAATATTATTTTAACGGGTACTTATTTTAATTGGAAGAGGGTGTTGTAAGGATATGAGAAAAGGCGAATCCGGTAATAAGGAAAGGGGGAAGGACATAATTTATGTTGTTCCTCATTCCCACTATGATGTAGTGTGGGTGTTTACGAAAGAGGATTATTTTCGCATAAACACGGAGTTCGTCCTGAGCAGGGTTGTCAGGCTGTTGGAGGAGTTCAAGGAGTACAGATTTCTGATAGAGCAAACCTTCCTGTTGGAGGAGATAGAGAGAAGAAATCCAGCGCTCTTCGAAAAGATTAAAAAGTTCATAAAGGAGGGAAGGATAGAGATAGCGAACGGAGAGTACCTGATGGCGGACACGATGCTACCGCAAGAGGAAACGATAGTGAGGGAAATCCTCGTTGGAAAGAGGTACGTCAAGCAAAAATTCGGAAAGAACGTTGAGGTGATGTGGCAGGCGGACAGCTTTGGACTGAACGCCCAGCTACCGCAGGTTTACAGGAAGAGCGGGTACAAGTACCTGGCGTTCAGGAGGGGCTCACCCGAAATCAAACCTTCAGAATTCTGGTGGGAAGGCTTGGACGGGACGAGGATACTGACTCACGTGTTCCCCCTTGGTTACAGGGCAGGCCTGTATCTCGACAGGCTCGAGGACAGCTACTCCTTCTTGAAGGAGTGTGCCTTCGCGAACCATATCCTCATGCCTTCCGGGAGCGGTTCCACTCCACCGCAGAGGGAGCTCGTGGAGGTCGTTCGGAAGTGGAACCAAGTGCATAAGGATGCTGTGATGAAGATAGCCACACCGTCCGAATTTTTCAAAGCTATCGAAAGGTACGCGAAGGAATTGCCCGTGAGAAAGGGGGAGATGTACTGCGGAAGGTTCTCTATGGTTTTTCCCGACACGGCTTCCACCAGGATTTGGATAAAGCTAAGCCTCAGGAAGCTCGAGTGCGACCTCCTGAGTCTGGAAAGGTTCGACACCGTGTCCGGGATTCTCAGCGGGCACTACCGCAAGCGAGAGATCGATAGGTGCTGGAAGAGAGTGCTGTTCAACGCTTTCCACGACATACTTCCTGGCACCGGCGTCGACGAGTGCTACGCTGAGGTTAAGCAAAACGTGGAGTTTCTCAGAAAGGCGATACCCAACGTGCTTAAGGATGTCCTCAAACAAATACTGAGCAAGGACTCCAACGAGGAGGAAAACGGGGACGTAGCGGTCTTCAATCCACTCTCTTGGGACGTGGAGAATTGGGTCGAGGTTGACCTGAACTTCGAGGAAGGAGAGGTACGCCAGGTCAAGGGCGTTAAGAGCGGCGACGAAGAAAGAAAAGTAGAAATACTCAGGATGAGCAAGCATCCCGACGGATCGATTAAGCATGTGAGGATAGGCTTCGTAGCGAGCGTTCCCGCGCTCGGTTACAAAATCTACAGGGTTATAGAAAGGGAGCCAAGGGAAGTTAAAAGCGGTTTCCTTAAGAGGAGCAACACGAGCATAACCAACGAGTTTTTCTCTGTGGAATTCAACCCCGAGAACGGAATCATAAGCGTCACTAAGGATGGGAACGTTTTGCTGAAGGAGGGGAACGAGATTGTGGTCGAGAGCGAGTCGGGAAACCTCTACACGCACAAAGAAGATATAGGGATTCCCTTGAAGACTGAGAGCGGCGAAGGAGTTAAGTTTGGAAGGTTCAGGGCAGAGAGCATGAAGGTTGAAGAAACGCCGTTGAGGGTTATCGTGACGTTCGATACGAAGTACTACTCCCTGATATGGCCGTACAGGCTGACGAAGAAGTTCAAACCGGTCATGTGGAGACACAACTACATAACCTTTTCGAAAAGGATGATAGTTTACAAAGACCTACCGCGGATAGATTTCGTAACCCTAGTAAGGAACAACCATCCAAGGGTTAGGGTTAGGGTTAGGTTTAGCACGAACCTAAAAAACGACGAATACGCGTGCGACACGCAGTTCGGGGCGATAAACAGGAAGGCAAACATGTACTATTTCAACCCGACTAATTGGATGGAAAAACCTACCGGAACGTACCCGACCTTAAGATGGATGGATTATTCCTACGGGAAGCATGGAATAACGTTCATGAACAGGGGTACGCCTGAGCATGAGGTGAGGGACGATTGCGTATACCTAACTTTACTGAGGTCCGTGGACCTGCTTGCTCACGGTAAGGAGGGACCTGCGATTCCTGTTCTGGACGCCCTAGAGATTGGCAAGGAATACGAATTCAGGTACGCGGTCTACCCTCACGAGGGAAGTTGGGTCGAAGCGAAGTCTTACAAGAGGGGTTACGAGTTCAACTACGACCTCGTGGCGTTCCAGGTATCGAGGAAGAAGAAGTTCAGGCGTGCGAGGTCTTTCTTACGCATAACTCCCGACAACGTTGTCCTAACGGCGCTGAAGAAAGCTGAAGACGGGAACGGTGTAATCCTCAGGGTTTACGAGGCGGTAGGTAGGAAAGCGAAGGTTAGGATGGAGTTTTTCCAGAATGTCGAAAGCGCGAGGGTAGTTAACTTGCTCGAGGAATATGAGAAAGAGTTCGATAAAAGGGTCGAGGTGCGTAAGAACAAGGTAGAGTTCGACATAAAACCCTTCGAAATAGTTACGCTAAGAGTTAAGCTGAAGGGGGCCGGATGATCAAGAACAAGGAGGAATTGTTGAGCTCTGGTGACGTCGAGGCTAAGGAAATCGCTGTGGAAATCGTCGAGCAAGCCATACGTAGAGCGTCTCCCTACGAGATAGTTAAGGGTCGTGTAAGGTTTGACGATAGGTGCCTTCTCGTCGAGGGGAAGAGGTTCGAGCTCCGAGGAAAGGTTTACGTCGTTGGTGTAGGAAAGGCAGCTTGCCCGATGGCGAAAGCCTTAGAAGAACTCCTCGGCGAGAAGATAAGCGGTGGCGTTGTGGTAACCAAGTACGGATACAAACTTCCGTTGCGAAAGGTTGAGGTCGTGGAAGCCGGTCACCCGGTTCCGGATGAAAATTCTCTGAAAGGTACGGAGAAGGCATTGGAGATTGCCAGAAAAGTTAGGGAGAAGGATACGCTCATCGTCCTCGTCTCTGGTGGAGGGTCCTCCCTTTTCACGATGCCGGAAGACGGGATAGAGCTCGAAGACAAGGTTAGGGTGAACGAACTCCTACTCAAGAGCGGGGCGAAAATACACGAGATGAACGCGGTGAGGAAGCACATCTCTAAGGTCAAGGGAGGGAAGTTCGTAAAAGGAGTTAGGGGAAGGGTTGTGAGTCTCATCATTTCCGACGTCGTCGGCGATTCCCTGGAGACGATAGCTTCTGGGATTACGGTGAGGGACCCCACCACCTTCCATGACGCGTACAAGGTTCTGAAGTTGTACTCGCTCTGGGAAAGGATTCCGGAGTCGGTGAGGAATCACATAGCGCTCGGGATGAAGGGGTTGAAGGAGGAAACCTTGAAGGAAAGGTTGGAGAACGTTCACAACTTCCTGCTCTGCAGCTCGAAGAAGGTATGTGAGTTCGCCCTGGAAAGGTGCAAGCAACTGGGTTACCCCGCGAATATCGTTACGACGAGCTTGGAGGGCGAGGCTAGGCACGTTGGTAAGGTGATAGCGTCGGTCGTCCAAGAAATCTGGAAAAACGACAGGCCCTTTGAAAAGCCTGTGGTTTTGATATTCGGCGGCGAGACCACCGTAACCATGGAAGGAGCGCACGGAAAGGGAGGTCCCAATCAGGAGCTGGTACTGGCCTCCGCGAGTAAAATTTCGGGGTTGAGAGGATGTTGCATAGTTTCAGTCGACACCGACGGTACAGATGGACCTACCGAAGCCGCCGGAGGGGTGGTGGATAGCTATAGCTTCGAGCTTCTCCGATCCAAAGGAATCGACGCTGAGGAACACATTAAATGCCACAACTCCTTCGAAGCCCTGAAAGCCATCGGCGGTTTGATACTCACCGGCCCAACGATGACGAACGTCAACTCACTGACGATCGCCGTAATCCTAGGGAGAGTTCAGAAGAGTCTCGAAAAGCGTCCTGTCGTCCATCCTTAGGAGGTGCCCGTATCTCCTCCTGAACTCGAGGTAAAGCTCCTTAGGTTCCATCCCTTTTTCCATACCCTCGATCCTAAAACCCTCGATTTCGTAGCGAGTTTTCCTTACCCTAACGACTTCGGGAAAGACGGGCTCGATGCGCGAGTCGGTGGTGTATACCAAGGAGACGGCGATGTTTTCTGGGAGGTTCTCTCCAAGAACATCCTTCAGCTTCCTACCCGTTTCTTCGATCGCCTTAACTATTTCTTTCGAACCGTACTTACCTGGCCTCAAGCCGAAGTAGAGTAGATTTTCTGTTTCCCATACCCTAGTGTGGAGCTCGTAGTAAACCCTTTTGAACTCGTCGTAGCTTTTCTTCCTTTTTAGGCATTCCTTACAGAGTTCGCTTTTCTCCGGTAGGCATATGGAGTCCCTTCCCGAGAGCTTCAGTTCTACGTCCACATCTTCCGAAAACAACGTCCTACACAACCTTTCGACGTTCTTCCAGTATTCCTCCCCGTAACGCGGCCACATGTCTTCGGGCTCCCGAGCTTCCAGCTTACCGTTCTTCAACCGATAGGATAGGTAGAAGTTCAGGAGATGGTGGGGGCGGATGCTGATTATCCGGTGTCGCTTGTGCGACACGCTAAACACCGGAGTTAGGCCTTCAACTCAGAGTACAGCCTATCGAAAGCGCGCTCTTTAAAGTCTCGCAACTCCTCCAGCAGTTTTTCGGAGGGAATTTCGGATTTAGAGAAGGACGAAACCCTTTGGACAGTTCCCTTGGAAACGACGAAGTAGTAATCCCTCCTGTGGAACGTTTTCGGGGAATACACGTTTAGCAGAGGGTTCAGCGGGTATAGGCACAAACAACCCCCGACAGTTTCTACCCTCGCGTACTCTTTCAGCGCCCGCCTCACTATACCCTCCTCGATTCCTACGTTCTTCACACTCTTTCTGTCGACGGACTGGGTGCTCAGGGGAGGGTAACGAGGACGGCACTCGAGAGAGGAACACTCGTAAAACAGGTTCTTGATGGACCGGAGCGGCACGAGCATGTTTCCGTATTCCCTACACCTAAAACCGTGCCGAAAGGTTAGGATTCTGATCGCTTGAGAATAACCGCGCGGCAACAGCAAGCACTCGTCGACGATTTCGAGGGCTCCCTTCCCTTCCCTCGCGGATTGGAGGTGAGAAAGGATTTCGGGAACTACGGTGTGGAAGGCCAAAGCTTTCTCGTACCAGTTGTAGGATTTTTTAGCGACCGACAACACCTTGCTGACGTCTATACTGACGCCGAAGGGGGTTAGCTGATTGACGCGTATCTTTGGGGTCTGGAGCGCATTTACGAAAAACCTCACTTCTTCCCACACCTCCCTTTCCCACAGTTTTTTCATCATTTTGGCCGCGTTGTAGAGTTTCAGGTCTTCGAGTTTCTTCAAAAATTTCCCGACCTTTTTCCTCCCGGCTTCACCCTTTTCCTTCTTCATAGAATACCACGCCGTCGCCCGTGAGCATCACCCTTATACCGTACTCCCTTTCGACATACTCTGCCAACAACTTTTTCTTCTCCGATACGTCGTCGTCTCCTCCGCTGGAAAACACGTTGAGGTCGATGAGGAGGTCCTCCAAGAAGTACTTACCGACTCTCCTCACGTTTTCGACGATTTTGTTGATGAAGTGTTCGGAGACCGTGTAGTCCTTCAAATCCACTATCATACCTCCTGCCGGATACTTCTTCCCGCTCGTCTTGGTCTGTCTCGGCTTCCCTTCCTCGTGTTGCTGGACTCGCGTGAATTCGTAGTAATGCCGTAGGGCTTCGGCTAAGATGACAGGCGTCTTTACCCTCTCCACGTTCTCGATGGAAAGGTTTTCCAGGGAAACCCCGTAAGCTCCGGCGTTCCTTAGGCTGCGAACGTAGCTTTCCACGGTCCTACTCCTAAAGCCGCGCTCCTTCAAGTATTCCCTAAACTCACTCTCTCGTGGAATGCGTACATCCTCCGCTCTCCCTCCGCGTGCGATTTCCCCCTCGAGCTCCTCCATCTTCCGACGGAGGATGCCCATCCCGTACTTTTCGGCAAATTTTCTAACACCGGGCTTCAACGCTTCCCAACTCTTCTCCATCTCCAACTCCCTTTTCGCCTCTTCCAACTCCCTTTCCAGCTCGATTATCTTCCTCTCCAACTCCCTGATCCTCTCCGTACCCATATTATTAGACGGGGTGGAAAGGTTTAAATGTCTTTAAACACTTCACTGACGGAGAGACGCGGCCAACTCATCATCCCTCGAGGTTTTTCCTCTCTTGGTAAGCCTCGAAGACGGCCTCGTAAACCCCTCTCGCTACCGCCTTCGGGTCCGAGGCTTCGTAAACAACCCTCCCCACGATCACGTAGTCGGCACCGTGGAAGACGGCCTCGTAAGAATCCTTCACCGCGTCGCCGCTTCCCTGGGGCCCTATACCAGGAGAGATTACGTAAAAACCGTCTCCATACCTCTCACCGAGTTCTCTGTACCGTTCTATTCTCTCGGGCTTCCGGGCGGGTACGACTATGTATTCGCCGCCCATCTCAGCAAAATCTACCGCCAGCTTTTCGGCCTTTTCCAACGAGGAGTAGCTCAGCGCGTCTTCCTGCGTCATTTCAACTACGATTATCGGGATTATCCCATCTTCGTAACATTTTTCGACGAAGGTCTGGAGCGACCTCCTTCCAGCTCCGAGGGGGTTTTCTATGATACCGACGAAGCCGTGCTTAGCGATCAGCTCCACCTGTCTTTCCACGATGTGCGGCGTGTCGCTCGCTTTCTGGGCGTCGTAAACCTTCGGCCCCGGAAGCGTAGAAACTTTCCCGAGTCCGTGCTCCCAAACGGGCAGGCTGCCTATTTTGAACGCGGTGATGCCCTCGCAATCGTAGAGTTTCCCGATGAGCTCGGAGCACCTACCCAACTCTACCATATCGACGGCGGGGAGGATTCCCGGTAAGGGAGCGAGCTTCCTCTTATGGGCCATAGTAAAAACATGGAATTCGTGGTTTAAAAAGCGAAAGCCTAGGGGTCCAAGGGACGGAGCAGCTTTGACGAGGGAGCGGAGCCCCGGGTGGGATTCGAACCCACGACCTACTGCTTACAAGGCAGTCGCTCTACCGACTGAGCTACCGGGGCCGCCAGAACATAATATTTTACCTTCTCAAAAATTAAAGGTATGGAAAGGGTAGAGTTGAGCGTGCTGATCCCAGTGTGGAAAAGCTCACCCTACCTCGAAAAACTCCTCGAGGCATTGTTGGAGGAAAAGGGACGGGTTAACTTTGAGATTTTGGTCGTAGTCGACGAGCCAGATGAGGACGTTCTCCTGCTGAAGAAGGCTTACTCGAGGGAAAAAAGGGTCCGATTCTTTTTCAACGAAAGAAGGCTCGGTAAGGTAAGGGCGCTCAACGACGTTGCGAAAAAGGCCAGGGGAAAGTTTTTTCTTTTTCTGGACTCGGACGTGATGCCAGGGAGTAGGCGCTTCATCCTTCGCACGTTGGAGGAAATCGAGTCGAGGGGTGTGGATATTCTGGACTTCAGGAAGGAGGTGGAGAAGTCGAAGAGTTTTCTCTCCAAGATGAACTATCACGAGTACGTCGGTTTCAACGCGATAACTTACCTGATGGCTAGGATGCTGGGAAGGTCTGTGGGCTTGGGCGGCTGCGGTTTCTGCGTTAGGAAGAGTGTTTTTCGACGTTTGGGAGGTTTTAGGGAGGTGATAGTAGAAGACATGGACTTCGCCACGAGGAGTTATTTCGAGGGGGTGAAGTTCGGGTACGCTGAAAGCGTAAGCCTCAAGGTATACCCACTCCCGAACTGGGGGAAGTGGTTCTCGCAGAAAAAGAGATGGTTCTTGGGAGGCGTGCTGTGGTTTTTGGAGTGGTGGAAGCCGATACTCAGGGAAACCCTCAAAAAACCGCACGCGTTCCTACCCCCGCTGATACTTTACTTTCCCTCGCTCCCGGTTTTCATCCTAGTGCTGTCGTTACCCACAGACGTCCTCTACAAGGTTGTCGTCCTCTGCATGCTGACGCTTTCGCTGAAGTTTCCCGTAATCCTACCGGCGCTTTCCATGGCCACTGTTTTGGTCGCGTTGCTGAAGGGAATCTTCGCTTCGCTCGGGAGCTTCCTCGCGGTGAGCTTGACGTTCCTCCCCTTCTACCGAAAGCTGGGCTTCCGGTTTTCCCTACCAGAATTCTTCGCCTACTACTTCTTCTACTCCTTCTTGAACTTCTTGGTGCTCCTGCTCGCGGTCCCGGTCGGGCTCCTCCGGAGGGACGGCCGCTACGGAAGGTTCTTGGACGATTGGAAAGTCTAGACGCTCCAACCGCGACCTGCGTTAAGTTTTTTCGTCGAGGCGGAATTAAGTTTAACCATGCTGGAATCCCTGACGCTCGCGGCAGCCTTGGTAGGTACCTTAGTCGCCGCGGCCTACGACCTAAAGACGACGGAGATACCGGATTTCCTACCGTACGCCATGATAGGCCTCGGAATCGCGACGGCCGCTTTGGGCAGCTACCTTTCTGGCGACCCCGAGGTTTTCTTGCGCGCGATGCTTTCCGGGGTCATCCTCTCGGCCGTAGGCGCGGCCCTTTACTTTACCGGCCAGTGGGGGGACGGGGACGCTTACCTTTTAGCGTCTGTCGGCTTCCTCGTTCGGGGGAAGGACGTCGGACCATTACCGTTTCCCTTAGCTTATTTCTTCGACGTCGTCTTCGTCGGTGCTCTCTACATAGTCGTTTACTCGACGGTCGTGGCCCTCCAGAAGAAGGAAAGGGTAGGGAAAGCTCTCGTGAAAAAAGCGAGGAGGAAAAAGTTTTTTTACCTACGTTTGTTCGCGGTGAGTTTTGCGGCCAGCTTTTTCTCCGTCTTACTCTTGCTTGGGGACGCGAGCCTTTCTCTCCAACTCTCGTTCTTAGTCTCGGCGACGTTCGCGCTCGTTTACCTTTTGCTAGACTTCTTGAAGTCGGTCGAGGAGGCCGCGTTCAGGAAAAGGGTTAGGGTAGAGGATTTGAGGGTTGGTGATGTCTTGGAGACCAGCAGGGTGTGGAAAGGTATAGACGAGGATGAGCTGAAGAGGCTGAGGTCCTCCGGGAGAAAGTTCGTCAGGATAAAGACCGGCGTGAGGTTCGCCCCCGTGTTTTTCATAACGCTCTTGCTGCTGTGCTTGGGTTACTCACCCTCCGTGGTTTTCTTCCAAAAAATTTTAATCCTTCCGACGAATCTTGGATTATGAAAATAAGCGTGATGTCCGATTTTCACTTCGGCTTCGGGAAGGGTAGCGAGCTGGAGGAAGACCCTTTCGAGAACGCTAGCGAAGCGATGGAAGAAGCGACGAAGGATAGCGACCTGATAATAATCGCTGGCGATATTTTCGATACCCCGTTACCGAGGACGCAGACCTGGGCGAAGGCACTCCAAGTTTTGGTAAAGCCGTTGCTTCAACCGTCGACGGGAGTGAGGATGGTCGAGTGCACAAAACCGCTGAGGGAAATTTCCAAGAGGACGTTGAGCCACGTGCCTGTTATAGCTCTCCACGGTAACCACGAGAGGAGGGCTAAAGGAGAATTCAACGCCGTGCAAGCCTTGGAGAACGCCGGGATTTTAATTCACCTCCACGGTGAAAGGGTCGTTTTCGAAAAGGACGGGACTAAGGTTGCGATCCACGGGATGTCTTCGGTTCCCGAGAGGTTCGCGAGGGATTTTTTGGTTCAGTGGAATCCTAGGCCGTTGGAAGGTTGCGTGAACATCCTGCTTCTCCACCAGAACATAGACAAGTTCGTTTACTCTCCTGAAGAAGGATGTTCGCTGAGGCTGGAGGACTTACCCCAGGGATTCGAGCTGATAGTGAACGGTCATGTTCACTCGAGCGCTGTAGAGAGGCTCGACGAAAAAAGAATGCTCATCCTTCCAGGTAGCACAGTGGTTACGCAATTCGAGAAGGAGGAGGCATCGAGGGAAAAGGGTTTCTTCAAGGTTGAAGTAGAGGGCGGCCGTGTGGAGAGGGTCGAGTTCGTTCCGCTGAAGAACTGCAGGAAGTTCTTCTACGAGGAAGTGGAGGTAAGGGGGGAGAGCGTCGCTACGAGGGAGATAGAGAAGGTCTTAGGAAGGATTTTGCTCCGAGAATTCAAGAAACCGCCTGTGGTCAAGATAAGGCTGAAGGGAGAGGAAGAAAAGGTTTTCGACCGCGAGCTGAGGGAGTTGGAGAGAAGGTACGGCGGAAGGCTCGTGCTCAAGTTCTCGAAGGAGTTGGAATCGAGGGAAATAGAGGAAAAGGTTGAGTTTCTGAGGGAGTTGAAAGAGAGCAGAGTTTCGTTGAGGGAGAGGGGGTTAGAAGTGTTGAGGAAAAACTTGGAAGAGCTGGGCTTCAGGAACACGTTCGACTTCGTCCAGGTCTTCGAGCTGTTGAGCGAGGGGGAAGTCGAGAAAACGATGAGCATACTCTTAGGGGAGCAGAAAACTTTGGCCAGCCTCCTCAAGAAGTCGGCGGTGGGATGATGGAAAAATTTTTAACCAAGCTCGCGAAGGAGGCCGGGAAGCTTCTTCTGGAGAATTTCGAGTCGGGGAAGGGAAGGATGGTTAGGTTGAGAAAATCCGAGCACGACTACAGAATACAGGCCGACGAACTCTCGGAGAGGTTCATCTTAGAAAGGATAAAGGAGGAAGGGATTGCTTGCAGGGTAATCGCGGAAGAATCGGGAACGTGGAACTTCGGAGACGAAAGGAAGTTGTTGCTCGTCGACCCCCTCGACGGAAGCGTGAACTATTCCTTCGGCATACCGCTCTTTTGCGTCGCGTTGGCTTACTATGAAGATGGTCTCCCAAAGGTCGGTGTCGTCTACGACCCTTGGAGGAAGGAGCTCTTCCGCGCCTCGTGTGGTAAGGGTTCCTTCCTCAACGGTAAAAAGATTGCTGTGGATAAAAAAGTTGAAAGGTTGGGGAAAGCCCTCTGCGTGGCCGGTTTTTCTTATAAGGACTTCGAGCTCAGCTCGAAAATGTACGTGGCGATGAGAAAAAGGTGCATGGGCGTTAGGGTTCTCGGTTCGGCTGAGCTTACCCTAGCCTGGTTAGCAGCCGGAAGGTTGCACTGCTACGTGGACTTGAAGCAAAGCCCATGGGACGTAGCTGCTGGCGCGATGTTGGTGAGGGAATCCGGGGGAAGGGTTACCGATTTCAAGGGTGAGGAGTGGAAGCTCGGACATAGCGAAGTACTCGCCACCAACGGTCTGCTACACAAAGAAATGCTAACATCGATAAGAAGGGTGGGGTGGAAAAGGTGATAAGGAGAGTTTTACTCAGGCAGTGGAAGTCGCACCTCTCGACGGAGTTGAGGTTCGAGAAGGGCATCAACGCCCTCTTCGGCAGCATCGGAGCGGGTAAGAGCAGCATACTCGACGGAATGTGCTTCGCCCTTTTCGGAACTTTTCCAGCGCTCCAGTCGAAAAAAGTTAAGCTGGACGACGTGATAATGAGCAGACCTTCGATTAAGAACAGTGCTGAGGTCGAGGTCGAGTTCGAGTTCGACGGAAAGACTTACACGGTTAGAAGGAGGGTCGAAAGGGGTAAAGGAACAACCTACGCGGAGCTGAGAGAAAACGGAAAGCTGCTGGAAGCTCCGAATGCAAGCAAGGTTACCGAGTGCGTCGAAAGAATTCTCCGGACGAACTACGAGCTGTTCTCCAAGGCGACTTACGCGGAGCAGAACTCGATAGACTACTTCTTGAACCTACCGAAGGGCGAGAGGAAGAGAAAGTTCGACAACCTGCTCTTCCTCGACAGGTTCGAGGTGGCTAGGACCAACGCCGTTACACTGATGAACAGGCTGCTATCCAGGAAGGATGGAGTAGAGCAGACGTTGAGAATCTTCAACCTGGAGGAGCTCGAGAAAAGCGTCTCGAGGCTCAAGGAGGAGATAGGCAGGTTGGAGGGAGAACTGGAGGAGAAGAGACGGGAGCTGTCGAAGGTCGAAATCCGCAAGGGCGAAGCGGAGGCGGAGCTCGGTAAGCTCAAGGAGATAAAGCGTAAGCTGGACGAAAAGGCGTCAGAGCTTAAGGGCAAGGAGGGTGCCGTTTCGGAGCTCGAGAAGAGCGTAAAATTCTTGGAAAAGGACCTGCATGGAGAGAGTTTCCACGAGGTTAAGAAAAGGTTTAAGGAGGTGGAGAAAAGGGTTAAGGACTTGGAGTTTTCTCGGAAAGAAAAGCAAGAACTCCTCCGTAAGCTCTCCTCGGAGGTTTCGGAGAGGAAGGCGAGGGCATCACTACTCCAGGGTCAGTTGGAAGATTTGGAGAGAAGGATCCACGAAATCAGGTCGAAAGAAGACTTTAAGAGGTTCAAGGAAGAGATAGGGAGCGTCATAGAGAAGGAGATGGAGGAGAAAGGAAACAAGTATAACGAGCTCTTGCAGGACGAGAGAGAGATAAGCGTTAAGATTAAGGAGTGCGAGGAAACGCTTTCGAAACTGGAAAGGATGGGCAAGAAGTGTCCGCTCTGCCTCTCACCGATAACGGACGAAAGGAGGGAAGAGTTGATAAAGGAGAGAAAAGAAGCGTTGCAGGAGTTGAACCTGAGGCTGATAGAGGTTCAGGATGAGCTGAAGAGGTTGAAAAGGGAAATAAAAAACTTGAAGGACGTTAGGCTACAGTGGGAAAGGGCGAGGGTGGAGGTTGAGAACTTGAAGGAGATGGAGACCACACAGCAGAGGTTGAAGGAGGAGCTCATCGCCGTGCGGAGCGCCCTGGAAAGGAGCGTCGGTAAGCTGAAGGAGGTTGAGGAAGACGCCGAAGAACTAGAGCAGGCGCTCGAGAAGGAAAGGGAAAGGAAGAGGGACGTCGAAATACTCCTCCTCAAATTCCAGGAGCTGGAGCATAAGAGATCGAGGTTGTACCAGCTGAGGATGGAGGTGGGGTTGTTGAGGAGCGAGGTGGAAAAACTCAGTAAAGAGCTCGAGGGAAAGGACCTCGAGGGTTTGGGGGAGCAACTCCGTATGCTGGAGGCGAGGGAAAGGGAGTTAAAGACGAGCATTTCGTACGCGGAGAAAACCCTCGAGGCGGAGAAGGCTAGGTTGAAGGAGCTCGAAGAAAAAGTATCGGAAGTGAGGAAGAAGGTGGAAGAGGTCGAGAGGATAGAAAGGATTCTGAAGGACCTCGAGCTCTTTCGGAGGGCGTTGGTACTTACCCAAGTAAGGTTGAGGGAAGATTTTCTCCAGGCCGTGAATTACTTCATGAACAAGATATGGGCGACTCTGTATCCCTACGGGGACTTCACAGAAATAAGGCTGGCGATAGTCGAGGACGATTACGTCCTGCAGCTGAGGGACAGGAACGGCAGGTTCGTCAACGTCGACGGAATCGCTTCGGGGGGTGAGAGGAGCATAGCTTGCCTGGCTCTGAGGATGGCCTTCTCCTCGGTATTGGCACCGCAACTCAAGCTCCTCGTGCTGGACGAGCCGACCCACAACCTCGATGCTAGGTCGGTTCAGGTCTTGGGGAGGGCGCTGATGGAAAAGGCCGTGGACATAGCGGAGCAAATCTTCCTCATCACCCACGACGAGAGGTTGGAGGAGATGATCCTTGGAAAAATCTACAGGGTGGAGAGGGATAAAGAAAGCGACGGCGTGAGTCGGGTGAAGGAGGTGGTCTGAACTCCGGGCCTGCTCGGGAAGCGCCGAGGATCGCCTCGAGAGAGGTAGTTTTTAGGTTCTGTTAACTTAACCTAGTTTTTAAAACTTTTAAGTAAAGGAAAAACTATTTTAATTTATGGGCTTGCTCTTCTCCCTGAAAAGGAAGAGGGAAGTGGACTACAATAACGCCATAGTGAGGCTCGTGGTCGCCGCGATCCTCCTAGGGATTTCAGCGATGATAATGACGCAAGCCCTCCCCGCGATGGTTACGAGCGTCTTACAACCGACGTACCTTTCGGTCGGGATTATACTCCTAGCGCTGGCAGGGGGTTTCTTCCTTCCGGTAGTGCTCCAGCTAGTCATGACCACGCTCGGCGGTAAAGGAAGGTACGTCCACGGGCTTTTTGCGATATCACAGACTATGCTAGTGATGTCCGTAGGAATCTTCATCTTCTCCATACTGGCTTACGTACCCGTAGTAGGGAACATAGTAGGAGCGATGATAGCGACCGTCCTCATAGCGGTAGCCTACGCACAGCTCTACTCGCTCACTAGGAACCTCTACGAGACGGACATGATAACGACATTCATCGGAGTGAGTATTTTGATTACAGCGATGTTCATGCTAGGATGGTTGGCAGTAGGAAGCATGGGTTTAACATCCCTCTACCAACTTGGTGGAATACCATCCACACTGCCTCTCAAGGGTTAGTAAGGCTTTGTTCAAAGTTTTTTCTACACTTTTTCTTTTTTTAATTTATGAGAGAGATAAGAAGCCCGATCATAGTTACGCTCGGTCACGTGGACCACGGAAACCCTTGAAGGGCCGTAAAGACCACGCTGTTGGACAAGATTAGGGGAACCTCCGTAGTTTCTCAAGAGCCTGGAGAAATCTCCCAGCACGTCGGCGCTAGCTACGTCCCGCTCAAAGTGGTCCGCCGGATTTGCGGAGAGTTGATGAAGAAGTTTAACGTAGAGTTAAAGATTCCTGGCCTGCTCTTCGTAGACACCCCAGGGCACGCGGCCTTCATGAGTTTGAGGAAAAGGGGAGGTAGCGTGGCCGACTTAGCCATACTCGTGGTAGACGTCAACGAGGGTTTTAAAGAGCAGACGGACGAAAGCTTGGAGATTCTCAAAACTTTTAAAGTCCCGTTCGTAGTGGCCGCGACCAAGATAGACAGGGTTGCTGGGTGGTATCCGTACGAAAACTCCACTTTCATGAAAAGCCTTTCGTTGCAAAGGGAGGAGGTAAAGGAGGAGCTTGAGAAAAAAATCTACGTCCTAGTAGGTCAGCTTGCAGAAAGGGGGTTCGAATCCGAGAGGTTCGACAGGGTTAGGGATTTTAGGAAGCAGGTCGCAATAGTTCCCGTCTCCGGTGTTACGGGAGAGGGAATTCCGGAGCTGCTGATGGTGCTCAGCGGCCTTGCCCAGCAGTTTTTGATCGGTAAGCTCGAATTGTCCGAGACTGGTAAAGGAAGCATCTTGGAAGTAAAGGAAACCAAAGGTTTTGGGACGACGATTGACGTGATACTCTACGACGGGAAGATAAGGAGGGGGGACTTACTGATAATAGGCGGGAAGAAACCCATCGTAACCCGCGTGAAAGCGTTGCTCCAACCACCGCCGCTCAGGGAGTTGAGGGTAGAGAAGAAGTTTGAGGTTGTGAACGAAGTCAGAGCGTCCGCTGGCGTCAAGGTGGCAGCACCAAACTTGGAAGGTGTAAAGGCCGGCTCTCCGATAATAGTGGTTTCCGACGAGAAGAAGGTGGGCGAGGCTCTTAAACTTGTTCAGCAAGAGGTCGAGGAGATAGAGTTCGAAAAGTCTATAGAGGGCGTGATCATAAAGGCCGATACGCTGGGAAGCCTAGAGGCGATGATAAAGTTGCTCGGTGAAGAAAACATCCCGATAAGGAAGGCGGAGGTTGGTAGCGTATCGAAACAGGACGTGATAGAGGCTCAAGCCGTGAAAGATAAGCTGAAGAGGGTCGTGCTGGCGTTCAACGTTAAGGTTTTACCCGAAGCTCAGGAGTTGTCAAAAAACCTCCGCGTGAGAATATTCTCGAACGACGTGATCTACAGGCTGGTGGAGGAATACAGGGAGTGGTGTAGGAGCGAGAGAGAAAAAGAAATAAGAGAAAAGCTGGAGAGCGTTTCCAGGCCCGTGGAGCTTAGGATACTGAAGGGCTGCGTCTTCAGGGTAAGCAAGCCTTGTATAGTCGGGGTAGAAATAATCGCTGGAGTTTTGAAACCAGGAGTGTTGCTGAAGAAAAAGGACGGAAGGGTCGTAGGGAGGGTGAAAGAGATTCAGAGCGAAGGAAAAAGGTTGGAAGAAGCGAGAGCTGGAGATAAAGTTGCGATTTCGATGGACGAGCCGGTTTTCGGAAGACACATAAAAGAGGACGAAATACTGCTCTCTGAGCTCACCCCTAGGGATGTAGCGGTGTTAAAGGAGTTGCAAGAAAGGCTTACCGAAAGCGAGAAGGAGTTGTTGAGGGAATGGAAGGTCATTTGAAGATCTCTCTCAACCTCGCTATGCTCTGGGCAAATTCCACGGAAGTGGGTGTTATTTCGTAAATCACGAGTTTGTTCCTTCCAGCCAGCTTCAAAATCTTTTCGTTCGGAACTATACCCCTGCCTATCAACGGCATGAGGTGCAGATCCCCTATACCGTCGCGGTAGTCCTTCTTGCCGAAGAGGCTGGGCTTACCCAAGTTGTCGTGAATGTGTATTTTTACAACGTACTTCCTAATCTTCTTGAAATTCTCGACGGGGTCGAACCCCAAGTAAGCCGCCGCTAGGGTTGCGTGGGCACAGTCGTAGGTAATCCTCAACCACTTACTCCCTACCCTTTCCACGATTTCCTTCACCTCCAGTGGATTGATGAGTATATAGCCTATATCGATCCTCGGTTCCATGTTTTCAAGAGTGAGCAATATTTCCTCCTCTTCCGCCGTTTCGACCAATTCGCGAAAACTCTTCACGAGGTTTTCCTTCGCTACCCTTACGTTAGCGATCGCTCTCAACTTTTCTTCAGCTTCTTCCAACTTCGCATAGAGATAACCTGGGTGAAAAGTGATGATGTTGGAGCCTAGCGATTTTGCCAGCAAGATGGTAGCTTTAGCGTACTCGATGGAAAATTTTCTTTCTTTCTCGTCGAGGGAACATAGGTTTAGGTCTGGCAGGACTTTTTCTCCGGAGTGCGGTGCGTGAATGGTCAGCTTGAAACCCTCCCTCTCGCAAATTCTTTTAATTTTCGAGGCGGTCGTCTGGTTGATCCTTATCTTGTTCCTTTTAAAAACGTAGAGCTCGGGAAAACCGCTGACACCCAGCTCTACGTACCATTCTTCTCCCTTCTCCCAAAACCTCTTGAAAATCTCTAAGAAGAGGGACAGCACCTCGAACTTCTGCTTGAGGGTGAAAGGTTCGAACAAGCTTCTCGCGGCGTTTACACCGACCTTCAGCATCTTTTACCCTACTTACATTTTTTCGCGCTCCTCTAAAAATTTTGTTCATTCCTACCAAGGAAAACCAGCGGAAAAGCTCGAGGAGCTAGTCTGGACAAAGCAACAGCCTCACAGGGTACGCTTTAGGATACTGGTTCGGAGCATCCTGGCTCCCAAAGTTGTGCTTGCAAAGGTAATAACCCTCGCGGTAGTCAACGCCGCCCATAGCGGCACCGAAAGTGTAGCACGTAACCCTACCACAACCTCCGAACGGACCCTCTTGGATCTCGTCATCATTGCAGTTTTGGTCCGTGGGTATCGACCTGTAGCACGCCCAGTCGTCTGGTTTGGGGTAGGTAGGTTCTAGGACGCAACCTACCCTGCAGATGTAGTTTCCGTGAGGCTGACAAACGTAGTCGCTATCACTACAACCCATTTCTTGTTCGTACGAACACTGTGCGGGGTCGTAGTTATGAAGTATGCACCAACCATTCCAACAATCACAATCGGCTATAGTGTTGCAGCTGGAATCAAAACACCCAGCTTTGTAACATCCCTGATGTTCCCTTGCAGCGAGTTTATACCCAGGCGGACAAGAAGTCGAGTTGAATTTCACGGCAGGTACCCTGTGGTGTCTTTTCAAATCGTACATTCTATACTCAGCATCTACCTGGTCGTAGACGCCAAAGTATTTCCTTTCTTCAAAGTGTTGAGTTTCGAACCACACGTAATAATACGGGCCGTTTCCGCACAGGAAGTGGGATTTACCGACGGGCACTGTTATCT
>CAYUFF010000012.1:0-25861 GCA_964444075.1 uncultured archaeon
GAAAGCTGTTAGCGTAAAAACGGGAATCGAGGGTTACTTGGACGTTGACGACCAGCTGATAAACGTCTCTTGCCTTGTCTACAAAAACCTAGATAATCCAATAGACAAGGTTTGGGTCAACGTGACGATGCCCAACGGAACGATAAAAGGACCTTACTACCTAACGAACCTTTCCTCACCGGCAGAAACTGGCTACTGGTACACAGTCATCAACGTAACCGAAGAATTCGACAACCAATTAGGAAATTACACGGTAACCTTCTATGCGAATTCTACCTTAGCTAACGGGTCTGTGATTACGCAGGAAATACCACCTCCCGTAGCGTACTTCCGCGTTAAGGATGAAGTAAGTAAGTACTACGCATGCGCCATGGACGAGGAAGAAGCTTACGCTTCTCCGACGATCTTTTCCTTATTCTCCGAGGGCGATGAAAAAATATGCTTCCTTAACCTAAAGGATGTGTATACATTTACACTCACTTTTTCTAGGGAGAAGCCGCTGTACGTGCTCAGGACCTACGGCGAATGCGGCTCCTTGGACGATATCTGGCTTATACTGCTAAGGGATAAAACCGTTTCCTACGCCCTCGGAAATGTGGGTACGATAAAAACGCTCCTCAAGAAAATTCCGATAATGATAAAGTACGAGAACAGGAGGATAGAGTTCAAGAGCTTCCTGAGGTTGCCCAAGGGAGAGTACACGCTCTGCGTGAAAAAAGTAGGAGAGGAAAAAGGGAAATCCATACTGAGCGTTTACCTGTGCTGAACGCGCCCGGGGGCGGACTCGAACCGCCGACCTCCTGGTTAACAGCCAGGCGCTCTACCTACTGAGCTACCCGGGCCCAGATAATATTTAGGGGAGGAGTTTAAATATTAATCGATGCGAGCTCAGTCGGTCCTTGGTTATTTGTTGGGGCTCTTGCTTGTCACGGTGGGAGTAAGCATCCTTATTTTCGGTATATTTCCGAGCCTAGAAAAATCCAAAGCTTTCGGCGTCGTCACGGATGCTATAGAGGAGATGAGAACGTTGGATAAAACCATCGGTAGGGTAGCGAGCGGCGACGTGGGGACGGAAATAAGGGTAGCGTTGAGTGTGGAGGAAGGAAGGTTCGTGGTCAGCAACGGTAGTATAAAGTTTGAGTACTTCACACCCTTGCTAACCTCGCTCACGGGGGTCGTTAAAAGGGAGGGGAACCTTATGCTAGTGGGCGGTAGGTCTCCGGGAGTAGAGTGCGCGATAAGGAAAGGTGATTGTCTTTCCGGAGAAAATTGCATCTTCGAGCTTTTCAACCTAACCAATTCTCACGTCGCAGAGTGCGGAAGCGGTAGCGGTTACGAGTACAAGCTTTGCTGTAAAAACCTTGAGGTATTGTATACAACTGGAATATGCAGTAGAGGGGAGGAAGTTGTTAGCATTTTCAACGTGAGCAACTCTCACGTAGGAACGCCAGGATACTTCGATATAAAAGCTTGCTTTTATCCAGAAGCTGTCTGCGACATCAAAGAAAATTGCTCCTCCGGCGAAATCTGTGTCTTTTCTCTTTCGCAGAAGACCGATACCCATGTAGCTGAGTGCGATTATTTTCCTTATAAGTTCTGCTGTTACTGGAGGGTAAAGGAAGGTGTGGAAATTTTTCTCAAGCCACCGAGCGTAGAAATCGTTGGGGAAGGGATGCTTCCGAAGGGGGGTTACCAATTGTGTATAAAGAAAATCTCGGACGGAGAACGTCCAGTGGTGGAGGTGAGGGTATGCTAACCATTTAAGCTTTTACGCGAAATCAAAATTGTTGGGGTTTGGGAGCTTGATGGAGGAGCTCGAGAAGCAGCTGGAGGGCGTCGAGCTAATCGAAGAGGAGTACAAGGAAAGACCAAAAACTCCGTCCAAGAGGGAAGTCTACGAGAAAGTCGTGGAGTTTACGAGGAGAATTAAGGAGAAGTACGGCGGGTTGATAAAATCAGTCGTGATCTTCGGTTCAGCTGCGAAAGGGGAGCTGAAGCCAACAAGCGATATAGACGTGTGGGTTATTTTAGATGATACGACCCCAAAGCCGAGTGAAGACCTAAAAACGGTCGTGGCGAACATTCATCTGTTAGCGGAGGAGATGAAGGACCTGCACGTCCAAACTACTAACTTGACCGACTTTTGGAGTTGGTTCAGGGAGGGTTCTCCGGAGTTGGTAAACTTCCTGAGGAACGGGCTGATCGTCTACGACTCGGGTTTTGTGAAGCCCATGCAAAGGATGCTGAGGATGGGGCTCATACCTCCGAGCGAGGAAACCGTGAAGCTAAAATCCAAGTCGGCCGAAGCGAAGCTCAAGAAGATAGAGCTCGACATGCGCTCCATGATCTTTGATTTAAGGTACGCTGCGATGGATATGATTCAAGCCGTGGTGATGCATTATTACAAGGAACGCCCCGACGCGAGGGCCATTCCAGATTTCTTGAAAAGGTTGGCGGAGGAAAAGAAGCTTGAGGGAGAGTTCGTCGAGAAATTTGCCGAGCTGGATAGGCTCTGGAAGGACATAGAGCACAAGAGGATAGAGAAAGTCGAGGTGGAGCACCTGGAAAGGGCTATGAAGTTGTCCAGGGAGATAGTAGAAAGGTTTAAGAACCTCCTGCCCAAAGAGATAATCGAAGCCCCTCTGGAGGTGTAGGTGAGGCCCGTGGATGAGGAAGAAAAAAAGGAAGCTGGAGAAAGCGAGGAAAAACTTCCGACTAAGGAAGAAATCCTGCAAGACGTTAAGAAGTTTGCGGAAAGGGTCTTGGAAAAGTACGGCAAGCTGATAAAGTGCGTGGTCATGATGGGGAGCGTCGCAAGGGAGGAGTTCAAGCCCAAGAGCGACGTCGACGTTTTCGTGGTAATCGACGACACCTTACAGAAGATAACGCCAGAGTTACAAGAAAAGATCAACGACGACTTAGAAAGAATCGCGGAGGAGATTTCCAAGCGAATTTCGGTTCAACCGACTTACACGCTCACCGAATTTTGGGAATACGCAAGAGTATGCCACCCGATAATCTACAACTTCATCAAGGAAGGAATCCCGATCTTCGACACCGGTTTCTTCGCTCCGATAAAAAGGTTGCTGGAAATGGGGAAGATTCCGGCTACTAGGGAGGCGATAGAGAGCTACATGGAGGGTGCCCCGAAAAAGCTGATGAGAGCGAAGACCGTGAAGCTTCTGATGCTAGCGGAGGATTGCTACTACGCCATGCTCAACACGGCTCAGGCGGTGCTGATGTTCATGGGACTCTCCCCGCCGGTCCCGAGTAAGGCGTACGATACCGTGATGGAATACCTCGTCAAGCCGGGGCTGCTGGAGGAAAAGTATGCTCAGTGGTTGAAGGAAATCATCGAGATAAGGAAGAAGATCGAGCACAAAGAGTTGCAGGACGTTAGCGGGCAGTTCGTAGACGAGTGGATAAAGAGGGCTGAGGAATTCGTCGCGAAGATGTTCGGCTTGCTCAACGCGCTGGAGTTGAGGAAGAGGGAAAAGATCGTTGAAAGAACGCACGAGGTTATGCTGAAAGCTGTATCTACCGCCCTGAAAACGTTACACAAGCTTCCCGAGAACGTTAGCAACGAGGAGCTGGTGAAAAAGCTCGGCATGTCGCTGAAGGAAGCTTTCAAGAAGGAACTCGTGGAAAAGAACAAGGTGAACTCTTACTATCTCGACGTCTGGAACAGGGTCGAGGAGATGAAGAGGCTCGTGGACGAAAGGAAGGGAGAAAAGCTTCCAGAAAAGGAGGTCTACGAGATGAGGGAATACGTTAGGAAGCTCATCCACGACTTGGCGAGGGCGATCAGGAAAGAAGGAGGGGAGCAAGCTTAAATACCTAGCAAACTAAAAAAATCTCATGAAGTTCGAAGAGGCTGTTAAGAGTAGACGCTCCGTAAGGGCTTACGAGAGTAAGGATGTTGAAGAAGAGAAGCTGAGGAAAATCCTCGAGCTGACGAACCTCGCCCCGTCCGCTGGAAACTTGCAGTCTTACAAGGTTTTCGTCGTGAAGAATGAGGAAAAGAGAGTTGAATTAGCGAGGGCAGCCTTCGGGCAGGATTTCCTCACTCAAGCTCCAGTAGTTCTCGTGTTTTGCGCCGACCCAGAGAAGTCGGCATCGAGGTACGGAGAAAGGGGAAGAGAACTTTATTCTTTGCAGGACGCCACCATCGCTTGCACGTTCGCGATGCTCGCGGCCACAGCTCTGGGATTAGGAAGCTGTTGGGTTGGGGCTTTCGACGAAGAAGACGTGAAGAGAGTGCTCGGAATCGAGGAAAGCGGATTGAGGCCGATAGCGTTGCTGCCTGTAGGATACCCTGGCGAAAAACCCTACCCAACCCCAAGGCGGAAGCTTGAGGAGATGGTGACATTCGTCGAATAGGAGGTGTGAGGTTGGAGTTGAGGATCGTCAAAAAAGGTGAGAAGGAGCTGGTAGTGGAAACTCGCGGGGAAACCTTCACGCTCACGAACCTCCTCAGGGAGTACCTCTGGAAGGAAAGCAAGGTTAGCGAGGCCGCTCAGTATAAGGAGCATCCTTACTTGGCGGAACCGAAGGTCTTCGTCAAGGTTAAGGAAGGCTCTCCGCTCGCGGCTTTGAGGTCTGCCGCAAGGTCTGCGCTCAAGGATGTTAAGGAGTTCAAGGAAAAGTTCCAGAAAGCGATAAAAGACTTCGGGAAGGAAAAGTAAGTATATGGTAACGACCGTAGTTTCTTGCGAGAACCTGTGGAAGGTTTACAACGAGGGTTCGGCGAACGAAGTGAAGGCTTTGAGAGGGGTGACGCTAAGGATAAGGAAAGGTGAGTTCGTCGCCATCATGGGCCCTTCTGGCTCTGGAAAATCCACCCTATTACATCTCCTAGGCTGCTTGGACAGGGCGACGAAAGGAAAGGTGCTCATCGACGGTATCGATACTTCAGAGCTCAGCGAGGACGAGCTAGCAAGGATAAGGAGGGAAAAGATAGGCTTCGTCTTCCAGTTCTTCCACTTAATACCGACTCTCACCGCGATGGAAAACGTGATGCTTCCGATGAGTTTCGCCGGTGTCAGTAGGGAAAGGCAGGTTGAAAGGGCGAAGAAATTACTCAGGTTGGTTGGTTTGGAGAAAAGGGCCGACCACCTACCCTCGCAACTCTCGGGCGGGGAGCAGCAGAGGGTTGCGATAGCGAGAGCGCTGGCAAACTCCCCCAAGATAATCCTTGCGGACGAACCAACGGGTAACCTCGATTCGAAGAGCGGCGAGGAAATCCTCAACCTCCTCAAGAAAATCAACGAGGAGAATGGCGTAACTATCGCTGTCGTAACGCATGATGCTACCCTAGCAAAGTTTGCTAATCGGGTAATTTTTATGAAGGACGGAAAAATTATTAAAGAAAAGGTGAGGAAAGGGTGAGAGGGCAAGGAGCTTTTAGCGCAAGAGCGTTGCTAACCATTCTAGCGTTTTCTCCGCTATTACTTGCGTTCCTTTCCGCTAGCTCGTTTTCCCACGAGGGAAGCGTTCAGCTTACCTATCAGCTTCTTGACGAGACCGTGAAGCCTGGTAGCGAGAGTACGGTTTTTCTAACTTTAACGAACCCCACGGCCTTTGGCGTGAGGAAGGTGAAGCTTGAGTTCGAGGCGGGTGAGTACATTAACCTCGATAGGAAGGAAGTTGAGGTCGGCAACATTCCGGCAAACTCTTTCCAACAAACCTCAGTGAATTTCGCGATCGATGAGACCGCGAGGGCGACGACCTCCTACATAAACGTTAAGATAACCTACTTCGTCGATTCCACCACCGAGGAGAAGAGTGTGACGATTCCGATAAAAATAGTTACAGTCCCTCAGCTCCAGCTTGTAGAGGCGAGGTTCAACGCGAGCGAGATTAAGCCCGGCGATGTTGTTAAGCTTTCGGTAACCCTCGTAAACAAGGGTGACGGCTCGGCGAAGGATTTGATGCTCACGCTGAACTCTTCGAAACTCTTCATCACGCTCGACTCGCCCGAGAGGTTCGTGAGCGAGCTCTCCCCAGGAAAAAGCTTTCAGAGCGAGTTCACCGTCTTGATAAACCCTTCGGTAGAGGCAGGGGTCTATTCGATTCCCATCCTGCTGCGTTACTTAGACGAGACGAAATCGGTCGCATATCGAGAAGTTAAGTCCGTCGGCATGAAGGTTGAGGGCGAGTACGAGGTCCTCGTTTCCCTGGAATCGCAGAGGATGCTTTGCCCTGGTTGTGAGGGAGAGCTGGAAATCAAAGTGGTTAACAAAGGCGGGGAGGAAGTTAGGTTCTTGACTCTTAGCGTGGAGAAGAAAGCTCCCTTCGTGGAGGTTTTTCCCTCGACGGTCTACGTGGGAAACTTGGAATCCGACGATTACTCGACGGAGAGACTCAGGGTTAGGGTGAGTTCTGAGGCTGTTACAGGAAAGGAATACGAGCTTCCGCTGAAGCTTTCCTACGAGGACGCCTACGGTAAAAAGTTCGATAGGGAGGTCGTTCTAAGGGTGAAGGTTACGGGGATTGAAGAAAGGAGCGAGTTTCAAACACCGACTTCCTGGATAATCGCTTCCGTAACTCTCGCTATCCTATCCTACTTTTTGGGAAGGAAGAGCGTGAAGAAGTAGCATGTGGGGAAGGCTCCTTTCCATAGCCGCCAGGAATCTGATGAAGAGGAAGCTGAGGACTTTTTTGACGGTGCTTGGCGTCGTGATAGGCGTTGCTGCGATAGTCAGCATTTCCTCATTAGGTAGCAGCTTGCAGGAAAATGTATACAAGGAGTTGATGAGGATAGGAGGCGACGTAATTCACGTGATTCCTGGAAACATAAAGCCAGGAAAGATACCAGTAGGGATGAAGGTGATTAAGCTCACGGAGAGCGACCTGCGAGAAGTTTCGAGGGTCGAAGGCGTCGAGGAAGTCTATGCGTACTTGAGGACAAGCGGAAAGGTGAGGTACGGAAAGGAAGAAGTTTCCCTCACGATCAACGGAGTGGAGAATCCAGAAGCCTGGTCGAGGAGCGAGGCCGAGAGAATAGGGTTGGAGAGCGGAAGACTGCTGAAGGATAACGATGGGTACGTGGTCGTCCTTGGTCACGCGGTTGCTCACGAGATTTTTTCGCGAGAAATAGGGATTAACAAGAAAGTGGAAATCAACGGGAGAAAGTTCAGGGTCGTCGGCATACTCAAAAAAGCAGGCGGTTTCCTGAGCATGGTGGATAATTCGATTTACGTTCCAGCGGATGCTGCGGTTGAAATTTCTGGAGGAAGGCTGAAGAAAGGTGAGTACTCCATGATTCTCGCGAGGGTGAGGAAGGGTTACGATATCGACGAGGTTGGCGATGAGATTGAGAAAACGTTGCTGAAATCCAGGAAGGAGAGCGAGGAAACAAAGACGTTCACGGTAATCACTCCCAAGTTTTTCCGAGAAACCATAGGCAACATCATGGCAACGGAGAACCTATTTCTCACGGCGATAGCGGCGATCTCCTTGATAGTGGGCGGGATAGGAATCATGAACATAATGTACGTTTCTGTCGCTGAAAGGACTAGGGAGATAGGGGTGATGAAAGCTATAGGGGCTACGAACTCCACGATCTTGTTAATCTTCCTTTTTGAATCAGGGATGATAGGGTTGGTGGGCGGTTTGGTAGGAGATGCTGCGGGAGCGATACTTTCTTACGGGCTCAGCTACGCTACTTCCCAAGCCCTCGGAGAATCTCTCGTTGGAGTAGAGATGACGGTGAGCGTTAAAATCGAAACTTTGCTGCTCGGTTGCGCTTTCGGCTTCCTCGTTGGAGTAATAGCCGGCTACTTCCCAGCGAGGAGGGCTGCGAAGCTTGAGCCGGTAGAAGCTTTGAGGTATGAATGATTCCAGCTTCAAACGAGTTTCTTTCCCTCTTTCCGTTACTTAACGTCGCATAACGTTACGTATCGGTAAAAAGTTACGAGTTTGAGTTTCAACTATCGTTTTCACCCTCCACGAAGTCACACAAGGATGTGAACGTTGCCTATCCTCACGTTTTCTAGCCCGCACCTTTTCGCCGCCTCGTAACATTCCCGAGCCAGCTTTTTGCTTGTGAATGGTAAGTCTGTGAGTAAAAAGTCTGGATGGAAGCCCAGCAAGCTGTATGGTATCCTCGCGTCCAAAGAAGAGATGAACTTTGAAATCTTCCTAACCTCTTCCACGGTTACGTAACCCGGTATCAGGAGCGTACTAGCATGGAGGAAAGGAACCTCTTCGCGTTGAGAATGAAGCCTCGCGAGCTTCTCGAAATTCTTGTAGGTAACCTTGTTGCTAACTCCTGTTAACGCCATGTTTAGCTCCTCGTGGAAGAACTTCAGGTCAAATTTTATGCAGCCTCCGGACTCGAAAGAGATTTTCGCAAACCTTTTTAGCAAAGGCCAGGCGAGGTTTCCGTTGGTTTCCAGACAAACTCTTAGGATCCTTCCTTCCTCCTTGGCTCTTTCGTAAGCTAGTTTTGATACCTCGATTGCATGCGCTAGCTGAGGTCCTGGATCCCCTCCGAAGAAGCAGATGCAGCTTACCCTTTCGTGAACCTTCTCCGCGAGCTCTTCAGCCGAGATTATAGGATGGAATGCTGAAAGGTTTTCCCTGAAATGCCAGTTTTGGCAGAAAAGGCAGTTGAAGTTGCAAGCCCCGTAGAAAACGGCGAGGTTGTAATATCCATACTCAGGTCCTCGCGTGTACGAAAATTTCGGATATCCTTTTCCTGTCCCTGCCGGACAAATCCACGAGGCTACGCAGTTGGTGACGTGGGGATCGTAGTAGTATTCGCACAACCCTTTCTCAGGAGTTCCAGCAATCCTAACAAGCTTTCCGTTCTCGTTCTTCACCAAGCCACAAAATCCAAGCTTTCCCTCGGGAATTTTACATTCGTTCCCGCAACCTTTACATTGCACGCCCTTTTCGTCGCGCGGAACTCTTTGCGGCAAGCCGAACCTTTTCCTACTCTCCTCATGAACCCTTTCAACGATCGGCTTTACATCTTCCCATCGCTCCAAGATGCATTCCCTGCAAACTCCTATTACCGAAGAAATTTCGGGAGAAGACCTTCCACAAACCTTGCAAGTTTCCATGAGTTTAAGTTGTCGCGGAGCGGAAAAATATTTTGAGTAGCGAGCATGCGCGGAACCAAAAAAATGCTGAGGAAAATCTACGTGAAGAGGGAAAGGTGGTGCCGTAAGTACGATTACGGTCATCTGCTCGTCGTCGGAGGAAGCGAACACTACTCTGGCTCGCCAGCTTTGAACGCACTCGCTGCGTTGAGAGCGGGAGTAGACCTCGTTACCGTAGTCGCTCCCAGGAGAGCCGCTGATATAGTGGCGAGCTTCAAACCAGACCTTATCTCTTATCCTTTGGATTGCAAATACTTTTCGCCGAAAAATTTGAGGGAAGTCCTGAAGCTTGCTGAAGGAAAGACCGCAGTGGTAATAGGAGGTGGAATGACGAGGAGAAGCGAGGTTAAGGAGTTCATCCTTAAGTTTTTGGAGGCGATCGACATACCATGCGTAGTCGATGCCGACGCCATCCAGGCGTTAGCGGAAAGAAAAGAGATTGCGAAAGGCAAGGAGATTTTGATAACTCCGCATGCCTACGAATTCCTCGTACTTTCTGGAATCGAGGTGGGAAACGAGTTGAAAAGAAGGGTCGAAGCGGTGAAAAACCTTGCGAGAGAGTTGGAAGTAACCATCCTCCTCAAAGGTCACGTCGACGTGATTTCTGATGGAAAGAGAGTAGTGCTCAACAAAACAGGCTCTCCGCTAATGACTAAGGGAGGGACCGGCGATACTCTAGCTGGTATATGCGGCTGTTATTTAGCGAGAGGTGCTAAACCTTTCGAGGCAGCTTGCTGCGGAGCTTTCGTCAACGGGTTGGCCGGCGAGCTCGCTTCGAAAAAGCGTGATGAAGGAGTTATGGCTAGCGATTTGATAGAAGAGATACCCAACGCTGTCAAAAGAGCGTTAGGACTAAATTAGAATGTACAAAAAGCGTAGGAATTTCTCGTGTGCTATTTCCATTTCATCTTGGAGTAGATACAAGTTGTTAATCACGCGATTCACGCTAACATCCCTTTTTCTTGTATCTACGAAACGTGTATAAGCGAAAATTATTTCGCTACCACTTCTCTTGTGAGTGTTTATCCCAATCTCTCCATAATAATCTTCGTGCCCTTCAGAGAGTCGACGAATTCTCTCATCTACCTTCGCAAAACATTCCTTCACACCTTTTTCCGCGTCTTTCTTCATTTTTTCTGGCCACCACCAATAAACTTCCATACCATCTTCAATACGCCTCGTAATAACTATGAGGGACAGGAAGAAGAGGGCTCAAAAGGTTGCGAGGCTTTAATGAGTTGATCACCTCGTGAATTACTTGATTCTCAATCGAAACTTTTTAAGAGTTAAGGGAAATCTTAATTAATGCCTACCTCTCCTTTCGAGCACAAGTTGGTACCTGCCATTGTGGTAGCCCTCCTCTTGGCCGTAGCCTACCAAGCCTGCGCTGGTTACTTGCTTTCTCCCCAGGGAACGGGCCTGCGATACCCCAACCCAGGTCATCATCCAGGAGAAATAGGTCCGGGAATTTTCAACTGCTCCGGAGCTATAAACTGCTTCTGGAAGTTTCCCGCGAAGGTAATAATAGAGGGGATTTTGAATTTGACCGGGCATGATATTGTTGGGGTTAATAAAGTGAGTGCCAGTGAAGTTTGTATTGGTGGTGATTGTAGGAGTGGTTGGCCTTCCCAACCATCCATCTTTTCCTCCTATGTGTGGAAATACAGAAAAGCTGTAACTATTCAGGAAAACTCTGGAAATAATTTGGATGGCTATCAAATTTTACTAACGTTAGATACACGCACTTTAATCAATGAGGGAAAAATGCGAAAAGATTGTGCAGACATAAGGATTGTGGATGAAAACGGAAATTACCTTCCGTATTGGGTAGAATCTGGGTGTGGAGGAACAAATACCAGAATTTGGATTAAGATGCCCCACCTCACCCCTTACGAGAGCAAAACTTTGTACGTGTACTATGGTAATCCTAAAGCTCACTCACTTTCTTCTAGGGACAGCGTTTTTCACCATATCTACCAAACATTTTCTGCTCAAGGAGGTGATATAGGTAGCGGATTAACCGTAAATTCTGGTGTGAGAGACCTTCCTGACCCTTCTGTCTGGGAACCATACAAGGTGTATGTGGACGTGTATGCGGGGATTGTTCAGGATTCACCATATTCTTTTACCATGAAAATCGTTTATGACGGTGGTTCCCTCGAAAGGGCATATTCGCTTTCACGTGACCACCTTTTCGCTAGCTGGCCGGGTTGCAGCAAAAAGATAAAGATGAACCCTAACCCCATAGATATCACCAGCGACGTGAACAACAAACACAACATCAGTTTTAAATTCATCTATTCTGCATACAATAGGTATGGTGGTTGTAGTGGTTCTTTTTCTGTCTACCTCAACGGATATTACAAAAAAAGAGCAGTTAGTCCACCACCAAACGTTTCTTGGGGTACTGAACAACCCGGAAACTTTACTCTCGAGGATCCGCAAAAACTGGAAAATATAGCAACGGGTGTCTTAATGTCTTTCGACCACATTTATGGAAATTACGAAGCTTGGAAAGATGAAAACCCATCCACAGGGATATCAACTCTCCGTTGGTATGGGAACGGCTTTTTAACTTTCGATTTAGGAGAATGGATAGACTTAGGAATACTCCGTCTCCGTGGAAGCGGTTGTATAAGAGCAGGAGGATGTGATTCTGGAGAGTACATCCAAGCTTTGATCGAAGTGTACGTGAGTTCTGATGGCTCTCACTGGACTCTCTTGGAAAGTATAAAAGGACCGAAAGTGTTCTGTGGGGGTGGTTGGCAAAGTTGTGTCTCTTCAACTAATAAAGTGTGGTGGGCTTCCAATTTTAGGTACGTGAAGGTAGTTTTGGGTGGATCCGGAAACATGTGGATGCGAAAACATTACGGAAGTTTGTCTGAATTAGAAGTTTTGAAAGTTAAGATGACTTAACCTTACAGTTTGAATTGTTTCGAAAAACTTTTTTTGATTTTTGTGAGCTTGATTACGGAGTTTGTCTTCAACCCTACTACCTTGAATTCAGGATGAGCTTTTAATATCAAAATATCTGTTGTTGATTGTATTTTTCCGCTCCAGAAGAGATGAAGGCAACTACAACATCTTCCTTCTTCTTACAAGGTCTGTGTTGCCAACTGCTTCTGGAAGTTTCCCGCGAAGGTGATAGTAGAGGGGATTCTGAACTTGACAGGGCATGATATACTCGGGGTCGGCAAGGTATACGCGGAAAAAGTTGAGGTGGACGAGGTAGAGGCCGGTAGGGTGAACGCTAGCGAGGTTTGTATCGGTGGAGATTGTAGGAGTGGGTGGCCTTCTAATGTAAGCGATTTTTATGGTGCGTGCATCGACACTGTCAATTTTAGGGTGTTGCAACCTCCCAAAGAGGGTGGGTGCGACGACGATGGGGACACGTACGTAGATTGTACAGCGTTCAGAGAACCCTCGCCATACAGAGACTTGAACGACCGCGTGAAAGATGGTTCTCCGTGTTTTTGGAGCGATTGTGACGACGGGGGAGATACGAACGACTGGTGTAAACCGCCTCCTCGGAGAACGAGTTTCACGACGAACGGAAACATAGAGGATAGTGTTGGGGACAATTCTAGCGTATATTGGCAGTGGTGCATCTCACACAACACCGATTACGATCCGGACGGCGACACCCCTAACGACGGTACCGATGATGCCTCTTGCGTTTGTGCTTATGAATTTGGCCCGGGTTGGCATTTTTGTTCCCCAGGTGAGATCGCGAAATGTGCCGGAGATCCTGCGTGTCGGAGAGTAATAACAATAATCGGATGGATTTGTTATGGGGGACTTAGGATCACTTCACCAGAAGGGTGGATCAATGGAGGTAGGATCTCTAGATTTAGCGTTGACAGATGTCAACACGGCTATAGAGTGCCATCGGAGGGTTATAGCGTGAGGTATTGGCCTTGGACGTGCGATGCGAACGTATGCAGCGACGGGCATCCCTACGGGCTATCCACGAATGGGTATAAGGAAATACAGGTCAACTATATGTGTGGTGTATCTTACGTGGATACCACGTGCGATACTGTACTACCTATTTGGTGCTGCCCGCCCTGAACCCGACGATACTACAAGAGCATTCGGTCCGTTAGGAGGTAGG
This sequence comes from uncultured archaeon, assembly GCA_964444075.1. Lineage (GTDB taxonomy): Archaea > Aenigmatarchaeota > Aenigmatarchaeia > CG10238-14 > SCSR01 > CAYUFF01. Next base: position 13,222 of record CAYUFF010000012.1, read on the forward strand.
AGGGAAGTAGGAAACCCCAGAGTGGAGGGACAACCGGAAAAGGCTTGAAGTAATTGAGCTCCGACTGGACGTGAAAAATTTTTAAAGTCCTTAAGGGGGAATAATGATAGTATGGGCGTAACGAGAGTGAAGGATGAAGCCAGGGAAAGGGAGAAGGAGGAGAAAAGGAGGGAAAGGAAAGAAAGGATAAAAGGGAAGGTTAAGGAAGAGCCGAAGGCGATAGTGAGGGTTGCCGAAACAAACTTGGATGCTAACAAAAGGCTCATCCACGCACTGAGAGGGATTAAGGGCATCTCGTTCGCGATGGCAAAAGCGGTATGCGTCGCCGGCGGCTTCGACCCGCACAGGAAGCTCGGTGAACTGTCTCCACAAGAAATCGAGAAGCTGGAAGACGTGATCAGGAACCCGTTAAACTACGGGATCCCTCCTTGGATGCTAAACAGGAGGAGGGACGTGGAAACAGGAAAGGACATGCACCTCACAGGGTCCCAAGTAGACATCGTGATGAAGATGGACGTTCAAAGGCTGATCAACCTGAAAACGTGGCACGGGATGAGGCACGCGTTGGGATTGCCCGTAAGGGGGCAGAAAACGAGGAGCCACTTCAGGAAAGGTAGGACGGTCGGCGTTATGAGAAAAGCCGCCAAGCTTTTGGGTAAGGGTGGTTGAAGTGAAGAGGCAACGGAAGAAGTACGAAACCCCGAAGAAGCCCTGGGACAAACAAAGGATAGAGAGGGAGAAGAAGTTGTTGAAAGAGTACGGGTTGAGGAGGAAGAGGGAGATTTGGAGGGCGGAGGCTCTGCTAAGGAAGTACAGGAGGATAGCCCGTGAACTCAACGCGAGGCCGGACGAGGAGAGGGAAAAGCAGCTCTTCGCGAAGCTCAAGAAGCTGGGGATACTCGCTAGCGAGAACGCGACGCTCGACGACGTGTTGAGCCTGACCGTCGAGAGTTTCTTGGAGAGGAGGTTGCAGACTTTGGTCTACAGGAAGGGCCTGGCAAACACGCCCAAGCATGCTAGGCAGTTGATCGTCCACGGTAAGGTCTTCATCGGCGATAGGAAAGTTCCGTTTCCGAGCTACCTGGTCCCGGTCGATGAGGAAGGTAAGATTAGGGTGGTAACGGAGGGGTGAAGGAACGATGCCGTCGAAAAAGGGTAAGTGGGGGGTCGCGCACATACTCTCGACGTCCAACAACACGATAGTGCACATCACCGACCTCACGGGGGCCGAGACTATAGCTAGGGTTTCCGCCGGTATGATGACCGACAAGGACCGTGAGGGTGGGATGCCGTTTCCCGCGATGCTGGCCGCGAAGAAAGCTGCCGAAGAAGCCTTGGCAAAGGGTATCGTGGGCGTCGACATCCGGGTAAGGGGTCCCGGAGGCCCGAAGTCGAGACCTCCCGGAGCCGGAGCCCAGCCCGCGATAAGGGCGTTGGCGAAGGCCGGGTTGAAGATAGGGATGATAGAGGACGTTACCCCAGTCATCCACGGTTACATGAGGCCCAAGGGAGGTAGGAGGGGAAGGCGTGTTTAAGCGTGGTCTTCGTTTGCAACCCTTCTTACCCGGTTTTCCTGGTCGACCTTTCGTTGTTGCCGTGAGGAGGGAGTACGGTAAGAGTGAATAGGAAAGACGTTGGTGCGCGTCAGGCGCGAGCCGGAAAGTTGTTCGTCGGCATAGACCTTGCTGGTAGCGAGAAGAGAAAAACGGGTTTTTGCGTGCTAGACGAGAGGCTTTTTGCGGAGACGAAAGTAGTCTACACTGACAAGGAAATTTTGCGGGAGGTGGAAAGGGTATCCCCGGCGGTGGTTGCCATCGACGCTCCCTTGGCCATGCCCCTGGGAAAGAAGAGTCTCAGGAAGAAAGGGCCGCCGCACTTGAGGGCATGCGACAGGGAGGTGTTGAAGCTAGGGATAAAAATCTTCCCGATTACCCTAGGTCCTATGAGAAAGCTTACGCGGAGAGGAATTAGGTTAAGGAGAAAGTTAGAGGAGAGGGGTTTCAGGGTCATCGAGACGTATCCTGGGGCGGCTCAGGATATTTTGGGCATACCGAGGAAGCAGAGGGGTATTCACCTCCTCGAGAAAGGTCTGGAAGAGAAGTTGAGAATTAAACTCAAGGGAAAAAATCTTTCCGGAGACGAGTTGGATGCTGTGACTTGTGCTTATGTTGCGTGGCTTTTTCACAACGGAAAGGCCATGTGCTTGGGGGATGAAAGAGAAATACTTATGGTATTGCCACAACCGAAACTCAGGAAGTAAAGTTTTAAGTGGGTGAAAACTTAAGAATTTAAAAGTCTCTTGACTTAAAGTAAATGGGTGTCAAGATGGCTCAACAAAACCTTACCGAAAGAATCGTTGAAATAATGAAACACCCTGAAAGGATTAGGAACGTCGCTACTTCCAGTCATGTTCACCACGGAAAATGCGTTTCTCCTGATACGTTGGTTTTCACGCTTTCTAGGGTGTTCAAGGCTAGAGAGTTGTTCGAATTCGGAAGAAAATTTGGTAAGAAAGCGAAGAAAAGCGAGGAGGAAGAAATTTACGACGTCTCTCACCTTAACCTCAAGACACTCTCGGTAGACTCTCAAGGCGTGGTAAAAGTCAGGAAAATTCTCTACGTGTGGAAGCTGAGGAACGATGATAAGCTACTTAGGGTAAGGCTTGCTGACGGAAGGTCCATCGAAGTCACGCCCATGCACAAGTTTATATGTTTTGACGGCAGCACCACGGTAGAAAAGGAGGCAAGAGAATTATCCGTGGGGGATTTGGTCTTGGTACCGAAAGCACTGCCTATGAAAGAGATTGGTCTGAGAGAGTTGAAGACGATTGTCCTTGAAACTTTATCCCAAGATTACGGTTTCATCGTTTATCTGAACAAAAATTTCAAGGAAGAGCTTCACAGGAAAATCGTCGCAACCGGTAGAAAAAAAGTATGGAAGCTGGTAGGGAGCAGGCTTCCGTTTCTCTCTTTCTATCATTGTGTACGGAAAGGAAGGTACAGGTTGAAGGATTTCGTGAAACTCTTGGAAATCTTTGGCTACGAAAAATCTCGCGGATACGATGCCATAGAGTTTATCAGTTACAGAAGGGGCATAAAGAGGTACGGTTCGAGGACCTCTGTGAAGATTAGGCTACCAAAGGATGAGCAAGAGTTCTTAGAACTCTTATACCTCGCAGGGCTTATGTATGGCGATGGTAGCGTTAACCTAACCTTCGACAACGCCGACGAGCTTCTCCTTCGAAGAGCTGTAGAGATTGCGAAGAGCGTTTTTGGGATAACGGCTTCTCTAAAGAGATACGGAAAAAAGTGTCCAAGAATCTATTTTCGTGGAGGAAGCACGTTGAAGAGGTTCTTCCACCTGATTTTCGATTATCCTTCGAGAAAGAAATCGAGGAACTTGGACATTCCTGAGTACTTCTTCGCACTACCATCAAAATTTTTGCAGAGTTTTATCCGAGGATACTTCGATAGCGACGGTTATGTTTACCAACAGCTTTGTGTATCCTCTGCGAGCAAAAAACTTGTGGAGAAACTGCAGCTTTTGTTTCTGAGGTTTGGAATCCTCTCCTACATCAGGGAAATGAAAGGTTACTTTTACCTCAAGGTTTCTGGAAAGAGCGACCTAGAACTCTTCGAAAGATGCGTCGGAGGGTTTGAGGTTCCTCATAAGAATCAAAAACTCCTTCTTCTGGCGAGGAAAGCTTTGCTTTCAAGGATCCATTCAAACACCGCTATCTCGAACTGCGTGACAGCCTTACCCGTAGTTGAAGTCGAAGAAACCGAAGCTTACCCATTCGTCTACGACTTCACCGTAGAAGAAACCCACAACTTCGTAGCAAACGGCTTCTTCATCCATAACACCACCCTCACAGACAACCTCATGGCAGGAGCCGGAATGATCGCCGAGGAAATGGCAGGAAAGGTCATGTATACTTGGTTCGACGAGCAGGAGAGGAAGAGGGAGCTCACTATCTACGGTGCCAACGTAAGCATGGTCCACACTTACGAAGGGAAAGACTACTTGATAAACCTCGTCGATACTCCTGGGCACGTCGATTTTGGCGGTGATGTAACGAGGGCGATGAGGGCCGTCGATGGTACCATCGTTCTGGTGGATGCCGTCGAAGGTATAATGCCGCAGACTGAAACTGTTTTCAGGCAAGCCCTGAGAGAAAGGGTAAAACCTGTGCTCTTCATCAACAAGGTAGACAAGTGTATAAAACAGCTGAAGCTCACTCCCCAGGAGCTGCAGAAGAAGTTTGAAGAAGTCATAAAGGATGTGAACCTGCTGATTCAACAGTACGCGGAAGAGCAGTACAAGGACAAGTGGTTGGTCAGCGTGGCCGATGGTTCCGTCGCTTTCGGTTCGGCCCTGAAAAGATGGGCAATCTCGCTCCCGTACATGCAGAAGACGGGAATAACGTTCAAGGACGTGATAGAGTTGACCCTCGCCGGAAAGGAGGACGAGCTCGCGAAGAAAGCGCCCTTACACCAAGTGGTCTTGGATATGATAATAAAGCATCTACCCAGCCCGATAGAAGCGCAAAAGTACAGGATCGAAAAGATATGGAAGGGGGATTTGGACTCTGATGTCGGAAAGCAAATGCTTAGCTGCGACCCCAACGGAAAGCTCGCGATAATAGTAACGAAGATGGTTCCCGACCCTCACGTCGGGTTCGTCGCTACAGGAAGGATCTTCTCGGGAAGGATTTACAAGGGCAAGGAGGTCTACCTAGTTAGCAAGAGGGTGAAGAAGAAGGTTCAGCAAGTCGCCGTTTACAAGGGTATAGCGAGGATTCCAGTCGAGGAAGTCACGGCCGGTAACATAGCTGCGATAGTAGGGATTCCGGAAGCTTTTACCGGAGAAACCGTCTGCGATCCAGATTGTATCATCGAACCCTTCGCCGAAATTACGCATCTGTTCGAGCCCGTCGTTACCAAAGCCGTGGAAGCTAAGAATCCGATGGAGTTGCCGAAGGTGGTCGATGCCCTGAAGAAAATAGCCAGGGAAGACCCAACGCTCCACGTGAAGATTAACCCCGAGACGGGGGAATACCTAGTCTCTGGCTTGGGTGAGTTACACCTAGAAGCGAAGGTCGAGAACAAGCTCAAGCAGATGGGCCTGGACGTCGAGCTGTCGGCGCCCATCGTGGTTTACAGGGAAACCGTCACCGGAAAATCTCCCGTCATAGAGGGTAAGTCTCCCAACAAACACAACAAGTTTTACCTCATCGTCGAGCCTTTGGAGGAAGGAGTTTACAAGAAGATGTTGGAAGGTGAGATACCCAGCGAGGCGAAGGTAAGGCCGAAGGACTTCCACATCTTCAAGAAGCTCGCGGAGGCTGGGATGGATTATGACGTCGCCAAGAACGTCATCCTGATTCACAACAGGAACGTGCTGATAGACGCTACCAAGGGCGTGCAGTTCATGAACGAGGTCATAGAGATGGTGAAGGAAGCGTTCGCGAACCTCATGGACGAAGGACCGCTCGCGAAAGAGCCTTGCACGAGGGTTAAAGTTACGATAGTCGATGCCGAGTTGCACGAAGACCCCGTGCACAGGGGGCCTGGGCAGATAATGCCCGCAGTGAGGTACGCGATAAGGAAGGGTATGCTGATGAACATAGCACTTTTGGAACCAAAGCAGATTATAAGGATAGACGTTCCGACCAACTTGGTCGGAGAGGTCATAAGGGAAGTGGAGAAGAGGAGGGGTCAGATTCTGGACATGAAGGAAGAGAAGGGTGCAACCGTCATTACAGCGAAAATTCCCGTAGCAGACCTTTTCGGTTTCGACGCTTCTCTCAAGTCCGCAACGTCGGGTAGAGGGTTCTACTCTCTCATCGAAACGGTATTCGAGAGACTTCCCAAGGAAATGTTCGAGCAGGTCGCTAGGAGTATAAGGAAGAGGAAGGGTTTGCCGGAAGAGCTTCCTAAGCCAGAGGATTGAGCGACGGTTTTCTGAAGACCGTTACCGACTAGGGCAGGATTTGTGTGTAGGCTAGAACGGTACGCTTCTTGCTACTCCTGCCGGACAAATTCTCCACGGTACCTTTCTCGCTTTTCCCAAGGATGACGCCTTACCGAAACTCCTCTCCCCTCCCTGACGCCGTTGGGTTCGGAGGGTTGGAGGAGCGCAAAAAACAGGTGGTCGGTCTTGCTGGTGGTCAAGATTTTCTCACGCTCCCTGGCCCCCTCGGCGTCCGTTCCTCCAGCATTTCCCGGACGATCCTTTTCACGTCCTCGGCCGTGACGAAGTTGGCGGTCAACGGGTTGAACATGTCGACGAGCTTCTCTACTTCCTTGACTTCGAGCTTGGTTGCGAACTTTTCGCTCATTCCCTTGAGCTCTTCCAACCTCTCCCTTACTTTCTGGTACGCCGCTTCGTTCCTTTCCGCCATGCCCCTGAGCTCCGTCACCTCCAGCTTGATTTCGCGCACGCTTTCCTCAACGCCTTCCGAGAACTCTCTGAAACCTTTCTCAAGCTTGGAAACCCTCTCCTCCACGTCCCTCAGCCTTATGCTAACCTCGTTCATCCTCCTAACGAGTTCTGTAAGGATTAGCTTCTCGTCCTTCTCCGCCATCAAACTTCTTTAAGCGTTGCGCAGAAAAAAAGTTTTCTTAAATCCGACGGTTACCAAATTTCTATCATGCTGTTGGAAAGAGTAAGGAAAGTGTTGGCTGAAGCCCTCGAAAGCGGTGAGAGGAGGTTGCTCGCAATCGCCGGTAAAGATAGCCTTTTCTTCGCCAGCGAAGTGGTTAAAAGTTATTCCAAACTTTCTAAGAGAAACGACCTTCGCATACTCTACGCATCGAAATTAACCACGGAAAAAAAGGTTGAAAACGCAAGGCTTTTCAAGAGATTACTTCCCCAGGAGATTAAGGCGGACGTCATTCCTTTCGAAGAGAGCGAGCAAGCCATGGGAAGGACGTGGGATATGGTGGTGATGAATTTGAGCAGGCAACTCGCTCCCAACGATTTAGGTAGGTTGGTAGAAACTGTGAGAGGAAGCGGGCTCGTGCTCTTCGTTCTGCCTCCTCTGGACGAATGGATGGAAAAACTAACGCACTTCCAAAGGAGGTTGGTAACACCACCCTTCAAAGAAAAAGACGTAAGGCAAATTTTCAAGAAGAGGTTTCTTGAGAAGATAAAGTCGCACGAAGGATGCTGGCTGATAGACCTCGATTCATCGAAGATTTACGGGAAGGAGAGAAAGGTCGAGAGAAAAGTTGTAGCAAGCAAGCTCGAGGTAGAGGAAGGTGACGAGATAGCAAAGCTCGCCCGCACCCAAGACCAGTTAGAGGTATTGAAGGCTATGGAGAGGCTTTGTGGAAAAGGAGGAAAGAGGGTGCTGGTAGTCGTAGCTAACAGGGGTAGGGGAAAATCCGCTGCATTAGGACTAGGTTTGGCGAAACTGATCTCCTCGTCACGAAGAAAGAGCGGAATGGTGATAATTTCTGCACCAGAATTGCCCTGCGTGAAAGTGTTCTTCGAATTCTTGGTCAAGGGTCTCGAAGCGAGTGGAATCAAGTTCAAGGTTTACAGGGATAGAGCGACAAAGCTTCCTCTAGCTGTTAAGAGCAACGATTTTTATGTTAAGTACTTCACGCCTTACGAAGCCATGAGGGAAAAAGCTTGGATGAAAATCGTCGACGAGGCGGCAAGCATTCCGGTTCCTCTTTTGCACGCGATAGTAAAGTCGGTGAATTTTTCCGTGTTTTCCTCCACAATCCACGGTTACGAGGGTGCTGGCCGGGGTTTTTCGTTAAGATTCTTGAAATCGTTGAGGGAGATGAAGGGCTTGGAAGTTGAGGAGGTGAGGATGGAAACTCCTATAAGGTACCCAGAAAACGACCCTGTGGAGGCTTGGTTGTACGACACGCTCTTGCTCGACTGCGAGCCCGCGAGGCTCAGCGAAGAAGAGCGGAAAAGGATAAGGCTTAGAGACGTGAGGTACGTCAGGCTCGACCCACAAGAGCTTTTCGAGAAAAGGGAAGGTACGCTGCGACAGCTCTACGGAATCTACGTGCTCGCGCACTACAGGAACAGGCCCAACGACCTCGCAACGCTGGCGGACGCTCCCCACCACTTTCCCAGGGCGCTGATGTACAAGGACAAGGTGATAGTTTCCTTGCAGCTAGCTGAGGAGGGCGGACTGAGGAATAGGGATATTCGGTTGATCTTCCAGGAAGGGAAGGAATTTTCCGGACACATACTTCCAAACAAGCTAACGCTGAACTACGGAATAGCGAGCATCGCAAAAGTCAAGGGGATAAGGATCGTTAGGATAGCTACCCATCCCTCTCTTTGGGGTAAGGGTTTTGGGTCTAAAGCTCTGAGAAAAGTCATCGAAGAAGCTCAAAACAGAGGTTACGAATGGGTGGGAACGAGCTTCGGGGCTTCTGAGGAACTGGTGAGATTCTGGATGAAAAACGGGTTTATTCCCCTTTACTTGAGCCCCCACAGAAACCCGATCTCCGGCGAGTACAGCGTGGTGATGGGGTATCCGTTGAGCGAAAGGGTAAGGAAAGTTTTTACCTTCGCTAACTGCGAGTTCAAGAGGAGGTTAGTTACAGCACTCCACGACATTTACTTTTCGTTAGAACCTTCCACGGCTCGCTACCTGCTCCTGAAAGGCTTCTGCAGAGAAAAACCGAGGTTGACGAGGTCGCAGAGGATGAGAGTAAAGGGGTTCGCTAGAGGAAGCTTTACTTACGAGGCTTCTTGCGACGCTATCTACGAAATAACGAAAGCGTACTTCCTGGACTCTTCGGAGGAAAAACCGAACTTGGAGAAAAAGACCGAAGAGATGTTGGTAGCCAAAGTCCTCCAAGGGAAATCGTGGGAATGGATAAGGAGCAACTATAAGACCATGACGCCCATCGACGATATCAGGGAAGCGTTGAGGGAGGTGATTGAATACTATGTCTAAGGTGAAGTTGTTAAGGTTCAAAAGGGAATTCGCCGAAAAAATCGCGAAGGGAGAGAAAAACTGTACGCTACGCCTCTCGACGAACTTGAAGGCCGGCGACATAGTCAGGCTCAAGGCTGGGGAAGAAGATTTGGGTCTAGCGCTAATCACCGAGGTAAGGTGGAAAGGGGTGGGGTCGATCACGAACAAGGAAGCCAGGGAGGACGGATTTCCTAGGAAGAGGGAACTGCTCAAAGCCTTGAAGAGGATTTACAAGGGGCGAAAGATAGGCAAAAACACGATGATAGCCCTCATCTATTTCCGGCGGATTCAAACGCCATCCGAGTAAGCATGGTACCTTTTCTTCGCGTAATCCCCTAGAAACTTTTCCAAGATTTCGTTCTTTTCGTCCTCGCTAATGCTAACGCTCTGGAAGAGGAGCGCGTAGGGAGATTTTTCAAGGAGCACCTTTCCAACCAAAGAATAGTTACCCTCCTTGCTTTCCTCGTACTTAAGTTTTTCCACGCTGTTTTTTCCGTTCTCGGTGAAAAGTTGCAGAATCTCGAGCGTCTTATCTTTCTTGGCCATCCCCTTGCAGAATCCGAGGACCACTAACCTTTCTTCGCATCCTTGCTTCAGCCTGCCTTCATTATCACGATGGAAGGTGGAAAGTTTTCTTTTTGGTAGAGCTTCGTCAAAAGAGTTGGAAAACTTGAGTCTGTCGAGAAGGATTTTTTGTAATAAAGAAAGTGTCTGTCCCTGTCCTTCAGCAAGACATCGACTTCTTTGCTTATTTGCTCAGGCTCAGGCTCCCCTTCGTCGCCCATCCTTCTTCACTGAAAGTAATGTATGTAGACAACTTTTTAAATCTTTCGACGACAGACAGACAGGAGAACAGGCAACGACATCTTTAAGTTAGCTAGGGGGTTGTGTTTTTGTTTTTGGTTATCAACTTTCTCGCTCACCATTTCTCTTTCAATCCGCGATAGCCAGCGCAACCAGATATTCCAGACATAGTGTAACAAAGTCCTGCGATTGCCATTTCAGCATACCATGGAATTTTATCAATTTCTCCACATTCACCAGTAAGTGCCCTGTAAACTATTCCGGTACCTATCACTGCTGGAATGATAGAAAGTCCTAGTGGAACTATTCCAAAGTAGAATTTCATCTCCCTTTTCTTCTCTTCCTCAGAAGTTTTTGAAAATCTGAACTTATATCCCTTCATGGTCTCCAGATAATTTTTAATTTACTTTAATTCATTTTAACTCGTTTTCTCTTGAAGCAAACCTAGAGCTTAAGTGCTCCTGCAGAGAGTAGTTATGGTAAAGAGGTTGAGAAACGTGCTCAACGAGCATACAAAATAGTAGCTCGCTTGCTCTTTGATGCTAGAGCAGCTATGGGGAAATTCTCTTAATTTCGTAGTAGGTAACCTTGTTTTCTTTATCAACGACAGCCCACCAAAATGTTGCCCTTATGTTTTGTGCTAGTCTCACGGCCCTGGACATCTCTGGCAAGGAGAAAGCGGCCTCTTCAGGGACGCAGTGAATCACCGCTTTGGTATGCTCGTGGGGAGCTTTCGGTCCGCGTTTCAGCTTAACGCCTCTCTCGTAAATCCTGAAGTGAGCCCCGTAGATGAAGCCAGCCCTTACCAGGTAACCTCTATCCCTAAGGTCCCTGTAAACCACTAGTTGGGTGAGGAACTGGTGTACCTTCTCGCTCCCCACTTTCACGAGCTCGTCCAGCGTCAACTCTCTTTTCTTGCCGTTTTCCTTCACGTAGACGCGAAGCTTCCCCCTTTCAGCGAGGTAAGTGGCTTCTATGAGCTCTAGCTCAAGCCTGTTGGGGTTGTTCTCTGGCTGCGGCTTCCCGTAACCAGATTCGTCGAAAAGGACGAGCTTATCCCTTCCCCAAAGGATTACCCTATTCTCTATCAGCTCCCCCTCGAAAAACTTGGGCATGAGCTTCATGCTCCCTAAAAATTTTACGGAAGAGCCTAACTTAAAGCTTTAAGCTGAAAACTTAGAACACCTTTTCTTTTCTTTTCTTCCGTTTTCCTCGAGGATTTTCGCTTCTTCGTCGAAACCGAAAACCGTGACTGACGCTCACCAAAAGATTTGGGCAAGGAAACGAAAAATCTTTGAAGCAAGAAGTGGGAAAGATGCCAAAAGCGAGTTGTTGGTGGCAACGTGTTTTTTTTCCAAGCGAAGAAATGAGAAAAAGAAGTTTGATATTTTTGTCTGTTAACGTTCGTTTACGAAGAGATTGTGTTAAAATTGAAAATACCCCCAAAACCTGAAAATAAACGAAGAAGTAATTGGAAAGCATTTGAAAGAAGAGGGAACAGGATGATAAGAGAAGAAATTATTATCGAATTTTTGAACGAGGTTGCAAGGGGTACCAAGGACTTTGGCGAAAGTGAAATCCTTGAATTAGCGGATAAAATAAAAGAGAAGAGAGTGAAGAGGTTGAAAAAGGAGGAGTTGGTATAGCAAGAAAATAATTGAACTAACTTTTGGAATTCAAGGGTGCAAAGAGGTTAGCGAAGTTAAAACTTTAAGTCAGATGGCAAAATTTTTCTTATGCTAGGCTTCCATAGGGAGATACTGAAAAAATTCGAAATATGGCTCGGTGGCAAAGAATAGCTACAGGTTGGATTCCGACATAGACTTGGCTGTGATAAGCAAAGACAAAAGTGTCAGGAAACTTGCAGAAGAAATTGCTGATAAGGTTTACCTGAAGTACGGAAAAGTCGTTTCGATAAAGTTTCTATCACCAGAAGATTTGAGGAAGGAGAGTAGCTTTATCGAGGAGGTAAACTCCGGGAGGAGGATTGTATGAAGGAAAGCGTGAAAAAGGTGATAGAGGAAGAGCTCAGACTTGCGGAAAGAAGATTGAGAGCAGCGAGAATCCTGTTGCGAGAAGGTGTGGTGGAAGATGCCGTAAACAGAGCTTACTACAACGTTTTTTACGCCGCCAAAGCTATGCTGAACGTCCTGGGCTTTGATGTCAAAACACATTCTGGCTTAATTTCTGAGTTTGGCTTGAGGATAATCCGAGAAAGAGATGAGGGAAAGCAGCGATTACGAGGTTGGTGCTGTCTTCGAGGAAGATGAAGTTAAATCGCTCGTGAAAAACGCGGAAGATTTCCTCAAGTTGCGAAGAAGTTCGTCAAGGAAAGGATGTAAGAAATAGATTTGAGCAGACGTCCAACTAATTATGAAACCCAAGCTTTACTATTTTCATAGGAGGGCGAGGGTAGGAAGGATGGTGAGTTTGAAGAGCAAGAGGGAGATTGAAAAATGTTTGTCAGGATTAAGAAAGTTAAGGTAAAGAGGAGGAAATGCGGTCAAAAAATTAGAGGTTTCCATTTGACCCCAACTTTTCGTTAAAATTTATTTTCTTGGAGATATCAAAATTCATCGTAAAGTTGGTGGTCAGCGATGAGAGCAAAAAATTTTTTGCCCACACTCACGGTTATCCTCATCCTGCTGAGCGTCTTCCCGAAAATTTCCCTCGCTGCGATAACCTTCGTTTCCCTGTCTCCGGCGAACCTTGTAGCAAAGGTTACGGATCAACCGTCTTTCACCTTCACGGCCCAATCAAACAAGGATTCGACGTTTTCCTGCACCCTATGGATAGATAACAATCCTTACGGAACAAATTCTTCCGTTGCTAACAACACAGCCACAACCATTCAGGCGAACGACACGCTTTCGCCTGGCT
>CAYUFF010000013.1:0-22304 GCA_964444075.1 uncultured archaeon
CTCATAAACAGCTTCTATTACCTTTGGCATTTAAAATCACCTTATAGAAAATTTTACCAAAGAGATTATTTAAACCTTCACGATTTCGAGAAAATCAACTTTTTCAAAATCCTCGTCAAATGTTGCGATTTTGCTTATGCCGTAATATTTACAAGTAGCTGCTATTAATGCATCGTTGGGGAGCAAGCGATACTTTTCCATGATTTCCAAAACCAAAGACAATTCCTGATAATCAGGAAGAATTATTAAATTTAGAGCGTTAAACAATTCGAACGCTTTATTCAGGTAATTTTTAGTCAGGGACCTGAATTTTCACAGTTTTCATGAAATAGTTTATTTCCTGGGGGATAATTTAAACCTTTACTATTTCAAGAAAATCTACCCTTTCGAAATCCTCGTCAAATGTTGCGATTTTGCTTATGCCGTAATACTTGCAAGTTGCTGCTATTAAAGCATCGTTGGGAAGCAATGAACGTTTTTCTATAAATTCCGTTGCCATGATTTCTATTTTTTCATTGAGCTCTAAAGTTCTTGCTATATCCAGCAACTCGATTACTTTGTTCAAAATTTTAGAATCTATTTTAAACCCTTTCCTTTTAAGTTCGGAGGGTTTCAAACCTGTCGTTGCTCTTATCACGGTATAAAAGAACTTCGCTGAATACTATCGAATTTTTGAAAAGAGTATTTCCCTCCTTTATAAGTTTCAAAAGAAGATTTTTAGCCCTAAGGTTCTTCTCTAAAATTAAAACAAATACATTCGAATCAATAAACACCCCATTCCTTTTCTACTTCCTCCAGAATCTTTGAAAGATTTTTCCCTTTCAAAATACCAAAACTTTTTTCTATGATTTTTTCCTTTGATTCAATCCCCTATTTTCAAAACTACTATTTTTCTCTCTTCCATTTCAAGTTTTTTAAGTGGTATGAACACACCATTTTCATACACAGCCTTTATTTCCATCTTTCGTGACATGCTTTTCACTTAAAGAATTTTTTGTTTTGTAATTTTTAAACTTAGTTCCAGAAAAACTGTGATGTTCCTTTTTGAACTTTTGAACGTATAATTAAAGTTTTCCTGCGAGTTTAATTTCATGAAGGTTTCTGACGCGCAAGAGCTTATGAGAAAAACTTACTACCGCAAGGACAGGAAGAGGGGTGTGGATAAAACTTTTTCATGGCTCATCGAAGAGGTTGGAGAACTTTCGCGAGCGTTGAGAGAAGGGGATAAAAACTCTATCGAGGAGGAAATCGCTGACGTTTTCGCATGGCTTTTGAGCCTCGCCAACCTCCTTAACGTCAGCGTAGAAGAAGCTTTCTCGAAAAAATACGGAAAGGCTTGCCCCAGGTGCAAGTCCTTGCCGTGCAGATGTGAGGAGAGCTAGACGAGAAGCTTTATCAACGGTACTTGCACGCAAGCGTTGCTCTTGCAAGCGACGACTGTAGTGAGGGTAATGTCGAGGAGGAAGAGAATCATCAACGAGAGCAGCAGGAAGACTAACAGCTTCCTTATCGCTCTGTCAAGGGTATCTTTGTCTACGTTCATACATAGAAATTTTTGGGTTAAAGCTTAAAAACTTAATCGATGGTGTTCGAAGCCTACGTTCCAGCTTTGAAGGCGTTCCTAGAGAAATTCACCTATGCGGCGGTCCCTGCGATAGGTTTTCTTTCTTCGTCGACGATCTTTTTACCGCTGCCTTTCGACGCGATAATCTTCGTTTCCACCCCCTTACTAGGACTAAACCCTTTTCTCGTTGGAATACTCGCCGGAATAGGAGCCGGTCTCGGTGAGTCTACAGGATATTTCGCCGGTTACGGGGGAAGGAAGGTCTTCACCAAGCTGTTTAGGAAAAAACCCAGGAAACGCAAGAAAGAAATCGTTAGCGAAAGCTTCCAGAGGGAGGTGGAAAGGTTCAAGAAAATTTTGGTGGAAAGCTTCATCTCCGTGATGAAAAAGCACCTTTTTTTCTTCATCATCCTCGCTTGCTTCATCCCCTTCGCGTTCGACTTCATAGGCATCGTAAGTGGGAGCCTGCGTTACGATTTCAAGAAATTTTTGCTCGCCGCAACGATAGGGAAGAGTGTAAGGTACTTGCTTTTGGCGTACGTTCCTCTAGCTTCCATCAGCTTGTTGACGCAAGGTTGAGCATGCTCAAGCAGGCAATTATCCTCAGGAAGGACTTGAAGATGGGGAAGGGAAAAGCAATAGCGCAAGCCTTGCACGCTGCCCTCGGGGCGTTGAAGATGGTTCCCAAGAAAGTAGCTGAGGAATGGGAAAGGGCTGGTGCCAAGAAAATCGTTCTCAAAGTTTCTAGCGAAGAAGAGTTGCTAAAGCTCTACGAGAAAGCTAAGGAAGAGAAGCTACCCTGCTACCTTGTGAGGGACGCTGGACTTACGCAACTTCCTCCAGGAACTCCTACAGCAATAGCGATAGGACCTGCTGAGGAGAAAAAAGTTGATAGGGTGACCAAGGGTCTTAAGCTTTACTAAACCCGTGCTGAGAAACTATTGTTATGGAAAACCCAGCATTCCTGCTGGCGAGCATAATCATGATTCCACTCGTCTTCATCATGCTAGCCTGGAGCTTCCTCTCGTTTTCTTCTTTGGTCAGGAGGGTTAAAAGAAAGAGGTGGAGGGAGCTTCCCTCGGTGAGCGTGGTGATTCCAGCCTTCAACGAGGAAAAAACCATAGGAAAAACCATAGAATCCTTGTTGAGCTGCGATTACCCGAAGGAGAAGCTGGAAATTATAGTCGTCGACGACGGTAGCGAGGACAAAACATTCGAGGTAGCGAGCGGCTTCAAGGAAGTAAGGTGCTTCAGGCTACCGCACAGGGGAAAGGTTGGCGCTGTGAACTTTGGAGTAAAGAAAGCGAGGGGAGATTTCATACTCGTGCTCGACGCCGACACGCAGGTGGAAAGGCGAACGATAAAGAACATGCTCTCTCACTTCGTCTCAGAGAAGGTAGCGGCCGTAACGACTTCTCCGCTCGTGAACAACAAAAGAGTTTTCTCCCCGCTAACGTTTTTCCAGAACGTCGAGTACCTTTACTCAAACTTCATAAGGCTGGGCCTTAACTTACTGAAGCACGGAACGATCTACGTTTGGGGATGCGCCACGCTCTACAGGGCTTCCATCCTAAAAAAATTTCTCTTTCGCGAATTCCCTACCGAAGACCTTGAGCTGACGATAAGGATGGAAAGAAACGGTTACAAGGTTCTGATGGCTCCCGAAGCGAAGGTCCGTACCCAAGTTCCAGCGAAATTTAAGGAATGGTTTAACCAGAGGAAAAGGTGGTACTACGGAACTTTGCTGTCCTGCTGGCACCATCGCGACGTTTTCTTCAACCCCAGGCTCGGTACGCTTTCATTCTTTTCCTTACCCTCCACGGTTTTTTGGTTTCCGTTCGCCACGCTCATAATTCCCCTGATAATCTACCAGATACTCTACTGGTTGCCTTACCAGCTTTCTTCACCCTTCAAGCTCCTCTTCTATTTCTTTACGTGGTTCAGCCTGGCTGGACCTATCTACACTGTTTACATGATTCCGCAGTGGGGACTTTCGCTGCTCTCTTTCTTGGGAATACTAAGCGCTTTCCTCACGACGTCGCTAGCACTAGCCTCGTTGGTGATTTTCAGGGATTTGCACCTGCTCAACTTTCTAGTCGTTTTCTTCCTCTTCCCTTACTTCTTCCTCCAGAACTTCATCCTTGCATTCTCCCTCTTATCATTCACTCGAAATGTTTTATTCCGAAGAACCTCCTGAGGACGAGCAGGTTTCCGAACTTTGGAGTTCTCCTCCAACCTTCTTTAGTTCCGAGTAACGCTTTGAAAAACGCTACCGAGCTGTTGGCGGCGTTGACTATCCCGAGGGTAAACGCGAGAATTAGGGCATCGGGAACGAGGTGTAGTAGTTTTTCCTTCCGCAACGCATAGACAGATAGCGCCAAGAATCCAGAAGTCAGCATCATCACCTTCATGAACCTTACGAAATCCCCGAACTCGAAGGGTTTTGGCGTCCCCAGAAACCATCCGAGCTGCCCGGTTACGAACATTATTACTATTATCGGAGCGAAGCCGTGTCCAAGAGTAGTGAAGCTCAGGAGTAGCTTTTGCATGAAGGTGAACCTCCTGTTGAACAGTATATCCTTCGCGTTTTCTATGAAAACCCTCGTCAAACCGTAAGCCCACCTGGCCTGCTGTCTCAGAAAGTGTCTCAGCCTGTATGGCACCTCGCCGGTAGCGTGAACCTCTTCGAGATAAAGGATTTTGTCTCCGTTCTTGAGTATCTTTATGGTAAGGTCGGCATCTTCAGTTAGACTTTTTTCGTTCCACTTCCCGAGCTTCAGGAGGACATCCTTCCTTATCGCCAGCACAGTACCTCCGCAGAAGGTTATCCCAAGGAAGTCCTGCAACGGCACCCAGACGTTGTAGTAGATGTACTGCAAGATTCCGGCGAACTTCGAGACGTAGTTTTGGTGGACGTTCATGAACTTCTGCTTTCCTTGGACGGCCGCCACCCTCTTGTCCTTGAAGGGTAGCACTATCCTTTTGAGTAAGCTTCTAGGAACGCGGAAATCGGCATCGAAGATTACGATTATCTCTCCTTTGCTGTGCTTGAGAGCGTTGTTCAGAGCACCGGCCTTGAAGCCTTTCCTTTCCCTCCTTCTCACGACCTTTACCTTGCCCTTGAAAGAGTCCACTATCCTCCTAGTCTCCTCGTGGTCGCTATCATCTGCTACGACGATCTCGTATCTGTCCTTCGGGTAGTCTAGCCTGAGGCAACTTTCTATGCACCTCCTGACTATAGGGTCGTTGTAAACCGGGATTTGAATCGTGACGAAAGGGTAAAAACCATCGTTCTTCAAGTTGTTCCTCTTCCTCTTCGGCGAGATTAGGAGGTTGGAAAAGACCAGGAGGTAAAAGAGTACCGAGAGGAATATTACGGGGTAGAGCGAAAGCGAGTAGATGAGCATGTCCAGCTCGTAAACCCAGCTCATAAACAAAGTTTGGAGCAAAATCTTTAATAGGTTGAGATGTTGGACGTCTAACATCTTGTAACTCAAGTATCAAACCATTTATAAGGAATTGATACCAAAGTATCAATATGAAGAAATGGATTCTCGCGCAAAACCCTTGGTGGAAAAGGGAAGAATGGGAAGATTTCGACAAGCACCTAAAAGAATGGAAAAGGCAAAGGGTAAGATGGGTGCCCAGCTGGGTGGAAGAAATTTCGTTGGAAGCTTTCAGCCTGAATTTCGTCTACGGTATGAGACAACTCGGAAAGACTACGGGCATAAAGCTTTTGATAAGGGAACTTCTTAAGAGGGTGGAACCGTTCTCTGTGTTTTTCTTCGATTTCGAGCTCGTAAGCTCGTTGAGGGAATTCAGGAAAGTGTTGGAAGCTTATTTGGAGATGAGGAAGAAGGAAGGTATCGATTCTTCCTTTCTCTTTTTAGACGAGGTGAGCAGCGTCAGGGAATGGTGGAAAGTGGCTAAGTTTCTCATCGATTCCGGCGTGTTTGAGAACGATGTCGTAACCGTGTTGGGTTCCTCCACGATCAACATAGTAAAAGCTCCGGAAAGGTTTCCGGGGAGAAAGGGTAAGGGAAGGGAAATCGTGGTCCTTCCGCTTTCTTTTCCTGAGTTCGCGAAGGTAAGCGGCTACTCGCCGAGGAAGCTCCTGTACGACGCGGAAGCGTTGGAAAAGCTGTGGAAAGCTTACAAAAAGCTCGGTGGCTTTCCGAAATCCATCAATCGACACGAAGATGCGAACGAGAGTTTCATAGGAGCAATCGTTTCCGAGATAAGGAAGCATGAAAAGAGCGTAGAGATCTTCCAGGGAATCGTGGAAACTCTATTGAGGAAGATACCTTCACCCCTCTCCTACCATTCCATAGCGAAGGAGGTTGAGGTTTCTCATAAGACCGTGAGGGAGTACTTGGAGTTCTTCGAGGATTGCTTGGTCGCAAAGACGGTCTACTGGAAGGGTTTACATCCCAAGAGGAGGAAAGAGAAGAAAGTCTTTTTCAGGGACCCGTTCGTCTATCGCTCATTCTCATTTTGGACCGGAGCCAGGTTCTTGGAAAGCGCCTTGCTGGAAGGAATCGTCCAAGAGCACTTGCTGAGGAAGTTCGGAGAGGTTTACTACTACAGGAACAAGTACGAAATAGACTGCATAGCTGGCAGTCTGAAGGTCGAAGTAAAAGCCGGTAAGCCTCACAGGAGGTATCCGAAGGGTGTTACGATTCTCGAGGAGGAGGACATACCGTGGTTTTTGGTAAGGCTTTTTATTGGGAAATAATTTTTACTGAAAATCAACAAACTATTTAAATTTTGTTTACTGATAATAAAAATATGGAGGAGTTCAACCCTTGGTGGAGAGGGGAGGAAGATAAGGACATAGAGGAATTCAACTCGCTCGAATATAAATACTACCCGCGATGGCTTGACCAAGTTTCGCTAAGGGGGTTCAGCCTGAACTTTGTTCTTGGCTTCAGGAAAACCGGAAAGACGATGGGAATAAAGCTGTTGATTAACGAGCTTCTCAAGAGTCACAGCCCGTTTTCGATATTTTTCTTCAGGGTGGACATACTCGACGATTATCGGGAGCTCTACGAGGTCTTGAAATCCTACTGGAAGTTTAAGGAGGAAAGAAGGATAAAAGAATGCTTCATCTTCCTGGACGAAGTAACGCTGCTAGAAAATTGGTGGAGGGCCGTGAAAGTTTTCATAGACGAGTATAAGCCTAAAGAAGCTGTGTTTGTGTTGAGCGGTAGCGCTTCCATGTTCTTCCACGGGAAAGCAGAGACGTTCAGCGGGAGGAGGGGGAGCGGAAAAATCGTGAACGTCCTTCCGTTATCCTTCCACGAATACTTCAGCCTGTTCAAAAAGCCAGCGTTAGCCTCTACCTTGTCTGAAGCCTTCGCGTCCTACTTGAAAACAGGCGGTTTCCTCGGCGTGCTCAACAAAAAGGTGAGCGAGGAAGACATAATCCTGGGAATAAAGAACGACTTGCGACTCGTCCGCAAGTCCGTGAACATAGGGAAAGCAATCTTGGGCAGCGTGCTCGAGAAAGCACCTTCTCCCTACAGTTACCACACCCTAGCTAGGGACCTGGGAATTTCTGTGAAAACTGTGATAGAGTTCTTGGAACTTTTCGAGGAAATGTTCCTACTGAAGGGAATTTTCCACCAAGGCTTGGACGGAAAGGTGCGCGAAAGGAAAGAGAAGAAGTTTATCGTAAGGGATCCTTTCCTCACGAGGTCGATCTCCATCTGGACGGGGAAAGAGCTCAAGAAGGACTTCCTCTACGAGTGGATAGTCCAAGAGCACTTGCTGAGGAAGTTCGGAGAGGTTTACTACTACAGGAACAAGTACGAAATAGACTGCATAGCTGGCAGTCTGAAGGTCGAAGTAAAAGCCGGTAAGCCTCACAGGAGGTATCCGAAGGGTGTTACGATTCTCGAGGAGGAGGACATACCGTGGTTTTTGGTAAGGTTATTTACTAGGAGCAAAAAATCGTGAAAACGTCCAAGGCTTTAAGTAGGCGAAGGGGGAAATAAAACTCGTGGGAAGGAAAGGAATTAGGCTGCAGTTGATCTTGCTTTCACTCTCGTTCAGCCTATTCATGTATTTACTCGGAGTCTTCACTGGAGTTTACCTGGAGAACTTGAAGTATGCCGAAGCCGAGAAAAAGCTTGAAAGCCTTCTATCCAATTTGGAAAGAGTGGACTACGAGCTCTCCGAGCTCAGAAACTTTCTCCTCATATCTTCCTTGCCCAAGGAGAGCAAGTGTAAGCTTGTCGAAAAGTCCTTCGAGAAAGTTTACTCAAAGCTGAAAGAATACTATCCGTTGTTGCCCTACAGGTTGGAGGAGTATGAGCGCGGTGGGAAAGTTTCCGAGAGGTATCAAGAGGTT
This sequence comes from uncultured archaeon, assembly GCA_964444075.1. Taxonomy (GTDB): domain Archaea; phylum Aenigmatarchaeota; class Aenigmatarchaeia; order CG10238-14; family SCSR01; genus CAYUFF01. The sequence continues at coordinate 7,917 of CAYUFF010000013.1, forward strand.
AAGAAGGCTTATATGAAGGCTTCCGTCGACGCCTGGCTAATTTCTCTTGAGCTTTCGAGCTGCAACGAGAGTTACGTGCCAATCCTTTACTTTTACTCGCGGAACTGCTCTTCCTGTGTACAGCAGGGTGTGGTTCTCGACGAGTTCAAGCGCTACGCCTCTTCTAAAGGCTATGTTCCGCTAGTCTTTACGGTAGACAAGGACCTTGGGATTGAGAACGTCAAGCTCGTCGTAAAGAGTTTCGAGGTGAAGGAAGCGCCCTCGATAATCGTCAACCACACGCTTCTATCTGGCTTTACCTCCCTTCAAGTACTTAAGGACGTAACCAAAGTTTGAGAAAGCGAGCGAGAAGGAGAAGGAGAAGAGGGCAACATAAGTTACGATGCCCTTAACATCCAGGTTCTTCACGAGCAGAACGATCTTCCCTAGGGTAGAGAAAGGTGTGAAGAGGTATATGACGTAAGTCTGGAAGAAATAGCTAAGGTCTTCGCGGAAGTAGAGGGTGTCGTTGAGGGCGTAGAGGAAGGAAAATATCAGGAAGAACGCCAAGATTCTCTTCAGGGTTATCGTGATCACTTTCTCTTTCTTCCTTCCCATTGTCAGCCACCTTAGAAAACGAGAGCAAGCAAAAACCTTACCACCGCTTTCCTGAATCCCTCCTCGCTCTTTCCCTGGATGATTACCGTGTAGCCCTTTATCTTTATTCCGGTCTCGTTGGAAATTACAGGCGGTACCAAAGCTATCGCCGGCGATTCCGAAGAGGCGTTCTCAAAACCTTCTACGGAGGTAACGTGAAGTGGAAATATGGTTAGCATCCCTTTCCTCTGCGCCTCGTGGAATTGAGTGTAGTTCGCTACGGGAACCGGAGGCCTTCCTTGGTGTGTGTAGAGCAGGGTTAGCTTGCTCGCGATCTCTATGCCTCCTAGCGCAACCAAAGAATTTTGCGAGGTGTTCTCGAAGATTATGTAGACGTTTTTCAACGATGGGTTGGTGAGGAAAGTTTCTTTCAGCCACTTTTCCTCCTCTTGAGAAAGCTTTATCTCTTTTTTCACCTCTTCTAGACTCACGCCTTTGAGGAACTTTTCGAACGAAAACGGGATTCCCTCGTAAACTATCGTAGAGCCTTCCGTAGCTTTTGGCGAGCGAAGATTGGAAAGGACAATAGCTAAGCCCGCGAGTACCACAAAGAAACCCAACAAGAGAAACGCTTTCTTCCCTATGCTCAACCTAATCCTTACCTTCAACTATACTCACCTCTAACACAAGAAATTGACAAGAAAGAAAAAGAAAAAAATTCACAAATTCCTTACGGCAGCCTTAACGGCCGGATTAAGCCGGTGTTATCGTAGGCTTGGCGGCCAGGGTTTCTGTTATTATCACTTTCGCTGCGTCTACGTCTGCCAATCCTCCTTCAGCCGATGGCAAAGCGTGGTTTTGTACTACTCTTGCAGCAGCTCTTGTATCTTCACCGTACCATCCTGCCACTACCATCGCGATCTTACCTTCTGCAAAGACTCCTTCTCTGACTTCTATTACTGCGTTGTGAGTGTTAGCCTCGATACCCATCGCGCTGGCGACTTCCTCTGCCGTCATTCCTTCGACTGGCCACGTCAAGTTGTAGAATTGCGCGGCCAGCCTGTTGACGTAAGGACCTCCGACTATGATTACGTGGTGAGCAGTTGGGTCGAGATTCGCGTCAGTATCCAAGTAACCGACTACCTCAGTTATAGGAACGTATTGCTTGACTTTTTCTCCTTCTGCAGGAGCTGCCGCTTTCTCGGCGCCCATCAAGAGCTCGAACTCTGGCTTACCTTCGTAGCCAGGCAATACTACTACGACCTTATCATCGTCAGCATTGGACTTAACGTTCTCGACGACAATTGCTGAAGCAGCATCCAAGTAATTCTTTTCGAAATCTCCGATGTTAGCTCCGCCTATGATAACGTCAGCAGCCTCCGCTTCTCCCTTCTTGCTTCCCAGTATCCAAGCACTACCATCTGACGAAAGTCTGTACTGCATCCTCATGAGCTCTCCAGAAGTATCGTTGAGTGTGATGTTTGTGCCCGTCACACCGCTAGCAGTATTGTTGGCGAGTATTATTTCGTACTCATGTTCGCCCGCGGTAATCGTTATTCCAATAAGCTTTTCTGTCTTTAGGTTAACCTCCTTTACTAAGTAATACTTCTCTTCCTTCTCGTCGTAAGCGATCACCATCGCTTCTCCGCTTGTAGCGTTTCCTCCTATCCAGAGCTTCTTGTAATCTTCACCTCCGTAAGATAAAGCGTACTCAATACTTGGTGCTATCTCCACGGTCTTTATCGTACCCAACTTTTTACTCAAATCGCTACTGTAAACTGTTAAACTAACAGGCTTAAACTCCACTTTTACAGTTTCCGTTGCCTTAGGGCCTATGAACCTAAGCTCGCCCTTGCCTCCTGGTACTTTCACGGATTCTCCAGCTTTGAGCTTCACGTCTTCCTCAGGGGCGTAGTAAATTTCTATGTAATCGCCTTTGGTAATCTGTCCTGGAGTTTGTAAGTAGAGATGCATCGTCCAATCTTCGTTTCCTGGGAATTCATCTCCCGTTCCGTATATCTTTTCGGTTTCCTTACCGGCAACCAGCTTTACTTTGGATTCTTCTGGAGCGTCCTCCCAGTATACTAGCTTAAGGACTTTTACTTTGAAATCGGCTGTTGAATATTCCTCATCCTTTCCTAGTACATTATAAGTACCGTCTACCCAAATTTCAGCTTGGGTGCTACTTATTCTTCCGATCTTTATAGTATGTCCTTCTATCGTGGTTTCTTCGTCTTTCTTCAGCCAGACTACTTGACCTACGAGAGCGTCAAGCCTCTTATCATTAGTCACATTGATTATCCTGAAAGTGGTTCCAGCAACATCTACATCCAGGGTCTTATCTATGCTTCCTCTCAAGGTTATGTTTTCCTTGAACTCAACTCTGAACTTCAACGCGTTAGCTTCTCCTGCACCCTGCTTAACCTTCAAGATGTAGTAACCGTTTATATCGTTTCCTTCTTCATCCTCGTTGACAGCCTCAATTACTGCACCAGCATCATAGACTGGTGTTATCAACTGTTCTACCACTCTGTAATTTTCTCCTTCATAGGAAATTTCATAATCTTTCAACAAGGTGAGTCTTGGAGGCACTGTACCAGGTTTTACCGTCTTCTCGAAAAATTCTGTTTGTAATTCGCTCTCTGTAGCAACCTTGTATAAACCATCGTACTCGGCAGCACCGGTTACTTGAGTTGCAACTTCCTTGTAAGATAGCTCAGCCAAAGTTACTGCTATGTTAATAGCTCCTACTACGTCGATAGTCTTAGCGTTCTCACCTACTACGATTACAGGAATCTCTGTGAAGAACGTTGGGTAGTCCTTCAGAGAAATCGCCATACTGCTAGTAGCTGCTAGTACCAAGGCCATTAAGGCCGCCAACCCTCCTATGCCAGCGTACCTTTCCATCTTCCCTCCACCTCAAACTTTTTCAACAGCCTGCTTGTCATCCTCATCCTTAATCTCCTTCATCGCAGACTGCCTTGGGATTTTCTAGTTGAATGTTAGCATTATCTGGTATTTATAATTTACTCGAAACTGTTTCGATTGTTTCTGGAGTTGTACCTCAAGTTTTTTCTTTTCCTGAAAAAAGCAAAATTATTAGCTTTAATTGTTTCTGCAGCAAAATATTCATTTTTTTCGAGTATTTAAGAAATTTTTTCCGAAGAATCTTTTTCACCAGAACCCAAGCACGGTTTCCCACGGTTTTCAAAGAAGAGCAGCTTAATCTTTTTCTCGTCCACAGCGACAAAAATTTGAAAAAATGTCACAATCGCTGCTACAAAAACACAAGCTTTCATCTATCTTGAGACTTAGCTCTCAAAAACAATCCTCAGAATTAAATCCAAAATTCCCAACGCCCAACGCCGAAAATTTTAAGCTTCCGAGACGCTTAATTACAAAAATGAGCTATAAAATCGTCGTGGAAAGATTGGGTAAGCTTCCGACCTTTAGGCAAAGAGTCGAGATAGTAGAGAGAAAGGGTATAGGACATCCCGATACCATCGTCGATGCAATCGTGGATAAGATTTCCGTAGAGCTTTCCAAGTACTATCTTAAAGAATTTGGAGAAGTAATGCACCACAACATCGATAAAGCCCTGCTTTCCGCTGGCGAAGCGAAGATAAAATTCGGAGGCGGTAAGGTAACGAAGCCTATGAAGGTCATAATAGGGGATAGGGCGACGTTTTGGGTTGGTGAGGAAAGAGTGCCAGTAGAAGAAATTGCCATAAAAACTTCGAAGCGGTGGTTCGAGGAAAACCTAAGGTTCGTCGACCCAGAAGAGCACGTGAGGTATCAGGTTGAGCTGAAGAAGGGTTCGGAAGCTCTCGTGGACATCTTCAAGAGGAAAAAACGAAAAGGCGTACTCGGAGCCAACGACACCAGCGCAGCCGTAGGGTTCGCTCCCCAGACTCCTTTGGAAAAGCTTGTTGTAAACCTTGAGCGCTTCCTCAACTCCAGGAGGTTCAAGAAAAGGTTTCCAGAGAGCGGTGAAGACATAAAAATCATGGGCATACGAACTCGTAACGACATTGAGCTAATAATTGCGATGGCTTTCGTCGACAGGTTCATAGCTTCTGAGGACGACTACTTCAGGAAGAAGGAAGAAATCCTCGATGAAATCAAGGATTACGTCTCGAAGAATTCGGATTTTTCAAGGGTTGAAATTAAGCTGAACCACCTCGACGCTAGGGGGAGGGGAATCGCTGGCCTTTATCTTACCGTGCTCGGAACTTGCGCAGACTCCGCGGATTGCGGTCAGGTAGGTAGGGGGAACAGAGCCAACGGCGTAATCTCGTTGAGCAGGCCAGCGGGTAGCGAAGCCGCCGCCGGTAAAAACCCCGTCTCCCACGTAGGGAAAATCTACTCGGCTTTATCTTTCTTGCTAGCCGAAAAGATTTACGAAAGCGTTGAGGGTCTTGAGGAGGTTACAGTTTGGCTCGTCAGCAGGATTGGAGAACCCGTAGATAAGCCTGCTTTGGTTAACGTTCAGGTAATCCCAGAAAAAAAGCTTGACAAGAGAGTTGCGAAAGAGGTTGAAGACGTTGTTACTGGCGAGCTTCAAAACGTTCCCAAGCTTTGCAAAAAGCTCGCGCTAGGAAAGTTGAGTCTGTATTATTAGCTTAAACTTCTTAAGCTTCTGGCGATTCTAGCCTGATCATTCTTAGAAGTTCCTCGAAAGTATACTCTTCATCTTCCGCTAACCCTTCGAACTCATAAGCAAGCGGTAAGATAGAAGTCTCTCTAAAGTTCTCCATCAGTCTTAACACGTTAGTTGGAAACTCGCTGCAGATAAGGATTCCTCCCAAACACTCATCCCTTATTTCCTCAACGTACCTTAAAAGTTGGGAAAGGTCTTCCTTTCTGGCACGACCCTTCTTCACTTCCACGACGATTTTCCTGCACACACCTTCGGGATGCTTCTCCTTTATGAAAATATCCACATGTCCTTCTGGAAAAGCTTTTTCTCCCAACACCTCAAAATCGTTTGCTTCTAAACTTGGGTCGAAGCGATTGAGAATGTCTTGAAGGTTCTGTGGGTTTGCAAGATGACGCCTCACGATGGCTTGGAGTAATAGCTCGTGAAACCGAAAAATATATGGTGCTCTCGTCTTTCTCACGAAAGTTATCGTTGGTGTTATTCGCTCGTATTTTACGTCTAATCGCTCAACCTTACTTTTCCATACATTACCCATCTTCGAAACGGCATAGAACGTTGAGGTGTCGGCCTGGAAATGTGTTTTCCTATAACCTCCTCTCAACATCAAATTTTCCGCGACGTAAGAGAACTCGACCCTCACCATAGATTCGTTCAGTTCGCGCAAAGGCTTAAGTAAAAGCCTGAAGGGAAAGTTATAAACTTTTTTGCCAAATTTCAACGGTTTCCAGTACGGTGGGGCTTCTTCAGCATTTTCTATCGCCACTTTTTCGACAACTTCGTACAAGTTGAATATCCTAGCACCGTACATGAAAGAGACCTTATCACCTTCCTCTATCTCGTTAAACGTCCAAAATCCGTGAAGGGTGTTTGGGAATCCTGCGATGGAGTAGCGGATGCAAAGATTGAGATTTTCTCTGTTGGAAACTGCCAACAAAAAGTATGACATTTAAACCACCTTCCGACGCGTTTCACCATCGCAAGAATCTCTGTTTGAGCTTAACTAAGTTTGTCCTTCCCCTTCTCTCTAACGAAACTATCCCCCTTTCCGATAGGCTTCTCAGCACTCGCGAAACCTTCGCTTTGGAAATACCGCTCTCTTTAACTATCTTCCTCTGGTGCACCCTTCCGCCGTGGAATAGTATTACCTCTAACACCTTCCTCTCGTACTCATCCAACACGGAGAGCACGAGCTTCTTCTTCGTCCTGGAAAGGTAACGCATAACAAAAGCTACGGCTGAAGCTGCAATAACCCCCAGCGAGACCGCTATCCACAACATGGGAAAGGTGGTCTTTTCCTCCATCTTTATCGGCTGCTCGAACGAGAACTTGAACGTGAGCGGACCTGCTTCCATGTACTTTTCCTTCATCCAAAAAATTATTATCCTCCTCCCGTCGCTAACCAAGTTCTCGCCAGGGGGGAAAATTCCATGTTCTTTCATCAGGCTCATCCCTTCAGGAAGCTTCACGAGGACGTAAAGCCTTTCTATCCTTTCGTCCAAGTCGAAGCTAGCGAAGAAGTAGTACCTGTCCTCGATTGGCTTGACGAAATCCTCGGTAGCGAACTTGAGCTTGAGCGTTTGCGACGGTCCTAAGCTCAGCGAACAGTTTATTAGAGAGACTTCTCCAGGGCTGACCCTGCATTCGTGCTCACCAGGAGCATCGGAGGTGAAGTTTTCCACCATCCCGTTGACTATCATCTCGAAACTATTAGTAGCTTCTCCGAAAGTTATGAGCAACTCTACCTTAGCGTTGCCGTCTCGCTCGAGGGTTACGTATCCTGCGAATTCCTTTATCTGCGTCGCCCTCGCTGAGCTCGTTAGCAAGAGTAGCGATAGGGCAACGGTTAAGAGCGTTACCCTCCCAAGGGCTTTCAACCTTCCACCTTATCGAGCACGAGGTTGATCTTGCAACCGCAGGAAGGGCACCTGTCGCCGACGAGGTTTACCCTCTTCAACACGAACCCCAACCTTTCTATCAGAGTCTCTCCGCAGTTGTAGCAGTACGTGTTCTCGTACTTGTGGCCGGGCACGTTACCTATGTACACGTATCGTAACCCCGCTTTCCTGGCCTCATCCACCAACCTTTCCAACGTCTCGACGGGAGTCGGGGGAACGTCCTGCATCTTGTAGCTAGGAAAGAATCCTATGACGTGGAACGGTGTATCAGAGCCCAGCTCCGTGCTTATCCACTCCGCAAGCCTTACGCAACCCTTTCTGTCGTCCCCTAATTCCGGGACTATTAAGTTGGTAACTTCGATGAAAATCCTCCTCTTCTTCAACCTCTTGAGCGTTTCGAATATCGGCTCCACATCCGATACCTCCATATACTTTTTGTAAAAGCTCGTGTTCAGCGACGCCTTCACGTCGACGACAGCAGCATCCATATACTTGTAGATTTTTTTCACCGCTTCGTTGCTCATGTAGCCGTTGGTCACCATGACGTTCTTCAACCCTTCCTTCTTAGCCTCCCTCGCGACGTCCAGCATGAACTCGAAGAATACCGTTGGCTCCGTGTAGGTATAAGCGATTACCTTGCAGTCATTCTTCTTCGCGAGGGTTATGATTTGATGGGGAGAGTACTTTTTACCCTTCAACTCCATCCCTTCCTTCAACCCCTGACTAATCTCCCAGTTGCAGCAAAACTTGCAAGCGAAGTTGCAGCCCATCGCCGCTATCGACAACGTTTTGCTACCCGGCAAAAAGTGGAAGAACGGTTTTTTCTCGATAGGCTCGACGTTCACGGAGCAGAGCACCCCGTAGTTAATGGTGTAGAGCGTGTTATTCTTGTTTACCCTCACCGCGCAGAACCCTTTCTTGCCCTTTGGGATGAAGCACCTCCTCGCGCACAGCTCGCACCTCACTCCGTTCCTTTCTTTCTTCCAAATAAGGGCTTTCTTCATGATTTATTTTTTGACTTGGAGATAATTATTGTTAGCATTGCCCTGGTAGCATAGCGGTAATGCGCCCGCCTCGTAAGCGGGAGCACACCATTTAGCGAAGCGTTGAAGTTAGCTACCGGTATGGCTCCACCAAACCGCTCGAGTTTGAGCGAGATTTATGAAAAAGATTTTAGGCAAGTTTATAACTCAAATATCTTTGAAAGCTTTTCTTTAACTTCATCCTTCTTCTCTTCGTTTATTTCGGCGATTTTCTTTATGATGAGGTTTTTCTCCACAGTAAAGACGGTGTGGCAGTGAACATAACTTTCTTTTTTGAGTTTTCCTTCGATAAGGTCATGTTGGGTCAATTTGACTTCGTATCCTTCAAATTGCTGGGAAGATGTAATTTTAAGAACGATAACATCTTGTGAAATTCTGTTGAAATTCTCACTGCTTATGACGAGTACAGGTCTAAGTTTTCTCCCTACTAAATCCGTGAAAGGAAGTTCCAAAAGAAGTATGTCTCCAAACTTAAAATTCGAATAGTTCATCAGCCTCTTCACCTTCTTTCAAAAGTCGTAGATAAGAGTAAAATTTTATGTCTTCAACTTTTTTTACAGACTCTATCCTAACCCTTATTATACATCTTTCTGGGAATTCGATTCTTTCTAAAGGTATGCACACGCCCCTTTCGTAGAGGAATTCTACTTCTTTCATACTCGTAGTTTGTTCTATAAAAATTTTAAAGTTTAACCAGTACTCTGGTACTCTAGCCTACAAGCTTGGTAAGAAGTTTACCTGGTCAAATTTGAGCAGCAATAATTAATTCATCGTCTTGTCCCCGAGTCCCCATCTTACTTAAAGCCAACAGGTGGGAACCCATGGTAAACCTCTGTCTCCCTTTCTTCATGATTTATTTTTTGACTTGGAGATAATTATTGTTAGCATTGCCCTGGTAGCATAGCGGTAATGCGCCCGCCTCGTAAGCGGGAGATCGTGGGTTCGAATCCCACCCAGGGCTCAAGTTTCGAGCGGTTGCTCCACGGAAAACTTTCCCTCGTCGCAAATGTATTCCAAACCCTCTTCCTTGTGGAGGAAGTAGAAAAGCCTCTTAAGCCTTTCTCAACGTTAGCTCACTTCCAGGTATCCCGTAAGGAAGGTGAACGGAAGCGTTGAGGTACCGTTTGAGAGATACAAGGAAGAGGATGCGAGAAAAGCCTTGGAACACGCAAGCTTCGTGTTGGAGAAGGTTAGGGAATTTCTCGCAAAGGAATTCATGATGGAAGTGTGAGTTTATCTTTAGCTTAACGGTAGCTTAACGATCCGTTAAGTTTTTTGGTTAACGATAGGTTAACGGTAGAAAAACTAAGCTTCTTCCGCAGATTTCCAAACGAACTCAAAATATCTCAGAAAGTTGTTAGCAATTTCCGTGTTCTTTATGAGGATTGTTACGGGTTCTTCGCTCCAAAGGATTATTCCAAGCTTTTTTACCGTAAATCGCTATGCTAGCGGGCGAAACGTAACGAGGATGTAGATGCCTCACTCTTAGAAGTTTGTATTTCTCCAAGTATTTTTTGTCCTTTCTTGTAGCAATCATCCTTATCAATATCCTTTTCTTTAACCTCTCTTTTGTAAACTTTGGGAGGAAATGCTTTAGCAACTCTTCTGTCCTGTCGATTGTTGTACAAATCACGTGAATCGTCTTTCCCTCCTTCAGCTCGTCGAGATACAACGTTTCTATACCCTTTCTTCCGAAGAGGACTTTAACGTCTATTCGCTCTCCCTCCAGCGTTTTTTCGATCTTCGGTAAAACCTTCCCCAATTCCTCTCTCTTTTCCTTTATTTCCCTTTCCATTTCTCGAAGTTTATGAAGAATGCGTAAAGGTAGTACAGGCTTGTAGTGTCTTATTCTACCCTTTTTTATACAAGTGAGCAAACCTTTTTTTACAAGCCTCTCGGCTACGTCGTAAGCTGTTCTTCTGTGAATCTTAAGTTCCTTTCCCAATCTGCTTGCCGTCGATTCTTTCAGATGAAGTAACTTTAGATAAACTTTCGTTTCAAGTTCGGAAAAGCCTAGGAAGGCTAGAGTTTCCTTGAGTTTCTTCATATACTAAAAGCTCGAAACTATCTTTAAATACCTTTAGTTCGTTCCTCCCTTACCCTTTCATCACCAAAGGTCCATCGGTGAGACGTATTCTCTCACAACACTCCCGATTCCCACTCCTTCATCAAAATGTTTCCTCACACTTATCTCAACGACTTTCTTCCCGTCCTCAGCGAAGAGTTGTCGGATGATGTATTCTCCTGAGAGAGGTCTTCGCAGGCCGGCCTTCGCAATTATTTCCTCGTTGCTCTTCCCTTTCAAAGGTTCATCGCTGAAATACACCAAGATAGCAAGACCCCTTTGATGTAGGATGTTTTTGAGTCTCCATTTTAAACCACCCTTTCCTCCCCAGTGTGTTTCTCCTTCACATAGGAATTTGTAATACCTGCTGCTGAACTCAAAGATATAAACCTTCTCTCCCATTAATCCTGCCCTTATGTACTCGTAGGGACTCGAGCAATCTATAATCCAAATCGGAAACTTACCTTCAAATTCCCCTTTAAACTCATCTTTATGTTTTCTTTTGTAAACTCTGATGATATCGTCTATTCTCTTGAAATAATGTCTCTTTCTATACTCGTCCTTTTTTGTTTCTATCGTTCTCTTAATTTTATCGTACAACTCCTCGCACGTGCGTTTGTGCTCCTCGATTTCATGCAAAGCTTCCTCCAATTCCCTAACTTCATCCAAAAGATTTTTTCTTCCCATCGATATGCTCGTAGAGACATCTGAATAAAAATGTATGTGGTCACACACTTTACCACAGCATAACCGTTGGGGAGTCGAGAAAAACGTTTTGATTTGCGAGATCGCTTATCGAAAAGTCGTCCCAACCATTAAGCTGAAACGTGAACTACTTAAACTTTTTAACCTGCGCTAAAGTTTAGTTCTATTCATGAGGACCTTCATCCCAGCGCTAGAGGATTATGAAAAAAAGTTTGTCGAAGGTAAAGCGAGGAAAAGGGGAATAACCATAGCTGTTTCTGGAGTTAGCGGGAGTGGTAAATCTACCCTCGCGAGGCATTTGGCGGAGAAACTCAAGCTAAGGTATTACGAAGCCGGAGAGATTTTGAGAAGGCTGGCGAAGGAAAGAAGCGTTCCGTTAGAAAGGTTGGTCGAAAAGCTGGAGGAAAACCTCGATTTAGAAATAGACAGGAAAACTCTCTCGCTCGCTGCCCGCGGCGGCTGCGTAATCGTCGGTAGGCTTGCTCCTTTGGCTGCTGGTAAGTACGCGGACGTAAGGGTTCTCGTAACGGCTCCTTTAAGAGTTAGGGCAAAGAGGGTTTCGGAAAGGGAGAAGATAGCCGCGAGTCTTGCTAGGAAGTTGTTGAGGGAAAGGGATGAGGCTGACAGGAAGAGGTATGAAAAGGTTTACGGCGTCGACTTCCTTTCCAGGAAACATTATCACATAGTTTTCAGGAACGACGTTCCCTTGAGAAAGGCGAGAGCGGCTTTCGTCAAGGTGGTGAGAGATTTCTTGAGAAAAAGGAAGCTCTCCATCGCGATAGGCGGCGATACCGGCGCTGGAAGCAGCACGGTAGGAAGGCTTCTGGCTAAAAGGTTAAACTCCAAGTTCTTTTCTGTCGGAGATTTGTTCAAGAAGCTCAGCAAGAAGAAAGCTAAAGGCGAAACTCTCAGAGCCATAAAAACTTGGGAGGACGTCGGAAAGAAAAAAGAGTTCCACGAAAAGCTCGACAGGTTACAAAGGCGTATCGCAAAAAAAGGAAACTGCGTAATCTGCGCCAAGCTCTCTCCCTGGGTGCTGAAAGATATAGCTGACTATAGGATTTGGATTACGGCAAACTTTGTTACGAGAGCAAGAAGAGTTGCTGAGAGGGACGGAATTCCGTTGGAAGAAGCGAAGAAGTTGCTGAGGAAAAAGGAGAGGTTGGAGCGAGAAGAGTGGAGAAGGATTTACGGTATTGATTTTGCCTCCCTGAAAAGCCTTTGCGAGATCGTCGTTGACTCCTCAAAACTATCGCAGGGAGAAATCGTCGAGAGGATTTTGAAGGCTATCGGCAAGCGTTGAAAGCTTCAGAACGGAAGCTCTTTCCATTTGTACTGTTTTACGAAGACGAAGCTCTTCCAGTCTTTGATGATTTTCGAAAACCTCATTTTTATGGAATGAGAAATGGAATCGAACTCCTCCGAATCCCTCGCCCAGAAAGAGATCTTTACGTCGTAGTTTCCAGTAATCTTCTCGACGGATACCACGTTTTTGTGTTTTAGAAGGTAGTCGAAGAACTCCTCCCACTTTTCTTTCGTACAGTTCCAAGTAGCTATCATTATCACGGCGTAGAAGTTGTACCCAAGCTTCTTCTTGTCTATCCTTATCGTGAACTTTTCTATCACACCGCTTTTCACGAGCTTCCTCAGCCTGTACCTCACGGTCTCGTGGGAGAGCTTAACCTTCCTAGCGATTTCCGTCAAGGGTGTTCTGGCGTCTTCTTCAAGAATCCTCAAAATTTCAATATCTTTCTTGTCTATCCTGCAAATTTCAGAATTTTTTGGGAATTTTTTCATCATATTTACTATTTTTAAGGCAAAGATTTATAAATTTTTGGGAGTTAAAAGAATCATGGAGGAAGCCTTCAAAACTTTGGAAAAAAGAGTGAGGGAAATCGAGGAATTCGAGAGGAAGATGAGAGCCCTCGACCGGAGGCTCTTTTACGAGGACTGGGGAAAGAAGGAAATACAACCGTGGGAAAAACGCGTCATTAAGGACCCCTACTACTCAGACCACGTACGACTAGAAACGAAAGTAACCTATGACATCGTCTTCTCCCCGTTTTGCTTCGACTACCGCTCACCCGAAAATTTCGTGATAAAGGGTAGTGGGGGGAGAATCGTTATACTGGGAAAGATGTTTGAAAACTGGGATGGCAGCTGGAGCGACCCCGTCTACGAAATATACGCAGAACCCTTGGAGAGCGTTGAAATCGAGTATCCTCCAGACTTCGTCGGGAGGGAGGAGATAATAAAGGACGTGGACTCCACGCTCCGATTGTTGGCTTCAGGGACGCTAGAGCTAGGCGAGAAGCTCTATTCTTACCTCAAAAGCGGGAGGAGGGTCCGCGAAAAAATAGGGAAGGTGGTGTGGTGAAAAAAGTTAACAAATGTGACCCTCAACCAAGAGTCGTTTCGTGTGGGATCTTGAGAGAACTCTATGTCTCAGAGGGTTTGAGTATCTCTCACGTAATCGTGAGTAGCGAAACGAAAGAACACATGCACAGGAAGATGGAAGAGGTTTACTACGTCGAAAGGGGTGAGGGTGAAGTGATAATAGACAACGAGGTCGTGGAAGTGAGGGGAGGGGACCTAATCGCTATCCCGAAAAACACGTGGCACCGTATCAAGCCTTACGGTACGATGGAAATCCTGGTGATCACACACCCGAAGTTTGACGAAAACGACGTGGTGGAAAGGTAGCATATTTCCACATAGACCGGAGCCGTAGGTCGCTGAGGTAGCCGTCGCCGATTTCGGTATTAAACGAAAAATGAATGCAGGACTGACGCGACCCAATAAACTGCTGCCGCACCGCCCGCACCAAGCGTAGCGCCGATCGTCACCATCGAGTACCGTGGCAACGGAAGCTTGTATCTCTCCAGCAGTAGCTCTACCAACCTCCTATCCCTCTCACTCATGCCTCTCCCATCATCGTCAAGTCGCACGTACGCTTCCGTCGGTTCTAAGTATGCTCGGACGTTCTCGCTTTCTACCCTAAGGCTGATTTGCTTTTTGACTTTTGGTTCTCCGAAACCCAACACACCGAGCCTCAGCGAAACCTTCTCATCCTTCTTAACCCTATACCCCATCTCCATCAATTCTCTCGCCAACCCCTCGAGGTCTTGTGAGCGAAGGCTGAACCTCACTATCATAAAGAATAGTTAAGTCAAACAACTATATAAGAGTTTTTACGGAATTTAATTATGGGGTTTGGGAAGGTTAGGGTTCACGTTTTCGTTTCGGGAAGGGTTCAGGGAGTATTCTTCAGGTACCATACGAAGAGGTTAGCAGACAAGCTCGGCGTCAGAGGTTGGGTGAGAAACCTCCCTGACGGGAGGGTGGAGGCCGTCTTCGAAGGGGAGGGAAAAAGGGTTAAGCAGATGTTGGAGTTTTGCAAGAGGGGACCTTCGTTGGCGAGAGTCGATGATGTCGAGGTTTTGG
>CAYUFF010000014.1:0-21203 GCA_964444075.1 uncultured archaeon
AGCTTATAAACGGAAGTAGCGCTTTGAAAAATTCTCTCGCGAGACTAACTTTCCAGTGGCAACCTTCTTCCTTTCGGGACGAAGCTCTCCACTTTTCCTTCAGAAAACTTGCCACATCCTACGAAATCCTCTCCGAACTTTACTAACACGAAGTTCTTTTCCTCACAACCCCCTTCACAACTTTTAACGCGTGCCTCGAGGCCCCGTAAGAATTTTTTCGCATTCTCCTCATCCAAAACCGCGACGTTCCTCTTAGCGACTTTACCGACGAGCTGAGCTCCTTCCGTCGAGAACCTTATCTTACCCCCCTTCTTCAACTTTGCGAAGTAAAGCCCCTTCGCGTTCACCCTCAACCTGCTCCAATCCAGTTCGCAGATTTTTTTCGACATTATCCATACCTTTTCCTTGCTTGTAATCCCAACGGCATAAGCTTTGAGGTTTATCTTTCCGCCGTAATTCTTCTCGATTATTTTTTCAATCTCCTCCACTTCATCCTCTCCGAGAATTTTCATCATCACTTTTTCACCAGCTTGCAGACGAAGAAACCCTCCGTAAGGTTGTCGTGGGGAAAAATTCTAACGGCTTTCGACACGTCGTCGTGAAACCTTTTTCCCTCCCAAGAGGTCAGACCCTCGCGAAACTTCAGCCCCCTGAATTTCGTTTCCTCCACTTCCAACCCAAGCTCCCTTATCGCGAAGTCGACGACTTCTTCGTTTTCCTCAGGTTCGAGCGAGCAGGTAGAGTACACAAGGACACCTTCCTTATCCAAACACTTTACGGCAGCTCTCAGCAAATCTTTTTGATACCTGCTCAACCTTCTTACAATTCCCAAGCTCCACTCTTCGAAAATCCTCCAGCAGTTTATCACAGAGCCACTCCCTGAGCAGGGAACGTCGAGCAAGATTTTCTTAAACTTTAGACCGCATTTCCAAAACTCCAGCGCGTCCATGTAAGTCACCACGCAGTTGACGATTCCCAGCCTTTGAACGTTTCCCCTCAGTGCGGCCAACCTCCTCAAGCTATAGTCGTTCGCTACTATCGCTCCCGTGTTTTCCATCATCTGAGCGACCTGCGTAGTTTTCGAGCCCGGAGCGGCGCAAAGGTCTAGGATTACCTCTTCCTTCTTGGGCTGAAGCGCTATCGGTGGTAGCATGCTGGCAGCGTCCTGAATGTAGAAGTACCCCAGCGCGTGCTCGATGGAAAGGCTCAGCGTTTTGGTGTCGACGTCCACCCAGTACGCGGACTCGAACCACGGAACCTTCTCAAGCCTCCACCCCCTTTTCTCAAGCCTTTTAACCATCTTTCCTCGGTCGACTTTCAGCGTGTTAATCCTGATACACTTCTTACCCCTCTTCGCTACCGCGGAGAGGAACTCGCCGTACTCCTCCCTCCCGAGCATCCTCACGAGCCTTTCCTCGAAACTTTCCTTCACTCTCACTTTGGCCTGCACGGAAAATTCCATGGTTAAAATTTTGTGGGTTCCACCCAAAATTAAACCATGGGAAGGAAGATAGCCAAAAAGGAAACGATAAAGGATCTGGTTAGGGAGGTACTAAAGAGGAGGTTAGTGGTGGAGTCCCAAGAGGAGTTGTGCGAGCTCGTGCTCATGGAGTTGAGGAAAGAGGACGAAGGATACTCCCTAAGCCCAGCTAGGGTGAGGGACGTTGCCCTGGAACTTTCCGAGATAACGGTCAAAGCTAAGACCAGGAGAGCTGCGGGAATCGAGAAGCCGGAAAGGTGTCCCGTTTGTGGGGGGAAGATTAGCGAAGTTAAAACGAAAAACCTCCGCGGCGAGGAAATAGCGGTAGGGTATAAGTGCGAGAGTTGCGGTTTCAGGAGTGGTCTCGAAGCCTTCGCTCCCAGGAAGTACGTGTTCCTCTGGAAGGGTGGTCGAAAAGCTAAAAACGAGGTAGAGTAAGTTAAGTTTATGGAGAGGATAAGGGTCATCGCCGAACGAGTTCTCTCGCGAGTATACCTTTGCGACCATTGTTTAGGGAGGCTTTTTGCCGAGCTCCTTACCAGGGTGAGCAACGAAGAAAGGGGAAAGTCCGTGAGGAAGTTTCTCGCGATGTGCGTCGATAGCGGAGAGAAAATCGACATCCTTCCCGAAAACTTCTACGGAATAGCTTTCAAGAACGTTGAGCTGAAAGTCCCGGAGCGAAAACCTCACTGCTTCGTCTGCCAAAACTTTTTCGAGGAAAGGTTAAGCGGAATCGTCGAAAGAATCCTGAGGAGGCTTGAGGGGTACGAGTTCGAAACTTTCCTCGTGGGGTGTACTCCGACGGAGGAAATGCTGGCGGCTGAGGAGAAACTCTGGGAGGTCGCCGATGTCAGGCTGGTCGAATCGTTGAGGCACGAGATTAACAGGGAGGTCGGAAAGAGGGTTGCCGAGGCGCTGGGAAAAAAGTTCGACACGAAAAACCCGGAGGTCATCGTTCACGTCAACCTGCGGGAGGACAAAATTTCGGTTCAAGTGAGGAGCCTCTTCGTCTACGGGAGGTACAAGAAGCTCGTGAGGGGGATACCGCAGTGTAAGTGGGTATGCAGCAAGTGTAGGGGAAAGGGTTGTGTGGAATGCGGGGGAATGGGGAAGCTCTACCCAACTTCCGTTCAGGAAATCATCGAAAAACCGCTGCTGAGGCTTACCGGTGGTAAGAAGAGCAGGTTCCACGGAGCCGGGAGGGAAGACGTGGACGCTAGGTGCCTAGACTGGAGGCCTTTCGTGATAGAGATTCTAAAACCGCGGGTCAGGAGGGTGAGCTTAAGGAGGGTAACGAGAGAGATAAACGCGTCCAGGAAAGTGAAGGTTTCCGGCCTGAGGGTCGTGGAAGACGGTAGGGTACTGATAAAAAGGCTGAAGAGCGAGAGGTTCGACAAGACTTACGAGGCCGTCGTGACGTTCAAGAAACCGATAGAGGAAGAAAAGTTGAGAAGGCTAAGGGAGCTCGTCCGGAAGCCGATAGTGCAGCGAACCCCGTCTAGGGTGGTGCACAGGAGGGCCGATAAGGTGAGGAAGAGGTGGGTTAGGAAGGTTGAGTGGAGGGTCTTGGGCAGGAGGAGGCTTTGGCTGAAGGTAAGGGCGGAGGCCGGGTTGTACATCAAGGAACTCATCCACGGAGACGGCGGGAGGACTAGGCCGAGCGTCAGCGAGCTGGTAGAAAACGAACCGACTAAAATTTTGCTGGACGTTGTTAAGATCCACGCGAGGGGTTTGTAGCTCCGGTCGAGACCGAGCGTGGTACGCCGAAACACCTCTCTAACGCGATAAACTTTCGACTCTCCCGACGCACGGGCGAAAGCTTTTATACAGCGGAGAACAGAATACAAAGTAAGATGTCTAACCGAAGCCGCGAACGAAGGCTGGCGGAAGCGGTCCTGGTAGCCCTCCTCTTGGCCGTAGCCTACAAAGCTTACGCTAGTTACTTGCCTTCTCCACAAGGGATGGGCTTACAATACCCCAACCCAGGTCATCACCCTGGAGAAATAGGTCCAGGAATTTTCAACTGCTCCGGAGCTATAAACTGCTTCTGGAAGTTTCCCGCGAAGGTGATAGTAGAGGGGATCCTCGACTTGACAGGGCATGATATACTCGGGGTCGGTAAGGTATACGCGGAAAAAGCTGAGGTGGACGAGGTAGAGGCCGGTAGGGTGAACGCTAGCGAGGTTTGCATAGGTGGGAAATGCAGGAGTGGTTGGCCCAGTGGTGAAAGTGACTTTATGTGTAGAGTAAATATGTTCGCATGTCATTGGAGAAATATTCCCGACTGCGGTCAATTTTGTACGAGTACTGCTACCTGCAACCCAGGGGAGGTAATCGTGGGAGTAAAAAGGTACAGGGCCTACTATCCTACATCCGCGTATATAACCGGTGTGAAGTGTTGCAAAGAAGTTTGTGGTAAGCCAGCAAAACTAAGCGAATACTTCTATAATCTCACTGGAAAAACGAGAGACGAAGTGAACGCGGAAATAGCGAGTAAAGAGCCTGGGTATCATTGGTGTACAGAGGCAGAACTTTCCGAATATCCTCTTATTGACCAATTTGGGAGTCCTGGAGAGAAATTCCAGCAAGGCTATGACAAGAACGACTTCGGAGCCGTCGAAAGTGATGGTAAAAAGGCAAAGATATGCAGCGAAGCTGGAGAGTGTTACTGGGTTTGGTTGCATAATTGCTCGGAAGGGGTCCCGTGTGACGCGTTCGGGAGATGTTGTAAAGAGTATCGGGATGGTTGTCGCCCTACGTGCCCAGCAGGGTGGAGCAAGCTTGAGAGTCTATGTATATCAGGATGGTCAGACCCTTGTGATAGTGACAATCATTGTGGAACGAGCTGCGGCTCCTATACTGTCGATTGGTTCGAAGGAGAGCTTGTAGGAAGGAACTGTTACTCTGACGCATGGTGGTACAACGATTTTGTTGCCTTGTGTTACAAGGATGATTTGATGGGAGGCATACAACTTACGCGGTTGTGGTTATGTCCTAACCAGTAACGAAACGTAGGTTGGGGACCGCAAGGGGAATGCCATTCATTGTTGCTGTCATCAACGGTCAACGTAAGTGCATGTAAAAGCGAGTTTCAAACACACCCCCTTACCATTTCCGTAATTTCTCTTATGTAAGCTCCAAGTATACGCAAATCTTCTTTCGGTAGACTTACGGAAAACCGTTGGGTAAGTTTTTTAAGCGTAGAAAATCAATTGAAAATTGTGCCGAGGTAGTTCAGCGGTAGAACGCCACGCTCATAATCGAATGAGCTTTGACCTCGCGGATGATAGGAAACGTGGAGGTCGAGGGTTCGAATCCCTCCCTCGGCAATAAAGCTTATTAACGCTTAGGACTATCTAAATTCATGGAGGAAGAGAACTGCGTGTTTTGCAAGATAGTGAAGGGAGAATTACCCTGCCACAAGCTAGCGGAGGAAGAAGTTGCGATCGCTTTCTTGGACATAAACCCATGCTCCCCAGGACATGCATTGGTGATTCCGAAGAAGCATTATGAAAGGCTGGAGGATATGCCGAGGGAGGAGGTTGAGAAGCTAATCGGACTTGCTCATGAAGTTGCTAAGGCGATAGTTAAGGCTGTCAATGCTGACGGATTTAACCTAGGGATCAACAACGGAAGGGCTGCCGGCCAAGAGATCATGCACGTACACTTTAACATAATACCCAGGTTTCAGGGAGACGGCGGTAGACCTATCCAATCGCTGGTGAAGGTAGAGGTCAAGGAAAGCTTAGAGGAGGTAGCAAAAAAGATAAGGGAAGCTTGGAGTAAACCAAACTTATAATTTATTATAAGTTGCGTTAATTCTTCTTCATGGAAAGGAAGAGGATACCGTTAGGGCTCAGGATAAGGAGGAGAAGGCATAGAATGATCGCTCAGCTTCAAGACATGATAGTAGAGAAGCTGGTCGAAGTTTTTCCGAAGGTGGTAATCCATGGTGGCACTGCTATATGGCGTTGCTACGGTGGTAACAGATTCTCCGAGGACGTCGATGTCTTCCTGGAGAAAGATATTGCCAAGCTAAACCTGTTGTTCGAAGAACTGGAAAGGGCGGGTTTCAAGATTCTCAAGAAAAGGATTAAGGAAAATTCTCTGTTTTCCGTGCTTAAGTTCGACGAGATAGAGGTAAGGTTGGAAGCCGTGTTCAAGAGGGTTGAGGGAATCCTCGGAGAATACGAGACCGTGGAAGGAAACTTGATAACCGTCTATACCTTACCGCCGGAAATCCTTATAAAGGAAAAGGTGAACGCTTACCTCAAGAGAAGGAAGGTGAGGGACCTCTACGACATATTCCACCTGCTGAGGTTCGTCGAACAAAAAGAAAAAGTCAAAAGGAGTCTTTTGATTTTGATTGAAAGGTTCGAAAAACCCTTGGACGAAGAAAAGCTCAAAGAGTTAATCCTTCACGGAGTTGTACCTACCTCGAGGGAAATTATCGAGTGCGTGAAAAGGTGGTTGGGATGAAGCACGCGAAAAAGGTTAGAGAATACCTGAAGAGAACTCCCGTAGCGAGCGTATCTTCAATCTCCAAGATAGTGGGGAACAGGGATTATGCCTATGTCCTGCTCAACCACTTAGTAAAGAAAGGAGAAGCGTTCAGGATAACGAGAGGATACTACTCAGCTATCGACGACCCGACCTTGCTGGTGTTTTGCATGAAACCGAGTTACCTCGGGTTGGAGGATGCGTTGAGCTTTCACGAGCTATGGGAACAGGAAACCATACCGATAATCGTTACCTGCAGGAAGGTAAGGCAGGGTATAAGAAAAGTTTTCGGATGCAACGTCCTGGTGAAAAGAATTTCGCCAAAATACTTTTTCGGATACGAATACGTGAAGTACGAAGGTTTTCTCGTGCCAGTGAGCGATGTTGAGAAAACGCTGATAGACTTGGTCTACTTCGGAAGGGGAATCGATGAAGAACTGGCGAGGAGCTTTAAAGAAAGGGTCGATAAGAAAAAGCTTGCCAGCTATTTAAAAAAGTATCCAGAAAAGGTTAGGAGGAAGGTGAAATCTGTAATCGAAGGTCCTTAAACTTTCTGGGGAACAAGAATTAATCATGGTATTCCGCTTGCTCCACCCGAAGGTTTACGAGGTCGTGAAGAAAAGGTTCGAAAGACCGACGCTACCCCAAGAGGTTGCGATACCCAAGATTCTCGAAGAGAAGAACGTCTTGTTGCAAGCCCCAGTTTCGACCGGGAAAACAGAGGCAGCTATCTTACCGGTGCTCAGCAAAATAGTCGAGAAGAAGCTTTCCCCCATCGCAGCTCTCTACATAACTCCGCTGAGAGCTCTCAACCGAGATATGCTCTCGCGATTGCTGTGGTGGTGTGAAGAGCTCGGTTTGGAAATCGCCGTGAGGCATGGGGATACTTCCGTAAGGGAAAGGAAGCTGCAGGCAGAGTTTCCTACACACCTGCTAATCCTAACCCCAGAAACCCTGCAAGCGATACTGCCGGGAAAGAAGATGAGGAAACACTTGAGCAACGTGAGGTTCGTGATAATCGACGAACTTCACGAGCTAGCGGAATCCAAGAGGGGAACGCAGCTTGCGGTAGCCCTCGAAAGGTTGAGAGAGGTCAGCAGAGGTTTCAAGGTAATAGGGTTATCAGCTACCATGGGTAACTTGGAGGAGATGGCGAAGCTCATCTCTCCCAACGAAGACATTGAAACCTTAAGGGTAGAGTTTCCGAAGGGATTCGAGGTTAAGGTAATTCTTCCTGACGAAAAGCCGAAGAAGAAATATCCAGAAAAGTTAGCATCGAGCCTATCGCCTTCCTCGCTTTCGAGGCTTGAATGCATCGACGATCTCATCAAAGTATCTAAAGGAAACGTCCTCGTTTTCACGAACACGAGGGAGTTTGCCGAGATACTTTCCAACAGGCTGAAGCTCCTCGATGCTTCCTTGAAGCTAGAAGTGCATCACTCAAGCTTGAGCAGGGATGTTAGGATGAAGGTCGAGAGAGAGTTCAAGGAGGGTAAGCTGGAAGCGATAGTCTGTACCTCCAGCCTTGAGCTCGGGATTGACATAGGGAGCATAGAGAAGGTAATCCAGTACTCGAGCCCTCGCCAGGTAACGCAGGCTATCCAGAGGATCGGTAGGTCGGGCCACGCTTTACACAAAGTGAGCAAAGGTATTCTGATACCCGTCGACGAGGATGACGTTTTCGAGTGTGCCGTGATAGGAAAAAGGGTTCTGGAAAAGAGGCTGGAAGCTACGAGGTTCCACAAAAATTCTCTCGACGTGCTATCCCACCAGATAGTAGGAATTCTTGTCGAGCATGGAAGCATGGAGGCCGAGAAGGTTTATGAGATTGTTAGGAGAAGCTACCCTTACAAGGAGCTTAGGTTCCAGGAATTCTTGTGGGTGTGTAAGTTCTTGGAAAAGATAGGCTTGCTTTGGATTAGAGAAAGTCCACGTCGAGAAAACTCTCCGCCAACCTAGGGATTTTCAGGAACCTTATCAAGGAGAACGAGCTCGGAAACTTTTTCAGTTGCTCGAAGGCTTTTTTGAGCATGAAACCTTTTTCGATAGACCGCGAGAGCAAGCGTTTCCACGCTAGCTCGTAGCTTTCGGTCAGGAATTCCCTGCTGAAATCCATGCTTTCCAAAGCTCTTACGCACGCCTTCGCCGCCAACTTAGAGCAGAGCTTTCCATAAGCCAGACCGCCGAAGGAGAAAGGTTTCACTTGGCAGGCGGCATCACCAACAAGCAAAACTCTTTCTTCAACGCTGCTCGGGATAATACCTACCCTCATCACGTCGCCGACGAGCTTTCCTTCAACCCTCTCTCCGAATCTTTCCTCGACAAACCCTTGCAAATGCTCAAGCTTTGCGTACCTTCCAGCTATTCCAACCTTTGCGCGCTCCTCATTCAAAGGAACTACCCAAGCAAAGTCGTTTGCGAAATCGTTGGGTTGGAACCAAAGCTCTACCCTATCCTTCTCTACGTCGAAACGACCTAGCTTGATTTTAACATCCAGCTGGAGGAGCTTTACTAAGTAATCACAACTACCCATACCCAAACTTCTCGCTACTTGGGAAATAGGACCGTCCGCGCCTACCAGTAAGTTCGTAGAAAAGCACCCGCGATCATGAAACACAATCCCTAGATCCTTATCAAACCCCAAGAATCTCGTACCGAGCTTGAAGTAAACTCCAGTGTTCTTTGCCTCACGAAAAAGATAAAGGTCGTGGCGCCTCCTGTTTATCACGAACATACTTCCCCTAACCTCGAAAAAGTTTCTCCACCCACAGTAGAAGCGAGCTCTCTCGATGCGGTTGAGGATTATGTCTTCTGGCAAACCTCTGACTACCCTTTTGCTCACAAGGCCGGCACACTTTTCTGGAGTACCGATTACTCTCTTCCTTTCTAACACAACAACCTTGAACCCTCGTTCAGCGACGAGTTTAGCTACCCTACACCCGCAAGGACCGGCACCAACTACAACTAAATCACAAGACTCGCGAACCTTCCTTTTCATTTACCAAACCTTCTCTGCCTTCTGGAGAATTCTTTCAGGCAGAGGATGAGGTCACGCTTCGTGAAATCTGGCCAGTATTTGTTCAAGAAGATTAGCTCGGCGTAGCAAGCTTGCCAGGGCATGAAGTTCGAGAGCCTTTTCTCGCCACCAGTCCTTATCAGCAAATCCAAGCCGCTCGGAACCATGAGCTTTTTCTCGAACTCTCTTTCGTTAATCTCTATAAGCCTGTGCTTCCTCAAGCATTCTTCAACCAGATTTTTCACTGCTCTCACGATCTCGTACTTCCCTCCGTAGGCTACCAAAAAGTTTATCACCCTCTTCTGATACTTTGCCGTCTTTTCCATGATTCTCCCCATAAGCTTAACGAGCCTTTTCGGTAGCTTATCCAAATCCCCGACGAACCTCACCCTGACTCTGTACTTCTTCAAGAAATCGCTCTCCCTCCTTTCCCACTTGTCGAGGTAATGGTAGAATATCTTGAAGAGCTCTTTCAGCTCCCTCTTCGGCCTTTTCCTCAGGTTTTCGGTAGAGAGCGCGTAAATCGATACTTGCGGTATACCTAGCTCCATGCACCAGTCCAAGAACTTTTCTACTTTTTCCGCTCCCTTCCAGTGACCTTCCCAGGGCGGCAAGCCCCTTTCCTTCGCCCACCTCCTGTTGCCGTCGATGATTACCCCTAGGTGTCTAGGGAGAATAAGCTTCATGTTTTAAAGATTTCGAGCAGCAAAGTTTTAAAATTTTCTCCAAAATGTTGAAATCGCTTTAAATGCAAGCATCCTTCAACGCGAGCTCGCAACGACACTTTCTTTCTTTCGGTATTCGCAAGAGTACTTCCCTCACCAACCTCTTCAGCTTACCGAAGTTCCTCCTGTAAGTCCTTACGACCTCCATGGCATCCACTGGCTTCTCGGCCCAAACGTCGTAATCGGTAACCATGCACAAGCTTAGGTAGCAGATTCCCAACTCCCTAGCTAACACGCACTCTGGAACGAGGGTCATTCCAACAACATCCACACCCCACATCCTGAAAAGCTTCGATTCTGCGCGAGTAGAAAACCTGGGCCCTTCTATGCATACGTAAGTCGCTGGGTAATGATACTTTATCTTTAGCTCCTCACAACAACTCCTGGCTACTTTGCTCAGCTCCTCGCAGAATGGCTCCGCCATAGAAACGTAGCAAATCCTACCGCCTTCGTAGAAGCTCGCTACCCTTTTGGTGTTGTCGACGAACTGATCCGGAATTACTATGTCGCCGGGCTTAATCTCTTCCCTCAAGCTTCCTACGGCCATGAGGGCTAAGATCCTTTTCGCGCCGAGCTCCCTCAAGGCCCAGACGTTGGCTTTGTAGTTCACCCTGTGGGCAGGAATTGTATGGTTCCTACCGTGTCTAGGAAGGAACGCTACTCTCCTACCTTCGAGCTTACCCACGAGTATGTTGTCGGAGGTCGCTCCGAAGGGCGTGTAAACCTTCACCTCCTCAACATCCTTGAGCTTGATAACCCTGCTGTCTTGCAAGCCAGTACCTCCGATGAGTGCTATCTCCACCCTGCTTTCCATCACATTTATTTTACTCCCCGAAAACTTATACTCCTTTATCGCGATAAAGCTTTTTTAAGTATGTTTCTAAGAATTATTCTCATGAGAATAATTCTCAGAAGAATAGATGTTGAAAGGATTAAGAAAGCGTTTCCATGGGTAATGGTCTATGGGAGGAGGAAAACAGGAAAAACTTTTTTAGTTGAGAATTTTATCGAGCATGATAAATTCTTCTTCGTAAACAGAGATTCCACGGTGCTGGACAAATCTACTGACGAGGTGTATACCTACGAAGAGTTCAGGAGGGTTTTTAGAGAAAGTATGGAGATAGATGCCACCGTTGTGATAGACGAATTCCATCGCTTACCAGAAAGTTTCCAGGATTACTTGCATGCGATGGGTGTGAAGGGCAAGCTGATACTCATAACCTCAACGCTGTGGCTGGCTAAAAGGCTTCTCGGCAGAAAAAAGCCGTTACTCGGAACTGTAACTCCAGTAAGGGTCTCGCTTATCGACGAAATGGAAGTGATGGAAGGATTGAGGAAGCACTTAAAAGGAAGGGAGTTGGTAGAGGCCTCTACCTACTTACGCGAGGTCATCCTCATCCCAAAGTTTACGGGCAAGAACATGAGAGAGTTCTTGAGCGATTTTCTCTTCGAGTCGAGGATAGTTATCAAAAACCTCGTGGGTGAAATCTTTACTGAGGAGGAAAGAAAGCTCACGAACGTTTACGAAGGTATAATGAAAGCCGTTTCTAACGGAAAGAACGTCAGCACTGAAATTTCGAGCTTCCTGTTTTCTAGGGGTTTGATCGCCAAGGATAATCCTGGTGTGGTTCAAAAGTACCTAAACACGCTTGTGGAGGTTGGTATCCTGGAAAGGTTGAAGGTCTTTGACAAGAAAAAATACAGATATTTTCACGCTTCTCCTTTGCTCGACCTTCACTATTACCTCGAGGCCAAATATTCTTACACGGAAGTAGAGACGCCCAAGAGTTTCATAAGGAAAGTCGTGGAGCAAAAGTTGCCCTTCCACGTGGAGCAATACTTCAGGAATTTCATGAGCAAGTACTTCGGTATGCAGCCTGCCGTTTTCCAAGAGAAGGACTTGGAGGTAGACATCCTCCTACTCAAGTTCAAGAAACCGAAGGTGGTCGTAGAGGTTAAGTGGAAGGATAAGGTTAGCGAGACGGAAGTGAAGAGCGTTGAAAGGAAGCTTCAGAGATTCGAGGGTTGCAAAAAAATACTCGTAGTACCATCGCGCTCCTCCCTCGAAAGAATTCCGGAAAGCGTGGAGGTCTGGGACGTCGACTACATCGTGAAGAATTGCTTGAAAAAGCGTGGCAATCGAAAACTCTAGTCGACGTTCCTCCTGTCGAGCTCGTAGTTTATTATCGCTATGCACTGGCTTGCGAGGTACTCCTTGTTTCCCAACGAAACTCTCTTCGCACCGATCTTTTTCAGAAACCTTTCCGCAGCTTTCGGCAAGCCTTTGTGGTCGCCGAGCACGAAGCACACTTGCTTGCTGAACTCAACCTCCCTAACGTCCTTACCTCTTTTATGAAGGTAAACTATTTCAACGCCTTCCTCGGACCTTTCCCTCAAGAATTCCTCGAAGCTCTTCTTCGCAACTTTTATTCCGTGCCACACTTCGATTTCTTCCCCGTAGTCCAGCCAATAACCCTTCTCGATCGCCATCCTCAAATGAGAGGCTACGTTCCTCTCGTCGGGGCTCATTCCCCTTAACTTGGAAGCTTCGACCGTGATTAACTTGGGTGGCTTGTCTGGACCCTCGAAGACCGAGCGAAAGACCACGTTCCTCCTTAAGTTTCCCGAAAGCCAGATCGCTTGCGTGATACATCTACAAACCAAGTCGATCCTTCCAGCTCCAGGAAGGTCGTTGAGCTTGAACGACTTGGTAAAAGCTTTCGATGCCCTCAGCAAGAATTCCCTCATACCTAAAGATTTTTCGCGCTACGTTTTTAAGTTTCAGCATAGGTTGCGCTGGTTACTCGGCAAATATAGTGTTGCTTAATTTTCTCCCGCCACTTTACGCGTTTCTCTTGAAAATAATGAAAGGATTGAAAACCGAAAGGTAATCCCAAGCAATCTCAAGTTTCTTTACATCATAGATAAACATGCCCTCGCCGGGATTTGAACCCGGGTCTGTTCCTCCGCAGGGAACTATCCTAGTCCTGGCTAGACGACGAGGGCGCTAAAAAATTTAAAAGAGCGAGTAAACTAAAATTTTTCTCATGCTTAGGTGCACGAGCTGCAACACCAACGTGCTCACGAAGAAGTATTGGGTGAGGTTCAAGTGCCCAGCCTGCGGTGAAGCGGAAATAATCAGGTGTAGCACTTGCAAAGCTCTCTCGATAAAGTATACTTGCCCAAAGTGCGGCTTCACAGGACCCTAATTCTGAAGGATTTTCTCGACTAGCTTTTTAATCTCCTCTTCCAAACTTTCAAGGCTACCTTCGTTGACTATCCTGCAATCCGCTACTTTCATGCAATCGATTACCCTCTGACCCCAAGGCGGCTCTTCGATTCCGAGGTCCCTGTCGTTGACTTTCCTGAACTCCTCCAAGGAACTTACGTCTTCGCTCCTCTTTCTCTCCATCCATCTTCGGTATCTTAACTCGAACGGAGCATCCACAGCTACAAGCACGAAATCCTTCCCGAACCTTTCCTTGAGGTATTCCACTTCTCCTAGGTTCCTTATCCCATCGATGATCAAGAAATCCGGCGACGACTCAAGGTTTTCAAGCGAGAGCTTCACCAGAGCGGAAGGTCCTTCCCCTTTCCTTAACTCGTTGCCTAGATTCTGGAGATTTTCCCTCGTGATTTCCTCTCCTCTTTCCTTTAAGATACTCTTCAGCACGTCCGAGAGCACTAGAGACTTGCATTCCCCTCGCTGGGAAAGAAACTTTTCGAGCAGCTTCCTGACGGTCGTCTTTCCCGAGCAGATGCTGCCGGTAAGTCCGACAACCTTCATCACCAAAAATTTAATTCCCGAGAAAAATCTTAATTGATGATCGTCATAACCTTTTTGGGCACGGTCTCAGGGATACCTACCAAAGAAAGGTCTCATCCTGCGATCGTGCTGGAATACTTTTCCAAGCACAAGGAAACGCTCCTCTTCGATTGCGGCGAGGGCACGCAGGTGCAGTTCATGAAGGCTGGGATAAGCTTCATGCAAGTCGAAAAAATTTTCATCACTCACTGGCATGCCGACCATTTCGCCGGATTAATACCGTTACTGGCTACTTATAGCTTGGAAAAAAGGAAGAACGAGCTCAAAATCTTCGCCCCCGAAGCTACGAAGTTCGTCTCGAAAATCTTGGAGCTAGGGTACTTCGGTCTTAGGTTCAAGGTTACTCCCATCGACGTGCCATTTTCAGGTAACGAACCCTCGCTGATAGACGAGACGAAGAACTACAGGATTTTCTCGATACCGGTAGAGCACACCGTACCCGCGGTCGCTTACTGCTTCCACGAGAAGGACAGGTGGAGCATAGACGAGGAAAAGCTGAGGGAAAGGGGGTTGAAGAGGGGAAGGTGGTTGAGGAAGCTTAAGGAAGAAGGCGTTGCGACGTACCAGGGGCAGGTGATTAGGGTAGAGGTCGCGAGGATAAGGAAAGGCTTGAAGGTCGTTTACACCGGCGATACGAAGCCTTGTGAGAACGTGGTTAAGCTTTCGAAGGATGCTGACCTTCTGATCCACGACGGAACTTTCTTAGAGGTCGACGAAGCCAACGGAAAAGGTCATGCGGACGTTGCTCAGGCTGCCGAGGTGGCGAAGAAGGCCAACGTGAAAAGATTAATCCTGACGAACATCAGCAGGAGGTACACCAACCTAATGGAGCTCGAGGAAAGGGCCAGGGAAATCTTTCCCAGCACGCAGGTTGCCCGCGACCTTATGCGAGTAACGTTGAGGAATGAAATAGTGTGATTAACGTCATTTCCTGAAGACTATTTCGACGATGTCCTTGTGATTTAGCCTGTGGTCTGCGGAAAGCCTTTTTCCCGTCCTAGCGTCTATACCGCAAACGAACTTTTCCCCTATCTCAGAATGAATCTTGTACGCGAGCTCCCTCACCGTCGTGCCTTTGGGAACGAGGAAAACGTCAGGAAGAACCTTACCCTCGTTGTCGCTGAGCTTGGAAGAATTAGCGACCGGATATACGGCGATGTACCCTAGGACTTCGAACACAGCCCTGTTCAAACACTCCTGCACGCCGGTAGAGCCGAACCTTTCGACGACCTCCTTCCTTATGAACTCAAGGGCCTTCCTTTGCTCCTCGCCAACGTTTCCCACGACCTTGAATCCGTCGCCGGGCAAATAATCTATCAATCCTTTTTCAGCAGCCTTTTTGAGAGCGAGCTCAGCCTCCGCCGACGTCGGTACCAAAACTTTGCCTTCCTTCTTGCAATACTCCTGGAGCTTTGTCAAGTTTTCCCTAGCTTCTCTCAAATCGATTTTGTTCGCTGCAATTACAGTTGGCTTCGACCTTTTTCTCAGCTCCCTGGCGAAGGCGAAAGTATCGTGGAGTGAGATTTTAGAAGAGACTTCTTCGAGCACGCTTCTGCTTATCTGCAACCCGCTTAGCTGCGTGGCTAACTCTTTGATAAACTCCGAGAAAGCGAACTTTTTGCTCTTGAACTTCCTCTCGACTTTCTCGATGGCTTGCTTCAGCTTACCTTCAATCCAGTAATCGAGTTCATCTTCTAGGAACTTTACTTCTTCGACCGGGTCGAAACCCTTGGTCGGGTTTCCTTCGAAATCGGTCAAGCCAGAAGCATCGACCACTTGAATCAGCACGGAGGCCTGCCTCAAGTCATCGAGAAACTTATTTCCGAGTCCCCTTCCTTCGTGCGAACCAGGAACCAGCCCTCCAACGTCGACGAGCTTTACAGGCACGAACCTCCTACCATCCTTACAGAACCCCTGTCTGGGTTCGCATTTTACTCCAAGTTCTTTGCACGCGCAATCGAAGCTGACGTAACCAATTCCAACGTTGGAATCGATGGTGGTAAAGGGAACGGGGCTTACTCTAGCCTCACCCATCGTTGCCGCGTTGAAAAAAGTGCTCTTCCCACTCGAAGGTTTGCCGACTATTCCGATTAGCATGCTTAAAGTATTTAAGCCTCCACGGGAATATAAATATATCAGAGTATATATGGAAAAAGCAGGTAGGCGAAAAACACTTAAACCTTTAGCGACAGGTGATTAATCATGTCGAAGATAGTCTTCATGACGGCTGGTGGCTACGGAGTGGGGAGGACGACGCTCGCCCTCAACCTCGTCGTGGTGTTGAGGGAGTTGGGGAAGGAAGCGATCCTCGTCGACACGCAGGCCCACGTTCCGGCGATGGGTTTCGATTACGATTTCGTGAAAAACCCTTACACGCTCGTCGACGTAGTCGAGAGGAAGGTTGACATCGAAAGTTGCTACCGGAGGCTGGACGGGATAACTTACGCGATAGGCTCGTGGGAGGAAGGCTGGGTTTCCAGACTCTCCCCGGAAAACTTTTTGGAGTTGGTCGACCTCATTTCTAGGGATTTCGATTTTATAATCTTCTCCTCCCTGCTCTCGGCCGAAACCCTCCGGTTCCTAGAAAACTTTCACGAGGTAATCTTCGTGACCAGGCCGTCCCTGAAGGAGGTAGCGACCCTCCACTCCTTGGTAACCGACCTCGACCTCAACAACTCCGGGGTGATAGCGAACATGGTAGGGAAGGACGGGAACGAGATTTCTGCGAAGGCGATCGAGTTCATCATGGGTCTGCCCGTAGTGAAGCTGATACCCTACGACCGTGCCGCGATAGCGGCGCTTTCTCAGAGGCGTTTGGTAGTGAAGCATTACCCGACCTCTCCCATCTCGGTAGAAATCAGGAGGTTCGCCAGGGATTATCTCGACGGTAGGATAAAGTTCCTGGTGAGGAAGAGGAAGGAGGAAACCGGCGTACTTTCGGAAATTTCCGACACCATCTCGTACCTGAGAGAAAAGCTGAAAGAGGTGGAGGAAAAGCTCACTTTGATTGGGAAGGCTGAATAGTACGTGAGCGTAAGCGCTGTCGATTGAGGTTATTTTTCGTTCCGAGTAAAACATTAGTAGTCTTCCAAAACCCGACTTTTGACCAGGTCGAAGACAGCGTGTATTTGGTTAGGGCCGAATCCCTTAACCTTCCTCAACCCGATTACACCGAGCTCCTTACCAAACTTTTTCTTCAAGAAGTCAGAGGGTGATCGCTTCGCCTCCTCGAACCCCCCTTTGGAAAGCACACAGTGAAAGTGCAACGTCCCCCTTCCCTTACAGAGCTTCAACCCTACTTCCAAAACCTCGCCAGCGCTTGGCAGGATGCCGAGGAGGACCCTGTCGAACTTTTTTCTTAAGAAGTTAGAAGCTAGCAGAGAATTTCCTACCAACGGAAAAACCTTCCTCTCGACGTTGTTGAGCTTGATATTTTTCTTGAGATACCTGACGGCTTTCGGATTTATGTCGATGGCAACGATAAGCTTTGGGTTCGAAAGTTTGGCTATGGGAATGGAGAAATAGCCTATTCCCGCGAATAGGTCAAGTACTTCCTCACCGTCCTTCACGAGCCTTGTTATCCTAAGCCTTTCTCCAACGTTACCCTTGGCCCACATGAATTCTCTCACGTCGATTTCGAACACGCATCTGTTTTCCCTAAACCTTGTCCTCGTCGAGCTTCCTGCTAACACTTCGACCTTCGGAGACCTTTTCGGAGTGTAAACCCCTTCGATCAGGCAAACACTCTTCACGCGATAACGTTCCTTCAGCAACCTTCCTATGAGCTTTCCGTACTTTCTCAGCTTAGGATGCAGACGTAGCAGCATAATATTTCCGAGCATCTGGTAGCCCTTGGGCAAGAGTTCAAGCTCTTCAGGAGAAAGAACGGAAGAAAGCTTTTCTCTCAAGAATTCCCTGAATTTCTTCAACCTCACCCTACCACCTCGGAAGCTTTTTCTTTATCCTGTCCTCCGGCCTTCCAACGAGCAGCTTTCCGTCTACCATGACCTTCGTTCCGTCTGGGAGCGTGAATACGAAGACGCATTCCTTCTTTATCAAGGTCTTCACACCTTTTCTCGTTTCCACCTTAAGCGTGTTGTAAGTTTCGTCTATAACAACACCTTTTATCCCCTTCTGGAAAGGGTTCGTCGATTTCTCCACCCTTACTTTAAGTCCTATGAGCTCGTGTCTTACTATGTTCCTAGGAGTTATCGGCATCAACAAAAATTTTAGGAATGGTCAACAAAAAACTATGAAGTTCATCCTGACGACCAACCCCGGGATAGAGGACATCGTGGAAAAGGAAATAAAGGAAAAGGTTGGGGGAAAGTTTTTTGGAAAGTTTTTGGGTATGCAGGGCAAGGTCCTGGTCGACGTTCCGAAGAGAAAAGTCGAGGAGCTCTTCAAGCTAAGGTCGATTTACCACATCATAAGGTATGTGGGGAGTTTTGAGATCAGGCAGGATGAAAAAGGTCTCGAAGATGTTTACAAGGGAATGAAAAGTTTGGACATCGCTGAGATGGAGAGTGCTAAGAGCTTTAGGGTTACTAGCCGAAGAACTGGCGAGCACGCTTTCACTTCGGTTATGGTTCAAAAGTACGCAGGTCAAGCGTTAGTCGATAAGTATAAGAAAAAAGTGGACCTCAAAGGTTACGAGGTCAACGTAATCTGCAACGTGTTTGGCAAGAGGTGCTACGTTGGCGTGCAACTGACGAGAGAATCCTTGCACAAAAGGTTTAAGAGACCCTTTAATCATCCTGCTGCGATAAAGGCTCCTTTAGCTTTTGCTATGCTAACTATGGCTGAAATTAAGGAGGGTGATAGTTTGCTCGATCCTTTTTGCGGAGGTGCTACGATTCCCATAGAAGCAGCGCAAGTCTGGGGTGGGAAGATAAGGATTTACGCAAGCGATTGCAACGAGGAGTATTTGGAGGGTGCTAGGAAAAATTCTGTAGCGGCTGGCGTTGGAGATTTGATAACCTTCACGAAAGCGGATGCCAGGAAACTAGAAAGCTACTTCGAAGAAAAAAGCTTCGATAAAATAGTCACCAACCCTCCCTACGGGGTGAAGATGGCAAAAGACAGGGATGTTAAGCCGTTGTACCAGCAATTCTTGCTTTCTGCGGAAAAGGTGTTGAAAGATGATGGAAGGATCGTGTTGATAACCTTGAGGGCCGGAAGTTTTAGAGTTATACTCGCGAGGACGAAGAAGTTTCATGTTTTTCACGAAAGGGTCGTGGAGAGCGGAGGCTTGTATCCGCACGTTTTCATCTTGGAAAGGATGTAGCGTGTTTCAATGAAGCAGAAAAAATTTTAGGTAGGTTTATAACTCAAATATCCTTGAAAGCTTTTCCTCCACAGTAAAGACAGAGCTTCTCCCGAGGTGTAAAGGAAGCAGACCACCAGGCCGGTAACGATTATCAGGAAATTATGCAGAGGTTTATCCTACGCTCCGCTTGAGTTAAGAAATTCGTTTGGTTGTTGAGAAGTTTAAATTTTTTGAATTTCAGAATTAACCAATAATGGTCCTAGAGGAATACAAGGAGGAAATAGAAGAAGTCGGAAAAATTTTCTACAGGTTTTCTGTGATGTTTTTGGCACTTTCGATTTTCTTCTTCGTCTTCGGTTTCAGGAAAGTGAGCGTTCACGGTTTCGAGCTCTACCTTCCTATGCCATCCTTTCCCTCGATTTCTGCGCAGACGTTCCATTTCTTGAAAAAAGCTTTCTTGCCAGAAAAAGTCGAGCTCGTGGTTTTGAACCCTCTCGACGCTCTGCTAATCCAGATAGAAATATCGTTCTTCCTTTCGTTCCTCGTTTCTCTACCCTTCCTCGCGTACGAGCTTTCGAGGTTCGTCCTTCCAGCGATGAAAGAGAGCGAAAAATCTGTCGTGGTAGAATTTTTACTGCCGTCCATTCTCCTTTTTGTTTGCGGATGCTCCTTCGCTTATTTCGTGCTGATACCGTTGACGTTCAAGTTCCTCTACTTCTACGTCTTCATCGCCGGGATAAAGCCACTCCTCGACGCTTCCACCTTCGTTAGCATGGTCTTGGGACTTTTCGTGGCAAGCGGAATCCTATTCCTCTTGCCCGTATGCATGGTCCTCCTAACCTTGTTCGCAGGCATCGAACCAAAGATTTATCTGCAGAACTTCAAGGTGGCGATAGTAATTTTCCTCATATTCGCGGCCGTCCTCACTCCAGACGGTAGCGGGGTGACGCAAATTTTGTTTACCGTACCATTAAGCTTCCTGTACTTCCTCGGGTACGTGTGGAGTCGAAAGGTGTTTGAAAGGTCTGCTACATGAAGCCGTCCGCCTCGAGTTCTGACTTCCACTCGAAAACGGTAGCACAGTATCAAACCCATTAAACCGTTGGATTCGAAAGATTTATAAGGGTAGAGAAACAAAGTTTAATCGATGATAGGGACGACGGAAATAGTTATAATTTTGGTTGCCGTAGCGATACTGCTCTTCGGAGGAAAGAAGATAACGGAGTTCACGCGCTCGCTCGGAAAGGCTGTGGGCGAGTTCCAGAAGGGAAGGATCGAGGCGGAGATGGAGATTGAGGAGTTGAAGAAAAGCAGCAGGAGGGGCAGAAAAAGGAAAGCTAGAGGAAGGAAGGGTGCCAAACGATGAACTTGAAGAGGAGGAAACTCCTCAAGCTAGTTTTTTTCGGCTCGGTCGCGGCGATGTTCTCGAGCGTTCTCTCCAGGTTTTTCGAAGGTAGGGGAGGAGCTGAATTCAAGAATTTTCTGGTGAGGGAGGAAGGGAGGAAGCTGGTTTTCTACGACAGGGAAGGGAAAAGGGTTTTTACGATTAGCGAGGAAGGGATGGAAGTCGGATAGTACCAGGCCGTCACTTCCTTATCCTAACCACCACTTCTCCACATTCAGGACACTTGAGTACGTACTCCATCCTACCGTCCTCGAGCCTTCTCGTTTCTACAGTAGCTCTCATCGGCACTTCCTCGAAGTCCTCTGCCTCGATTGTGAAGTTGTAGCAGTACGAGCCATCAGCGTCTATATGGTCTCTGTCCAACAAAATTACCCTTTTCTTTCCCGCCTCGGTTTCGATAATATGGTCGTCCTTGTTAGCGTAGATTACGATGTTGTCACCACTTCGCTTTAGCTGAGGGTGGTTGAGATTCCTGCATTCGTTGATAAGCTCCTGTATCTCGTCATACATTCCGTGGTCTCTTGCGAATTCTTCAATCGTTGCTTTTCTCTGTACCTTCAACAATCCACTATCTACCGCTCTACTATAATGTGTGTAGGCTGGAATATAAGTAGGTCTCAAACCTGTGCCAGTTTCCTCCCATTCGTGTTCGAGGGGGTTTCCCGTTACCAGGGCGAGTTTTCTTATTACTTTTCTTCCTGTTAAGAATACCTCCTCAAAATCTTTGAGCTTTCCGACAACTGGTCTGTGTCTTGCGAATAGCTTTAGGTTTCTAGGGATTAACTTTCGTACATTGCTGTGTTTGCTGAAATATCCATCGGGTGGATTAAACCTAGCCCCACAGTTTTTGCACCTAAATTCGTAGAACTTCATACAGCAACTACCCCCTTAGATCCTGATGTACCATCTGCACCATTTGCACCATCAAATCCACAACAGTTGCTTGGTGTTGTTGTACCTCCGCCACCACCACCTCCTCCAC
>CAYUFF010000015.1:0-19081 GCA_964444075.1 uncultured archaeon
ACATCGTTTTTCTCGAAAAAACGGCAAGCTTTTGCGAATAACGTTTTATCATCTGTCGGGTGTTTCTTCAAAATTTCGTCTAATATTTTCTCGTCACGGACCTCGTAATAAAAACTGTACAGAATGTCAGGAATGCACGCTTTAATCTCCCGTTCTACACCTTCTCCTTCGGATTTTCTTTCCATCTTCTCATATGTAGCTGTCGTCTCTATATCTTTATCACCTCCTGGAGACTTTATCCTGATGAACACATGTTTTGGAAGGAAGACAACCCTTAATTTGGAAAACAGGGCGTAATCGACCATTTCTGCTAAGCATGCAAACAAAGTTGTTTTTCCGAGACAGCTCGCGCCTTCATTCTTTTCGCCGTTTACAGAATCCAAGATGTCGATAAGATTATAGGTAGCCTTTTGATAAGGTATGCGTGCGATGAACCGTTTAATAACTTCCTTCGCAACATCCTTTTCCCCGCCTGCTTTCTCCGCCTCTTCCGATAAGTCCTCCGCTATTAGGAGGAGCTTTTCCATGTACCTTTTCGGACCTACGGGTTTCCCCTTTCTTCTGTGTATATCCACGCATGTATGCAGCGTGTATTCCGCGAAGGAAAGCCCAGAGTCGGTCATCCATTCTTCTCTAAACAGGAAGGGTAACAATCTTTCCTTTAACGTTACTTTACGTTCGCGATATTTCTTCCATAACTTTATCCTGTTTGTTACCATAAGGATAGTAAATATTTGCTTGGGCTATAAAAAGATTTCTGTACCTGAAATGTATTTTTCGTTCAGCAATTTTCATAACGTCCTTTCCTCAAAAATTCCAGTAAAGTATAAAAACGTCTTACCAGTAGCGAACTTCTTAAACTTCCTATTTATGAGCGAAACAAAGCTCCAACGGAGAAAGCTTGTTTACCCTGCAAAAGCCTATTCTTATGAGTTGCACGATATCACCCTCTTTCACGAATTCCTTCACGGTTTTTTCGACGAGAATTCCTTTCTCCTCACCGTTCGGCATGATTAGTTTAGCAACGTCAGTGAAGCCCTCGGGAAGCCACTGTATCTTTTTCGATTTCAGGTCGATTTCTCTAGACTTGAAAACAGAGCGCTTACCTAGGGTTACCGTGCAGAGGTAGACCAACGCTATTTCCCTACCTCCAAGCCTCTCCAGGTCTTCCTTCTCGACGAAGATTTTCAAAGGTTTACCGAGCTTGAGCTTCCTCCTTCCTCTCTCCGGAAAGTCTGGGTGGAGCGGAATCTCTGCCTCCTCGATTTCGGACGGAAAACCCTCAACCTCCACCTCCACAGGGTTCAGCACGGCGAAAAATCTGTTTGCCATCGCGTCTACGAGCTTCCTGTTCTCGGCGTAGAGGATTTCCGCAGGGACTTCCACGTCGGCTTCGCTCAACCCCATCTTTAAGATGAACCTCCTCACGGCCTCGGCGAGTATGCCCCTCTTCCTCAGCGACTGCAAGCTCCACGTCCTAGGGTCGTCCCATCCTTTCAACTTACCCTCTTCTATCGCCTTCCTCGCCTCACTCTTGCTCATCTTCGCCTCCTTTATGCTCAGCAAGCCGTAGTGTACGAAAGCAGGAACCCTCCTAATCCCCAACCTTTCCCAGATGAACTTCTCAACCTCATCCTCGATTATCAAATCCTTCCCCCTTATCACGTGGGTAATTCCCAGGTCTACATCGTCGTAAGCCCAGGTAGCCTCAAGCAAAGGCCAAACGATGTACTTACTCCCTACTCGCGGATGCTCCCTTTCAACTATCCTGAAAAGCACCCTGTCCCTGAACGCTGGGTTTGGGTGCCTCATATCGGTCTTCAGCCTAAGAACAGCTTCTCCCTCGCGATAATGGTTGGAAAGCATCTTCTTCCATCCTTCCAGGTTTTCCTCCACGCTCCTGCTCCTGTGCTCGCACTCCTTTCCTAAGGCCCTAAGCTTCCTCAGCTTCTCGGCGTCGCACTCGCAAACGTAGGCGAGCGAGCTCTTTATCAGCTTCTCGGCGAACGCGTAGTAAAGCTCCATCCTGTCGGACTTGTAAAACACCTTGTCGAACTTTATACCCAGCCACTCCAGGGATTCCAGGATTAAATCGTAAGCCTCGGGCAAGATTTGCTTTTCTTCCGAGCCCACGGTATCGTCGAACACAAGGTAAAGCTTCCCTTTGTAGAGCTTAGCGTACTCGTGGTTTAGGATGCAGGCCCTCGCGTTACCCAAGTGTAGCGGTCCTGAAGGGAACGGAGCGAACCTCAACACGACTTTCCCAACCTCTGCGTTGGGGAGTGGAGGTAGTGCAACGTCTTTTTCAGCTCTTTCTTTCCTCTCGGTGCTTTCGCTGAATCCTAATTCCGAGAGCATCCTCCTTTGTTCCTCGATAGGAATCGAGTTAACCCTTTCGCAAACTTTCTTTACGATGGGTAGGATTTCCTTCACGACTTTCCTGAGCTCGCTGTTTTCCGCGAGGACCTTCCCGAGGACTGAGCTCGGATTGCACTTTCCGCCGTGCTGGATGGCGTTGAGCAGGGCGTGCTTCAGCGCTAGCTTTTCCGTTTCTTCCATACTCTAAAGTTCGCGCTCGAAAAACTTAACTTTAAGAAGCCTACCTTTCAAGGAACCTTCTCGCGTCTGCAAGAGCTTTTTCTGCATGCCTTCTCTTGTAAAACCTCAGGGGTTGAAGATACCACTCTTCGTTATTAACGGGTATCTCGTTTTGAGCCAATGTCTTTCTATCTCATAAGCTATTTTGACGAGAGGCTCTAACTCTGGATATTTCGAGACGACGACATCGTCGAAAACGCTCGCTACCCTGTGCTCGGTAATCTCTTTCAGGCCGAAAAGGACGAGAACGGCTTTTATAGCCTTTTGGACGGCTTGTTCACTGTGGTAAACGACGTCTGCGTAAACTCTCCTTTCAAACGCAGCTTCTGCTGTGACTAAATCGGCTCCACTCCTTTCCAACCAAGCTTTCACGAGCTTGATATCTTTCACGGCCATTCCAAATCACACACCCTAATCTTCTTTCCCTTATAAATTAATTGGAGGTTACTCTTCTTATGGAGGGTTACGTAGAGGTTCTTTACCTTCCAGATCAGATTTTCGGGGTCGTGAATAATTTTATAATCCTTGAAGATCGCCAGGAGGAGCGGGTTACCTTCCTCGGCGTTCAGCATAAACTCTTCTTCGCTTAAATTATGAATCTCCACGACCTTCCCTATTTTCTCATGCAACCTTTCCTCTAACCTTTTTATCATCGATTGTTTCAACTTTCTTTCCGTAACAAGAAGCACGTCGATGTCGCCTGCTTTTCGTTTTTTCCAGAGGAAAGACCCGAAAATCGCGATTGACTTTAACCCCCTTACGCTTTTCAGCTCATCCTTCAACGATTTCTCGATGCTCGCCTTCATGTGAGAATCTAAG
This sequence comes from uncultured archaeon, assembly GCA_964444075.1. Lineage (GTDB taxonomy): Archaea > Aenigmatarchaeota > Aenigmatarchaeia > CG10238-14 > SCSR01 > CAYUFF01. The sequence goes on from CAYUFF010000015.1 coordinate 3,418, forward strand.
GGGAAGCCTTTAAATAGATTCTTCAAACCTTAAGCCCAAACTCCCTCCTGGCAACCTCCTTCAGCACCCTTATCAGCTCTGCCAAGCAACTTTTCTTTATCGCGACCGCTCCCACGGACCTGAACTTGCTGCTAGACCTTATCAGGAAATCGTGCTTCGTCTGGTTTATCCTCACGAACTCCTCTTCTCCTGGATACTTCGGCTTGAAAACGTTTACCCAGAGCGTGTCCCACTTTCCCTGGTCGATCCTAGCCACGAACTTGCTAGGGCCGACGGACCAGAAAATCTTCGCTGGGCCCTTTTCCTCGTAGTTGACCCTTTTCTCTATCAGGAGCCTTTCCAGGATTTTGGTTACCGTGTGCCTGTTTAGCTTCAACTCTCTAGCAAGGTCGTTGATCGTAGCACCCCTAGGATACTTTTCCAGGGCTTCCAGCACTCGCAGGGTGTTGCGAGTATCGTACTCGACGTGCTTGCCGTGGTCGAAACCTTCCTTCCTAACGTTCGGCCTTCCCATGATTTTTTGTAAAGAACTTTGTAATTATAAAGGTTTACTGGAAATTTACTCTACAGTAAAATTTATAAATCTTTTTAACCAAATATTGTATAGACATTAAGGTTTAAAAATAAGGGAGGTGGTAGGATGCCCGTAATCTCGGTCTTCAAGTACGGGGAGGATATCCGCGTCGATGAGATAGTATCCAAGCTCGACGGGAAGAAAATCGAGGACGGCGTGCTGAAGGCCAGGAAAAGCAAGTTCAATTCCCACGAAGCGATCGTCGAGTACAGGTTCGAGCAAGAGGTGGAGGAGCTCATCAAAAGGGTACTACCCGAGACGCTCGTCGAACGCTTGGCGAGGGATATCAAGGAGAACGGAAACTCTAAAGTGGAGAACAGGGTGCTGTGCTTCTTCAACACGCTGGTGAAGACTTTCGAGGTATACAGGGGGCCGGACGGCGTGACCGAAACCGTGGTGGCAGGAGTTTCCAAGCTTCTTGGAATAAGACTAAGGCCGCTGACGCTTTCATCCCAAGCTTTGCGCAACATTTACTTGAACCATTCCAAAGAGCTGAGGCAAGCGTTGTTCAAGAACGTCGACGGCCTTCTCTTCGAGACGCTGAAAGGAAGGTGCCTCGAGAAAAACTGGAAGTTCGTATCCTACACGAAAAAGTTCCCCCACTCCCTCAGGGTGATAACGTTCAGGCCGAGCATCAAGTTCCTCAACGGAGGTTGTAAGTACCACGTTACCATCAACGGAGACAAGGGAACCATAAAGTTTTCCGGCAACGGCGACTTCAAGTGGAGGCCGAGGCTAGAAGTGAGGCAGCTTGTCTACATGATGGCGCTTTCGGAGAGGAAAAATTTCGCCTGAGTGAGGAGGTTTCGACCGTGCCGAAGGCCGTGAGAGTGGTGCTCGATACGAACGTGGTAATCTCGGGGATGTTCTGGGAGGGGATACCGCGAGAAATCTTAGGTAGGTGCGAGAAAGGGGAGCTGAAGGCGGTGTTCTCGCGGGAGTTGTTGGAAGAGTTGAGACGCGTGATAGCGAGAGAAAGAAAGTTCAACCTGAAGGAGGAAGAGATAAGGGAGAAGGAAAGGGCTTTGCTGAAAGTCGGTGAAATGGTAGAGCCGAAGGTAAGAGTGAACGTCGTTACCGACGACCCCGACGACAACAAGCTGCTGGAGTGTGCCCTGGCCAGCGGAACGAAGGTTATAATCTCTAGGGATAAGGACCTCCTAAGGCTGGGAAGCTGGAGGGGGATAATGATACTAACCCCAGAGACCTTCTCCCGAGAATTTTTATTTCTTTGAGCTTTCAAAATTTTTAGGTATGAGAGTAACTTTCTTGGGCACCGGTGAAGCGTTCAGCGAGGAGAGGGCGAACACATCGATACTCCTTTCTTCGAAGGAAGGAGTTTCTGTTTTGCTAGATTGTGGTTTTTCGGCCTGTCAAAACTTTTGGAGGTACTCACGCAGCTTACCTTCCGCCCAGGAACTCCTCGACGCCGTTTACGTTTCTCACTTTCACGCCGACCACTTCTTCGGATTGCCCGCCCTGCTGGTGAGGATGTGGGAAGAGGGTAGGAGGAAGCCTTTAACGATCATTTCACAGCGGGGGTTGAAGGAAAAGTTTTCGGAGTTGATGGAGCTCGCGTACCCAGGATTCTTGGAGAAGTTTTCGTTCAGGATAAGGTTGAAAGAGGTGAGGCACTCATTGACTTTTAAGGGGTTGAGGGTAAGGCTGTGCGAGCTCAGGCACGCGGCCAAGAACTTTGCGGTAAGGATCGACGACGTCGACGGAAAGGGCTTCGTCTACACCGGGGACGGGAAGTTGACGGGAAGTTGCAGGGGGTTTTTCGAGGGTGCCGACGCCGTCGCGTGCGAGTGCTTCACCCTCGACGAAACTCTGGACTACCACAGCAGTTTGGAGGAAATCCTCGAGTTTTTCGGTAGTTTGAGCGCCCCGCCAAAGCTTTTGGCTCTAGTCCACGTGAGCAGGAGGCAGGATACTTCGAAGCTGAGGAAGTACGCGGAGAGGAAGCGAATGGTGAAGATGAAGGTCGTGTTCCCGAAGGATTTCGACGTTTACCGCCTTTGAAAGGCCGTAAACTCACGCCATTCGCTCCGAGCTAAGGGTGGGTGTACTCCCACTTTTCCTTCACCACGTTCTTGGGCTTGAACTCCTTCACGAGGATTTCCAACCCCTTCTCGACGTCGGCGTCGGCCTTGCAGGTAACGATCTCCACGTCGCAGAACCCGTACTCGGGCCAAGAGTGGAGGGCCACGTGACTTTCTGCTATCAGGAACAGGGCGCTGACGCCGCCGCCCTCCTCGAACTTGTAGGAAAGCTTCTTCAGGAGATGCATCTCGAGGGCGTCGACGACCTTTTCGAGGACAGAAGAGATGAAACTTTCATCGCTAAGCAAACTCCTTTCGCAGCCTTCCATCCTCGCTGCGAGGTGCTTTATTTTCACCCTCATGTGCTCCGTTCAGCGACGGCGAACGTATCTCACCTTCGTCCGACATTATCCCTTCCCACTCGAAACGCTTCCGCGGACTTTAAAATTTTACGATTTTCCATTCTTAAAGCTTTCGGTCCCGTCCGCGTCCACCCTTAAAAACGGTAACCCTTTTAAAGCTTCCTTCCAAAATTAGCTTCGAGAGTGTGCTGGGGAAATGGGAAGCGTACTTGAGGGAACTTTATTGTAAAATCGGGGATGAGGTAAGGAAGCTGGGACTACCCTCCGCCTTCCTCGCCGGAGGAACTTTCAGCGACCTCCACACGACACGCCTGGGCGTTGAAAGCCACGGCACGGAGTGGGAAGAGAACTCCCGTTTTAGATACTTGATGGAGACCGTGGGGGTCGAACATTCGTTGCTCTTGAACGCTCTGATGACGTTTCCCCTGGCCTACCTAGGTGGGAAGTTTTGCGAAGCCGTGATGAGGAGGTTTGAGGGAAGGGGTGTGAACTTAAGCTTCGTGTCCACCGAGAACTTTATCTACGCGATAGGGCTGGTGAGGTATTTCGCAGCTTTGTGGAACGCGAGAGTCCTCGACCCCCTGTTGGAGCTCGCTGGCCACGACGTGGGCGTGGGAGATGTGGTTACGTTTTCTTACTTCTTGACCGTGGTACCCTTCGTGTTTTCCTACGTGAAAAATAAGTTCCGAAGCTGGTAACCAGGAAACCTTACCTCCCACGCCGGGGGTGGAAGTGAACCTTAGTTTGAACCCTTCCTTGAACCCACTTTCTCTGAGAGCTATCATCATAAATTAGATTGAAAATAGCTTGTTAAAATGAGTTTCTTTCCGTTAGAATTGCCGTTATTTAAGGTTTAATTATTTAATTTTCTAAAAACTTATTAGATACTTATGCAGGAGAAGTTTGTTCTCTTTGAGAAGGACGAAATCGAAAAAATTCTTAAGGAATTAAAAGTAAGGGTAGAGGATGGTAAGCTGGTAGATAGTAGTGGGGACTCTATTCTTTGTCCAGTATGCCAAGTGCCACTAACAATCGAAAATCTGGGATTCTGTCTACATGGATCTTCGATTTTTATATGCGATAATCCAAGTTGTGCAGTAGCCTATCTTATTAGCAGAAGAAAAAAGTAGTCCTAGGAGAAAAATCATGGAGGTAAAAGATCTTATAGAAAAAATTAAAGAGATTTTGAAATTCAAGATCTTCATTGGTAAGCAAGAGATTAATATTTGGATAGGAAGAGTTCCTGGTGGCGTGGAAAAAGAATAAAAGAGGAATTTACTAATTCCGTGCAAGAGTTCCTAAATTTTTACCCATTCGCAGTATGGATAAACATAACAACTGAGGAATCTAAAGCCGTAAAGGAGGTTATAAGTAGGTTGATTAAGTCGCCACAAGTAAAAGTGTATGGAAGAGGAGAGGAAGTAATTAAAAAAGTTAGAAAAGTAGTTGAAAAAGTTAAGGAACATCTAAATATGAAGGAACTAACTATTCATGAAAAGGTTTACACTCTAGGGAGGACAAAAGCTATTGATGTTACCATTATAATCCCTTCAAAATATTTACAACACGTTACCGAGTAAGGCATTCAAGCATTGTTATCTCCCAATCCAATTCCTAATAGCCAAATAAATTAACGGAGTTACTACACCAATGGCAAACATCCATTTTAACCATCCTCGTAAATAACCAACATCTACAAGCTCCACGCCGGGGCCGGGATTTGAACCCGGAAGGGCATAAAGCCCACCAGCTTAGCAGGCTGGCGCGTTAACCTGGTTCCGCCACCCCGGCTTTCCGAAAACTAAAATTACTTTGGTCTCGCAAAGCTTAAATAACCGCGCCTCTGGAGGACTCTCTCAACCCTCTCCTCTACCCTGCTCTTCACGAGTCCTTTCGCGAGCTCCTTGCCTATTTCCGCTTCCCTCGCTTTGAACCCTTCGAGGATTTTGGTCAGTGCGAGCTTCGCTCCCTCCACCACGGACTCCATCGACTTTTCCCCCTTGTAAACCATTTCCATCTCCCTCTCGAACCTCCTGGTGAGCTCTTCGGAAAGGATTTCGGGGCAGTTTTTCTCCAACGCCTTCACGACGGCCTCCCCGAGCTTCGTCACCGTTATCGAGTTCCCCCTGATGTACTTCCTCTCGTAGAGTATCCTCAAAATCTCCGCCCTCGTAGCTTTCGTCCCGAGCTTCCTCCTCTCCAACTCCTTGACCACGGACCCAGGAGAGTACCTCCCCGGCGGTTGCGTCTTCTTCTCCAACAGCCTAACGTCGACGACCCTAACCCTATCCCCCTCCGAAAGGCTCGGTAAGGCCTCTTCCTTCCACCTCAAGTAAGGCTGGTAGAAGCGGGACCACCCTTCTTCCACGACGCGCTTACCGGAGAGCTTGAACGCCAGGCCTCCGACCCTAAGCTTGACGGAGACCGTTTCTTTCACCACGGGGTCCGCGAAAGTCGCCAGCGTCCTCCTTACTATGAGGTCGTACACCTTCCTCTCCTCCCTGCTCAACCTCCACAGCTCCGGTACTTCCCAAGTCGGGTAGATCGCGGGGTGCGCTGGGTCCGTGGCCTTCCCTTCGCGGGGGACGAGCCTTTCCTTGGCCAACAAGACCGTAGCTAGGTTACGATATTCGGGGAGCTTCGATAGCGCCGAAAGTATTTTCCTGTAACCTACCGATTTCGGCAGCTTTTGGGAGGAGCTCCTCGGGTAGCTTATGTGGCCTTTTTGGTACAGCGACTCCGCGATTTCCAGAGTTTTGGTGGGAGAGAATTTGAAACAAGAGTAAGCTTCTGCCTGGAGGTCCGTAGTGTTGAAAGGGGGTGGTGGTAATTGTTTTGTTAGTTTTTTCGCAATCTTTTCTACCTTTGCTACGCTTCTCTCCCTAGCTTTCCGAAAAATTTCCGTTGCTTTTTCCCTTTCCCAAATTTTTTCTTCCTCGAATAGACACTTAAACAGTTTCCCTTCCACCTCGACGGTCAGCTCTACTTGCCAGTAGGGTTTCGGGACGAAGTTTCTGATTTCCATCTCCCTGTCGTAAAGGATTTTGAGTAGGGGGCCCTGGACCCTTCCTATCGACAGCACGGCCTTTCCTCCTCCGAAATTCCTCAAGGCGAGTGTCAGCGCCCTCGTGAGGTTTATCCCCCACAGCCAATCCAGCGCGTGCCTCGTGAGGCCCGCCTCAACCTGGTGAAAATCGAGGCCGTCCCTAAGGTTTTCGAAAGCTTTAACCAGCTCTTCCTTGGTCAACGTCGAAAAGACCATCCTCTTCGCGTCGCTCACGCCGCAAACGAACCTGAGTATGTTGTAGCCTATCACGTCCCCCTCCACGTCGTAGTCGGTGGCTATTATGAATTCGTTGGCGTCCCTCGAGAGCCTTTCTATGGTTTTGAGGTACTTCCTTGAGTAGGAGAATTCTTTCTTCAGCTCATACCTCGGCTTCCATCGAGCCTCGAACACGGGGTAGTACCACCCCCTCTTCCCGTCGACGGAGTCCAAGGAAAAGAGGTGCCCGACTGAAGAAACGACGACGATTTTCCTTCCGTCCCTCACTATTTCGTAGAAGCTTACGCCGTTCTCGTCGACCCTCCTCACGACCCTACCTTCCGCCAGGGCATGGGCTATCTTCCTCATGGCGTTGGGCTTTTCTGCGATGATGAGGGAGTATCCATGCCCCATCACTCTTTACTTTCTCCGGTGGAGTAAAATTACTTTACTTCGAGTAAAGCGTTCAGAAAACCCTTACCGGCGCGACTTTCACTCTATCACGATGGGCTTTGCAGAAACCTCTTCCCTAACTTTTTTCTCTATCTCCAAGAACTTCTTCTCCAGGAATCCCAACCTCGAGGCAAGCATGCTGGCGTTAGAATCCAACCTGTAGACGCTCTCCAGGAGCGAATTCTTGACGGACTCGACGAGCCTCGCGGATTCTTCCTTGAGCTTCTCCGTGGAGGCGAGGACCTTCCTCATTTCCTCAGAGAAACCCTTCTTCAATTCCGAGACACTCCTCTCCAGCTCTCGCAACCTTTTCTCGAACTTCTCCACCTTCTCGACTTCCTTCCCTACCCTCTTCACGTTTTCGTCCAAGTCCCTCTTCACCGCCTTCCACGATTCTTTCAGGCTTTCCAGCTCTTCCTCGACGAACTTACTCCTGTTGACGCTCTCCTCCGTCGACTTCCTCAGTTCCTTCAGTTCTTTGAAAAAGCTTTCCAAACCCTGCTTGAGCTTGGATAGGTCCTCCTCGAACTTTCTTGGAAGCGAGAAAGTTTTTTCTAGTTCCTTACCCAATCGTGAAAGCCTTTTCTCCACATCCTCTACGAGGCTTTTCCTAAACCCTTCGTTTTCCGCGGAGAGTTTCCTGACCTCGTCCCTGAGTTCGGAGACCCTCTTCTCGAGACTGGGTTTAATGCCGTCGAGCTCCTTCCTGAAACCGTCCTGCAGCTCCCTCAGCTTCGCGACCTCGTCCCTAACCGCAGAGATCTCCTCGACCTTCTCCTCGAACGGCTTCACCATCTCGGCGACCTCTTTCCTGACCTCGTCCCTGAGTTCGGAGACCCTCTTCTCGAGACTGGGTTTAATGCCGTCGAGCTCCTTCCTGAAACCGTCCTGCAGCTCCCTCAGCTTCGCGACCTCGTCCCTAACCGCAGAGATCTCCTCGACCTTCCCAGCGATTTCTTGTATTTCACTTTCCATATCGGCGAACTTCTGGAATACCTCATCGAAGTTCTTGCTTACGTTTTCCTTCAAAATTTCCAACCTTTTCCTTACCCCCTCCATCCTGCTACTGACGACACCGACCTCTCCGCGGAGGTTTTCGAGCTCCCTTATCCTTGGGATCAAATCCTTAACTTCCTCTATCTCCTCCTTTGACACGGGGGAAAACTCTTCCAACGCCCTCTTCAACTCCATCAACCCTACTTGCTCGAGCTGGATGAAATCCTCCAGTCTTTCCAACCTTTCCTCAAGCTCATCAAGCCTAGTCGTTTTCTTACTCTTTTCTCCCTCGCTAAACTCTTCTGCAAGCCTTCTTTCCTCCTCGTCTACGTCTTTCAAGATTACCTCGTCCTGATTTTCTTCGCGAGGAATAGTTTCCTCCAAGTTATCACTTAACTAAAATTTTGCTTTTCTAACGTTTATTTTTTAGTCATGTAGACGAAGAGTATCCAGTAGAATAGCACGAAGAATATCAACCCTTCCCTCCACAAGAACGAGTGGACGAGGTCAAAAGCCCAAGCTCCGAAGTTGATGGTAAGGAGCATGGTCGTGAGTAACCTCGCGTAGTTTACGAGGAATATGCAAGGAATCGCAAGGAGAGCGTAGAGTGCTTTGGTTTTCCACGTCCTTCTCGGAGTTGCCGCGACCAAAGCAACGCAGAAGTACAGGCTTTTCCATCCCGTGGAATCCCAAGAGACGTATGGAAGGAAGGGAAGCTCCTCTACCTTCATGAATTTTCCGTAAGCTTCAGCTTGGTACCCAAGTAAGTTCAGAGTACCGACCACGAGCCACGAGAAGAATTCTTGCAAGGGCTCGAAAGAAAGCTCCAGGTACATCGCTAAGTAGAGTGGCAGAGCGAGCAGGTTGAGCTTAAGGAGGAAGGCGAAGGTTTCCCTAACCTCCTCGCTTCTCCATGCGAACCTTTTCAATCGCATCCTTAATATTTTCGCATTCGCCGCTAATTACTTTCGCCGCCACCTCCTCGAACTCTTCCTCCATTCCTAGCGAGCGAAGCTCGTGCTCTATCTTCTTCAGCAAAGGTCTCAGAGTTTTGTAAGCTTTCAACACGGCCGCCAACGCGTCCCTCTCGTGAACGTTGTGGATGAGTTCCTCGAATTCCTTCACGAGCTTCGACTTTTCCTCTACGCTCAAGGTTCGCTCAGGAGAGAAATACTTGCATCCCAAGCTCTTCGCGACGCTCTTCACGAGCTTCGGCGTTTTTTCGACGTCCGAGGCTATGAGCAAAGGGTGCCACTTCTCCGTCAAGTGCGAAACTATCTCCGATTTTTTAAAAACCTTCTTCGCCACGAGCTCGAGAAGGTTCCCGCTAACGTCGATGACGGCCACGCCAACGAAGCTTCCAGGGTCTATCCCAACCAGAACGTGTTTTTTCTCCCCTATCCCATCACCCGTTAAAAATTTTACTACCAGAGCAAAAAATTTGTAAGGATGTACGGAGAGTTTCCCCTGAAGAAAGCCTCGATAAAGTTCGGGAAATTCAAGCTTGAGTTTAAGAAGGAGGGGAAGTTCTTCGTTTACAGGAGGATTGAAGGAGGGAAGGTAGAGAGCGAGAAGAAGGTCGTTTCCTCCGAGAGCGAAGTTGCGATACTCCCCCTGGAGCCGCTGAACCTCCCGAAAAGGATTACGCGCTTCTTGCAAATTCATCTCAAGACTCCGCTCTTTCTCGAACCGAAGGTCGAGAGGAAGGTTTTCCTCACTTTCCCCTTAGAGATTGGGGTTTTCTTGAAGAAGAAAGCTTCCTACAAGCTTCTCGACGCGTTTTCGCTAACTAAACCAAAATACACCCTTTACGGCACGCCGAGGGTTGGGGTTATTTGCAGGTATTGCGAGAGCGAGGTGCACGACAAGATTCCCAAAGTCGAGAGTAAGGAGCTTGGAGTGCTGGAGGTCAGCGTGGCGAATCGAACCAATGATTTCAGAGAGGTGTGCTTCATGGTCTTCGATGCATCGTCTTTACAACTCTTCTACGACGATAGCGTAGTGTTCGCGAGCGCCGAGTTTCGCGTCGTTTCCGAGAAGGTTTGCGAGAGCAACTTCCTTTCAAGACCACTCCACCCAAGGATGAGGAAATCTCTCAAACTCTCGGAAGAAAGGGAGATAGCGATTCCTCTGCCCGCGAAAAAATTCGTGATGGAGTGGGGAGCATGCTAGACCTCCTGAGCGTTAAGGTCTACGGAGACGTTACCGTGTCGAAACTCCTAGTAGTGTTGTGCGTGATGGTAATCTCTGCCGTAGTGGCGAAGGTAATCGTCATCAACCTTCGAAGGTTCTTCACCGATAAGCTCAAGAAGCACGAGCTTGAGCTGATGAGTAAGGTAACTTACTACGGAATCGTAGCCTTCGCCTTCATCGCCGTAACTCCCATGCTGGGGATAAACCTCTCCGGCCTCCTCGTCGCCGGTGGAATAGCGGGAATCGTGATAGGCTTCGCAAGTCAGAGCGTGGTTTCCAACCTAATCTCTGGAATCTTCCTGATGGTGGAGAGGCCAATCAAGATAGGCGATTGCGTCAACATAGGCGACGTGGGCGGGGTTGTAGAGGACATCCACATACTCTCGACGATAGTCAGGACTTGGGACGGGGTTTACGTGAGGATACCGAACGAAAAGGTTTTCACATCGAACATCACCAACTACATCGCGAACGTGGCTAGGAGGTTCGAGTACGTAGTCGGAATAAGGTATCGCGACGACGCGGAAAGGGCGATCGAAATCATCTCTAGGGTAATCGAGGAACATCCCTTCGCGTTGAAAAACCCGGCTCCGCAGGTCTTCGTGGAAGAACTCGGGGAGAGCAGCGTGAACATCAGGGTTAGGGTATGGGCTCCGTCGACAGAATGGTATGGAGTAAAGATGGAGCTGCTGTGGAAGATAAAGAAGGCCTTGGAGGAAGAAGGTATAGAAATACCCTTCCCGCAAAGGGTCGTGTGGTTCGCTAACGAGCCGCCGATTTCGTGAAGGATTCTTCAGGTAGCGACGACGTCGCAGGTCGAGTATTAACGTTAATTAACCCAAGGACGGAGATATTTTATGTTCCCGCGGAAAGATGCAGAAAGTTTCCACGAACTTTCTTTAAGGCTCGGTAAAGCTCTCCAGAAAAGCGAAACTCTCCTGTCAGTAGTTTCGAAACTTTCTTATCATTCCTCCGAAACCCTCCAGACAGAAGTTTTCGGCTACGAGTTCAAGAACCCGTTGGGGATCGCGGCGGGATTCGACAAGAACGCAGAGGTTCCGCTGCTCCTACAAGCTTTGGGCTTCGGCTTTCTAGAGATAGGTTCCGTAACCTACTACCCTTCGAGGGGGAACCCGAGACCGAGAATCTGGAAGCTAGCTGAGGATAAAGCCATCGTTAACAGGATGGGACTCCCTAGCGACGGCGCGAGGACCGTCAGGAAAAGGCTCGCGAAGAATAGGAAGAAGCTTACCGTCCCTTTGGGGTGTAACGTGGCGAAGAGTAACGTGGAAGGAATTGAGGGAGAGCGCGCCGTGGAAGACGTCCTAAAATCCTTCGGAGAAGTTTACGGGGTCAGCGATTTCCTCGTGCTGAACTTGAGTTGTCCTAGCGTAGAGGGTGGGAGGATGGAAGAAGACTTAGAGGTAGTGGACGAGCTCTGCTACGGAGCGATGAAGGCCAGGAAGAGGTTCGCGAGAAGGGGTTGCGGGTACAAGCCTGTGTTGCTGAAGCTCTCTCCAGACCAGGAGGAAAGGAAAGTCGACGAGCTCGTGAGTATGGTGAGGAAGTTCGGTCTCGACGGATACGTGATATGCAACGCCACTCGCAAAAAGGAAAGCCTTAGGACGAGTTACAGGAAGGTGGCGGAGATTGAGAATGGTGGGGTGAGCGGAAAACCGTTGAAAGGCGTTTCCAACAAGCTGATAGGTTACGTGAGAAGTCAAGACGACGATTCCGTCATCGTCGGCGTCGGCGGCGTGTTCACGGGCAAGGATGTCTTCGAAAAGATTCTGTACGGCGCTGACCTCGTCGAGGTGTTAACGGGCTTCGTTTATAGGTCTTTGGAGAACCCTCTCTGCGTAAAGGCCATCTTGAAAGAGTTGGAGGAAGAGATTTTGAGGAACGGGTTTAAGGACTTGGAGGAGGCTAAGGGGTACAGACTTCCTTAACAGCGAAGGATACCTGATAGAAAGTTGAACCAAGCCCGTCGTTTCTCGTCGCGAAAATATTTTATCACTCGTATGTAATGAAAGAGAGAAATCTTTATAAAACCTATAAACTACTTCTTAGTAGTTATGAACCACTTTCCGATGGTGATAAAGATGAGAAGAGAGATTGACGAAAGAGCAATCTTGGAGCAACAGCTTATCCGAGCGAAGAAGGAGTTGTTCAGGGTAAACAACCTGAGGGAGCTGAGGGTGATGCAACACAGGATCCAGTACCTGACTCAAAGGTTAAAGGAACTAGAGGGAAAAGCCACAAGGACTAAAGCTTGAGCTTTTCGACGGCATTCTTCAGCGCCCCGGAAAACTCGTGCTTATCCAGCGCTACGGGCCAGGAGGTTAGCCAGGAGGGGAGTAGCGACAGGTATTCATCCCTGCAGAACCTCTCATCGCCAGCTATCAGGATAGCTTTATCCTGGGGGTTCCTCAACGCCCTTCCGAAAGTTTGCGAAGCCCTCCTCAGCGCAGGAACGACGTAAGCGTACTTCCTACCTCTCTTCCCGTAGAGGAAGCGGAAGTAGGAAATGTAGACTTTCGTCCTTAACGTGAGCCTTTCGAACGGAATCCCGACCAGAAAGATAGCTCCGAGCTCCTTTCCAGGAAAGTCCACGCCTTCCGAAAACCTACCAGTGGAGGAGGCTATGAGCAAGCAGTTTTTCTCCCTTCGCGAGCACGACTTGAATTCCTCTAACAGAGATTGCGCCTCTATACCGCTCATACCCTCCCTTTCCAAGAAAACTTTCTTCCCGCAACTTTCAGCCAAGCGTAGCAAACCGTTTTCCAACAGCTTTTCCTGAATCCTGAAGCTCGCGGAAAAGACTGCGGAATTCGCCTCGACGTTCTCGAAGAAAATCCTCAGGAACTCGAGGTACTCCCTCGCCATCTCGTCTTGCAGCTCCTCGCCCTTCGTCGTGACGCCGCGCGTTATGAAGAACGCTATGTTTTCCTCCGAGTAGGGTGGTGGGAAGGAAGATGAGAGGGAATCTCTCAATCCGGCGACCTCGGAGAAAGCGTCGAAAGGCTTCAAGCTACCCGAGCAAAAAATGCAAGAGTAAAACTCGTCCCAAAGAGCTTCGAGGTGCGGCGCTACTCTCATGTCCCACCTCTCCAGCTCAAGGTTTTTCTCACTAAGTTTTTTGAGGAAAAAAGTTACTCCGCTTCCATTTTCATCTTCACCCAAGGATTCGAGGCTTTCTAGGAAGAATACGCCAAGCTTGTGTAAGGATGACGCGGGCCTTTTCCCTTCCTCGAACCTCTTCGTCCTGACGAAGTTTCCGTAACTTTTCAGCTCCGTCATCAGGCTTTCAACCTCGAAAGCATCTTCGAAAAAATTTTCGAGCAGGGTCTTCAAGCTGAAGAGAATTTCTTCGCCTTTCGCTACGCGTGGTAGGAAAGAGGAGAAAGTTTCCTCCAAGTACTCGAGGAACTCGAGAGCTTCCCGAGAGAGGGCGAGCTTGTAACTCTTCACCTCCTCCAGAGCCCTTCTCACGCCTTCCAGCGTTATCTTATCCGAATTCAAACTCTGACAGGCCCTCTCGACGTTATGGGCCTCGTCGACGACGAGGATGCATTCCGAGAACGGAACCAAGGTTTTGATCGCCCACCTCATCCTTTTGCTAAACACGTAGTTGTAGTTCAAGGACAGGAGGTTGCAGTAGCAAGCGAGGTGCCTTTGAGCAAAGTACGGACAGACCTTCCTCTGCTTACAGGCCTCGTAGATTTCCGCGTAGGTCAGCGGTTTTTCCGTGAGGTCGACGATTTCTGATGGGGAGAAGTTGAAATACCTGCACTTGTTCCTGTACTTGGCGCAGACGAAGTTGGCGTCCTCGTGGGTAAGGCCCCTCAGCTTCCTTTCCTCTATGAGCAGGCACATGTCTTTCTTACCGCGATACGAGATTCCGAAGAACTCCTCGCCAGTTTTCGAGACTATCTTCTTCAGCTCTTCTACGGGTCGGTTTATTTCCATGCCGGTTTTCACAGTCCACAGGATTATCTTTTCCCCTTCTTCAACCTTCGGCAAAAGAGCCGCCAGCAAGCAGGGCGTCTTTCCGAAACCGTTGGGAGCGTCGAGAAGAAAGCTCTTACACCTTTCAAGGTTTTCCTGGATGAAGGATATGAACTCCCTTTGCCCCTTCCTCGGCGAGTACGGAAAAAACTTGAGGTTGAGCATATTTATTTTTCGAGAAACCTACCATTAATAATGGCGAAGCTTTTGGTCGAGGTCAGGATTTTTCCGGAGAGTGCTGAGGTAGACCTGGAAGCTTTGAAGAAGAGGATAGTTGAAGTGGTTTCGCCAGAGAAGATAGAAGAGCAGCCGATAGCTTTCGGGTTGGTGGCCCTAAGAGTGTTCAAGATAACCGAAGAGAAGGAGGGCGTGGCGGAAGAGTTGGAAAAGAAGCTGAAGGAAATCGAGGGCGTGGGCGAAGCGGAGGTGGTGAGTGTAAGCAGGACGGTAGAATAGCTACCAGAAAAACCTGCTCCCACCGACGAAAAGCTTGATTTTTTCCTCCCCCTTCAGTTCTTCCACTATCCTCTTAGCCACCATCTTCTTCACGTCCGGCAGGAGCTTTATCCTCTTCTTTATATCCCCGAAGCTCTCGAAGGCCTTTTCCTTCCTCTCCTCCAAGACCTTCCAAAGATGCTTTTTCCCTATCCCTGGCAATAACTCTAGGCTGTGCAACCTCGTGCTGATAGGGCCGGCTCTGTTGAAAAACTCCACGAACCTTTTCTCGTTGAGCTCGACGAGTTTTTCGACGACCCTCTCCAATTCATCCTTCGCAAAACTGGTCAGCTCCTCGTAACTAACCCTCCCCTTTATGTACCTTACCTCCTCCCTCTTCCCGCTACCTATGTACAGCCTGTCTCCAGGCTTTACCGAAACCCCGTCCCTGATGACGACCTCAAGGAGGTTGAAATAACGCTCCCCTATCACCTGCGCGATCGGCTCGGCCCTCCTGTCGGTGGCCTTCCCGTGGGGTAAAAAATCCAGTACTATCACGAATTCGTCCCTCGACAGAACGACCACCCCCAACTAAATTTACGCGTGTTTCTTAATAATTTCGAGAATCTTTTCGACTTCCTCCTGAGAAAAGTTCGCGTAGGCTTTCTCGAGCACTACCCTAAGTTCGTCCTTGTCCTCAGGTAGGAAGTTCGCTACCGCTACGGCTTCCCTCTCCCTGAGCTTCGGTACGCTCGATTTCAGTTCCTCCACGAGCTTCTTAGCCTTCTCGGCATCTATTCTAAGGAATTTCTTCAGGATTTCCAGCGCGTTCCTCTGCTCTAGGGTAAGCTCCTTCCTCTTCGCGAGCTCCTCCAACAGTTCCTTCGCCTCCGCGTCTGTTATCAACTTTTCCTCGAGTATCTTCACTCACACCACCCTCCTCAAGTGTTCGGGGGCGACGATAACTTTCTTTTCTTTATCTCCGTCCCGAACCTTTACCATGTAGCACTCACCCCTCTTCTCTATCACTTCACCGACTTTTCCCTTGAACCTCGGGAACGGCATCCCTCTATGGCTAGAAGGCTCCGGGTGTATCAGGACTTTCTCTCCGACTTCAAACTTCTGCAAGAATTTAGTTATCGTCGGTTTTTTCAGCTTCTGCTTCAGCTTTTTCCTCGTTCTCGACCTGAAGCCCTTGGATTTCCTTACCATAAGAATTGTTTGGCAAAAGTTCTTTAAATTTGTTGAAACGCGTTCGCGTCGAAGGCGTCGAAGAGAAAAATTTTAAGGCAACGCTAGAGATAAACGAACGGAACGTAAAGGATGACGGTTTTTCCTC
>CAYUFF010000015.1:19181-20965 GCA_964444075.1 uncultured archaeon
CCCATCCTCTTGTCGATTCTTTCCTCTACTTTCCTGGGAAGGTATTCCACTTCCATAAACCAAATTTTAACCGCACTTTAAAAATAGTTTAACCATTTTTAAAGTCGGGTTGAAAAATCGACGAAAAGTCGAACAATCGTGGGATATTTACCACTCGTAACCAACGCATAACCCAACTCCGTGCGTTGAATCACCCGTGTCCTCGGTAGAATTCTTCATAGACCTTCCTCTTCTCTCTGTCTTGCTTCACGAGCTTACGAAATTCCCTGATTTTTCCCCTCTCCCTCTCGATCTCCTCCACGGTTTCCCTTCCGAGCTCTTTCCCGAAGTCTCTCATTATCCTATCCCTGTAGACCTGCGGAAAAACGTTGAACGTGCAGAACGGAATCACTCTACCGTCGGGAGAGCCGTAGTGAATGGAACACCTCCTCACCCTGCGCACATCGTAGTTGAACTCGTCCTGGAAATGCATCATGCCCACGAACAAGAACTTCTCGTGGAACTCTCCCAAGCTCTCGTAGTCCCCCTTCGCGACGATGTTTTCGAGGAGCCTGGAAATCCTCGTCCCGTCGGGAAGTTCATCCTGGATTACGTAGCTCACGAGCTTTTTCATGAGTGCCCTGGAGAGGCTCCTCTCGAGGATCGCATCCTTCGCCACACTCAAGCCGGCCTTGAGCTTACCTCTCAGACTCCTCAAACTCTCCAAATCCTTTAAGAACCTGTCCACGTCGATGAACCTGGTGATGGGGATTAGCTTCCTACCGTGCTTATCAGGAAAAACGTAGGTCGCCATCCCGCACTTCTCGTTGTTGTAGAAAGTCACGTGCGGTTTATTTCCGCCTACCAAGTCGGCCAACGTCGCCGCGGCCGGAACGGGGTACCAATCCTCGTAGTCCAAACCGAGCGACTCGAGCTCTTCTATTATATCAGATTGAACAACCCTCAGCTCCTCCCTCTCCCTCTTCGAGGCCGCTCCGACCAGCGAGATAGGCTGGAAGTTGACACCCCTTATGCCCTTGTCGCTGTGCTTCGCGGCCAACCTAACTATCCCAGCCACCTCCCCCAAGTTTTTCTTCGATACAGTGGGGACTAGGACAACGGATTTCAAGCCAGCCTTGCGGTAGGCTTCGACCGCGTAAGGGATCTCCCAATGGTTTTTAGGGTTGGACTTTTCCGAGAGCCCGTCGAAAGACGTGTAGATAGTGTTCAGCCCAGCCCTCTTCCATTCCGCGAGCTCCTCGACCGTAGCCCTTTCGTCGAAAAAGTAGTCGACGCCGACTTTCACGGAATTGGTGTTCAGCTGGACGTGCGGCGAGCCGAGCTTTTTGCATACCCTTATTATTTCCGCGAGGTCTTTCCTCAGCGTCGGCTCACCTCCAGTAAGCTGCACGGGCGGTGTGTAGCCGTTGAACCTTTTCGCCGCCAAGATCATTTTTTCGACCTGTTTGACCGTGGGCTCGTAGAGGTAGTCTGATTTTTCTGGGTAGAAGAAGCAGTACCAGCAGCTGAGGTTGCACATGTTGGTGACGACTATGTTAAGGAGGGCCGTGTAATTCTCATGGTTGCTACACAGCCCGCAGCTTTTCAGAGCTTCTCCGTATTTTCTAGCATCGTTGATCTTCGCGACATTTTTGCACCGAAACTTCTGAATCCTTTCCCACCACTCTTTGGTGCCCACCCTTTCCGAGGTACCGTTCTCCTTCACGAGGAAAACGTCGCTTCCCCTCAGTTCATACAAGGCCTTCGTGAGCCTCATTCCGCTATGCCTTTCGTCGACGCTGAGA
>CAYUFF010000016.1:0-20815 GCA_964444075.1 uncultured archaeon
TGTTTGCTGTGGACGTGGAGATCGAGTTTTATCATGAAAAGTTTTTTCCTCGGGGTGAAGAAATAGCTTATGGAGACTGTTAATACTCAAGATGTCCTTCTACTCATGCTTCGAGACGTTTTTTCAATTTTTCTCTAACATCATGAATTCTTTCGTTACTCAGAGAGTTCACCCTTTCCTTAATCGTCAAAATGAAGTCTCGAAGTTTGTTAAAATCTACTGTAACTCTTCTGTTCCTAAGATAGTACTGATTGTCTATTCTCAATTCTTTATCGTTTTCCAAGAGTTTTCCCGTTCCTTTTGGCAAAATACCCTCCCTTTCCAAAAACCTAGCAATCTCAATCGTACAGTCGTGAATTTCTGATTTAATTCCCATTCTCACCATGAGAGCATATACAGCAAAATACTCGCAATAATATTTTGTCGTCGCCAACCACATGTTCGACCTTTCTCTTATATTTTTTAGTACTACCAACGTCTCTTCTGCACTGTTGATGTATTCCCCTGCCAACGTTTTGTTAGGCTTTACAAGCTTTATTCCTCTCTTCTCTCTGAAACACCACTTTAACTTATCAGCCACTTTATCAACCTCTCGCTTCCTTGTACAATTAGATGTTTGTTCATAATTTCTTTCTTTAAAGTTTCTCCAACCTCATCCAAAGACCTAACGTTTATCACGTGAAATTTTAGGTTGAGTTTGTCTTCTAGGGACTTTAACTTCTCTCTCTTAAATTTTCCTACGATGAGCACGTCAACATCGTTAGCTTTTCCAACCGATTCAACGGCAGAGCCGAATATGAGAACATCGTTATGGCAAGTTTTATGGAAATACTCGACGATATCCTTCAGAATGAAATCTTTTTTGCACTTCTCGATTAGTCTTTCTTTTTCGACGACAGTTAAGTAGTCGGTTAGCAAAGGTGTTTCTCTCAATTTGTAGAAAGTTTGTCTTCCTTTTCTTTCCTTTTCCACCAATCCCAGATTTTCAAAAACAGCCAAGTGTCTTCTCACACTCGCATGCGGTTTTTTCAACTTTTTCGAAATTTCTGCTAAGTGTTTAGGTTCTTTCGAGTAGATCAATGGTTCCAAAGTTAACCATATTGAAACTTTTTTAACCATATCGTTAATTTTGTAACGATTATACAAAAAGTTATCGTTCACTTCATTTCTTTACGCGGCGTGTCTAGAACTCTTCTCCCCTCCTCTTCAGAAAATTCTTCGCGACGTTCTTTAAGCTTTGTAGGGTTAGCTCCTTTAACCAAAGCAACAAGTTGTCTTCCCACCTCTGGGGGTGCGTCACCAAGCAAATCCTAGGGTAGACTTTTCTCTCGACCAGCGAAACAAGTTGCGAGGTTTTGCAAACTCTCTTGACTT
Organism: uncultured archaeon; assembly: GCA_964444075.1. Lineage (GTDB taxonomy): Archaea > Aenigmatarchaeota > Aenigmatarchaeia > CG10238-14 > SCSR01 > CAYUFF01. Next base: position 1,375 of record CAYUFF010000016.1, read on the forward strand.
CTATGGCGTTTCTCACAAGGTCCTTGACTCTAACCCCACACCAGCTTCTTCCTGTGTCGGTGTAGTAAGCGATCGTCGAGTAGTCTATGGAAAGGTAAGCCTCTCCCAGCAACCCGAAGTCCTCCAGCCTGTACCTTTCCCACATCTCCGAGTTTCTCCAAGGGGTTAGGGGATTTCCGTGCATGCAGACAGTCGAGACCTCGCAAAACTTCCTGAAAAAGTTGAGGTGCCCTTCGAAAATCTTGATGGCGAGGTTCAGATTTCCCTTGGCTTCGTCGAGGCACTCGTAGTGATATCCTACCTCATGTCCCATGGATTCGATAGCTCTCGCTATCCTAGGGTCGAAAGTCTTAACCCTGAAGTAGAATGTAGAGGAGATCCCAACCTTACGCTCGACCTTCGCGACCTTTAAGGAATTAGCAGGCCTAGCGTCTACGTCGTGCCTCAGGATCACGAAACGTTTCGGTAGCGAGCCGCGTCGCTTCAGCTCAAGGTAATCCTTTATCCTTAAAACTTTATAACCACTGGCTACGATGGCCTCGCAGAGCTCCTCGTAGGCGGAGAGCGTGAAGTCCATGTATAAGTTTTCCCGAAACCTCTTATCTATTTAAGCTTATCCTCGAACATTTTCACGATGACTAGGGTACTGCTTACCAACGCGGAGAGTGCGAAAGCCCTTGTCTGCGCGCGTGCCCTTGGAAGGGCAGGAATAGAGGTCTACCTCGCTGGCTACCATAAGCTCGCGCCGGGCTTCTTCTCTAGATACTGCCGCAAGGGCTTCGTGGTTTCGCAACCTCCCAGCGAGAGTTTCGTTGAAGACATCATGGAGATTGTGGAGAGAGAGGGGATAGACGTCCTCCTTCCCGTGAACAGTTTAGAAACGCTTGAGCTTGCGAAGCACAAGAAGAGGATCGAAAGGTTATGCGAGTTTCCGTTCGTGGACTACGAGAAAATGCGGAGGGTCAACGATAAGTTCGAGCTGATGAAGCTCGCGAAAAGGCTGGGGCTGCCGATACCCAAGACCCACTTTATCCGCAAGCCGGAAGATTTCGAGAGCGTAAGGATGCCGTTCCCGTGGGTAGTTAAGCTACCGGTTTCGAAGAGTAGCAAGGGAGTCTTCTTCGTGAACTCGTTAAGGGAAGCGAAGGAGGTTTGGGAGAAGCACGGGACTGGGCAGAGGGTCGTCGTCCAAGAATTCTTCGGTGGCGAAGGCTGGGGCGCGAGCTTCCTCTACTGGAAAGGGAGGATGGTCGCGTACTTCGTACACAGGAGGCTGAGGGAGTATCCAATCACGGGAGGCCCCAGCACGTTGCGCGTCAGCGAAAGGGACGAGAGGCTGGTCGAAACCGGGAAAAGGTTGTTAGACAAGCTGAGATGGCACGGGGTGGCGATGGTCGAGTATAAGAAGGAAGGCGAGAAGTTCGCGATGATCGAGGTCAACCCTAGGTTGTGGGGATCGGTACACGAGGCGATAGCTTCTGGTGTGAACTTTCCCTACCTTCTCGTGAAGCTCGCGATGGGCGAGGAACCGAACGTCGAGCCGGGAAAGTATAAGCTTGGCGTGAAGACAAGGCTTTTCTTCAACGACGTGAGAGCCGTGCTTTCGCTGATAAAGCACAAGAAGGCTCCACTCTCCAGCCTGCTGGAGATATTCTCCCCGATTCCCTCCGACGAGTTCTCGAAGGACGATTTCCTGCCAGCGCTACCATACCTCGCCTACGTTTTGCTCTACAAGAGGGGCTCTCTCCGCTCCCCGTCGCTCACCCTTCCTTCAGCAACACGGCGTTGACCACACCCTCCTGAGAAGGCCTAGAGGTAACCTTAGCCCTCCCGAGCTCCGTCCTGATCACGCATCCCCTGGTCACGACGCCGAACCTCACGAGGTGCGGGTTGGCTGGGTTCTCGACGACCCCGAGGACCTTAACCCTCCTCGTCTCTTTCGTCTCGGGATCGGTCACGTTCGCGTACTCGACCGTCAGAGCCCTAACCTTCATACCTCCCCCCTTCGTCCTCACGACCTTTTTCTTCTCCTCGCCCAGCCTCGTGCCCGTCGGCTCCCTCCCCAACTCGTACTTCCTCTTCTTCTTCCTGTGCAACCTTATCCTTCCGCCGGTAACTTTCCTCCCGCCATCACCGTGCCAGGTTGCCATACCTCAACAACCTCCTTACCCTTTCTTCACCGCCTATTTCTTTGATGTACCCGTAAACTTTCGGGTGGACCAAACTTTTCCACTCTTTACCCTCGGCCATAAGCCTCCTTATACGCGTACCATTATACTTTTCCGGCTTAAAAAGTTTTATCTTCAACACTTCCTTTTTCCCTCTGAAGCACCTTTCCACCCAGTCACTCCCCGTAATCACCACGTCGAAGTTCGCCTTCTCCATCACGAGCTCACTCCATTTTTCATCGTTTCCGACATCCTCGATGCCGACGACCTCGCAGCTTATTCCTGCTCTCCTGAACATCTCTCTCCTTTCCTCGAACGAAAAGGGATTGTTAATATCATGTTTGTTCACGCTACCTATCCCTATCACAAGCTTCTCGAACCTTTTCCCGTAAACCCTTATCACGTGCAAGTGTCCCTTGTGTAACGGCTGGAACCTTCCTATGAATATCGCTACCTTCATGAGTAGAATTTTGACTCGAGAGGAAATTTTCTTAAAAAATTTAATCTTTTGAAAACAGCTCTACCAGAAACCTCGGAATGTCCTCTTCCTCTAAGATTTTTACACCCCTCGGATACTTTCGATGCGGTTTCTTCGCCTTTACTTCTATCTTCAAGTTCCCTGCCACGCAGTCTATTTCGTAAGAATTTTTGAAATAATAGACCTCTCCAAACTTCCTCAGTAGATGTTCCTGGACGATTCCCTCCAACAAAGCGCTCTCTAAGAATTCAACACCTGTCCAGATGGAAAAAGAACGATAGATGAACGGGTCTCTAAAGAAGATTTTCTTTTCCTTCCTGAACGAAATTCTTTTATCACTCTTCCAATAAGCTACGCTCGAGACGAACAATCCCTTGAAAGCTTCCAGGTAAGCTTCGACCGTTTTGTAGGAGATTCCGATGTCGCTTGCAACCGCTTGGTAAGAGAGGGCTGAGGGAATTTTCTTCAAAACAGAAGAAATTATCTTGAACGCTATCTCGCTGCTGTATCCTAGCTTTATCAACTCGCTCTCAAAAGCACTCACGATGTCCGCGAACGCCTTTTCCTTCTTGTTTATCGCGGTCGGAAACCCTCCGTAAAGCTTGTAAGCGTTAAAAACTTCTCGCAGTTTCTTCGTGGTCAAAGTTCTGTTTTTATGGACTACCCTTAAGAATTCCGGAAAGCTTAAAGGCATTACCTCTACGGTCTTTCCCTCCCCTCTCCTGCCTGGGAACAATTCTGCGTGTTTTTTCAACTTCATCGTTGCCGAGCCGGAAGCGATTATTACCTTGTCTTTGAGTACTCCCGCGTCTATCGTCCCTCGGAGAATCCTGTGCCAGTCTTTCAGGCTCGTCACCTCATCGAGAAAGATGAACTTTTCTTTTTTTAGTGAGAAAAGGATTTCCCTAAACCTTGTCAGGTCCGAAATCAGGCCTACGTCCAAATAGAGGATTTTACTAGGGTCTGTTCCCTTTTCGATAAGGTTTTTGATCAACAGTTTTAATCCAGTAGTCTTTCCCACTTGCCTTGGGCCTATGACGAAGTTTAGAGAAAAGGGTTGTAAGGAGATTTTGCTTATCCATCTTGGAATCCACTTTATTTTTTCGAGTTTCCATTCTTGAATGTGCTTGTCTTCTTTCTCCCATTTTTCTTCGTACCACCAAGGATTCAAAACCTCAAGCTCTTTCATAAATAGAATTAAGATTTCTGAAAGTACTTAAAGATTCAGAAGTAAAAATTCTATTGAATCTCTCAAAATTCATAAAATTTAACGACCAACGATGTTAGAGTGTTATCCTAACAGACGATGAAAACACATCAAGAAGGAGAATAAAAATAAACAAGTTGAAGTTAGATATTTAAGTGGTTAGCGTCAATAATTTCTTATACTTTCGAGAGAGGTGTGAACGGATGCCAGAAAGAGCAATAGACGTGCTCGACAAGTCGAAGGGCAAGCCCGTGCTGATAAAGCTGAAGAACGGAGAAGAGATAAGGGGCGTGCTGAGAGCTTTCGACCTTCACCTGAACCTTTGGATAGAGGACGCTGAATCTCAAAAGGATGAGAAGAGGATTAAGCTTGGTTCTCTTCTCGTCAGAGGCGACACTGTAGTTTACGTCTCTCCAGTCGAGTGAGGTGAGGCAATATGGTAAAAGGAACTCCTTCTATGGGAAGGAGGGTAGGGATAAAGCACGTAAGGTGTAGGAGGTGCGGCAGGACTTCCTATCACGTGGAGAAAAAGTACTGCGCCGCCTGCGGCTTCGGGAGGAGCTCTAGGATAAGGAGGTACTCTTGGCAGAACAAGAATTATCGCGGGATAAGGTTGAGATGAAGCTTCGTTATCCCAGCAAGGATTTGAAGATTTCTGAAGGTATAAAGGAGAAATTCAGGGTTCCGTGGGGAAAGGTTTTTCCTTCGGTCAAAGAACTCCGTAGGAGTTCGAGAGGCTTTGAAAAGAAGTACGAAGTTTTTGTGGTCGGCGATTTCACAGGTTTGCTCGCGCTGAAAGAAGGACTTTCGCCGAGGATTCTCGTCTTCGACGGCAAGGTCGAGAGAAAGCCGTTGCCGAGAACGAAGCTCGAATCGTTGAAAAGTTCTTGCGAAATTATCTTCAAGCTGAGAAACCCTCCTTCAACGATCTCGAAGGATTCTTGGAGAGTTTTGAAGGAAGCGATAAAACTTGCAAGGAACGGGAGGGTTGGTGTGCTCGTCGAGGGTGAGGAGGACTTGCTCGCGTTCCCGCTCTTACTCTTGCTCAGGGTTTCCCAGCGGAGGAAAAGAGTTATTCTCTACGGAATCCGCAGACTAGGCGTCGTGAAAATGTTGGTGAACAAAAAAACTAAGGAAAAAGCGAAAAAGCTTTACGAGGCCGTCTTGAGTGAGAACCGTTAGCGAGCTTTGGTTTACTCCAACCCTTTCTCCTTCATGAACTTCATCAAATCCACGAGCCTGTTGCTGTAACCCCACTCGTTGTCGTACCATCCCAAGACCTTGACCAAGTTCCCTATCACCATCGTGCTCAGAGCATCGAAGATGCAAGACGCTGGATTGCCGACGATGTCGATTGAAACCAAAGGCTCTTCCGTGTACTCTAAGATTCCTTTTAACTTTCCTTCGGCCGCTTTCTTGAAAGCCTCGTTGACCTCTTCCCTCGTCGTTTCCTTCTCGACGAGAGCGACCAAATCGGTGATAGAACCGTCAGCCACCGGAACTCTCAGAGCCATCCCGTCGAGCTTACCCTTAACCTCGGGAATCACCTCTCCTATAGCTCTCGCCGCCCCCGTGGTAGTAGGAATTATCGAGAGCATGCATGCCCTAGCTCTTCTCAAATCCTTATGCGGAAGGTCGAGAACTCGTTGATCGTTTGTATAAGCGTGACAGGTTGTCATGAACCCTTTCGCTATTCCGAAGTTTTCTTGGAGGACTTTTACCATGGGAGCCAAGCAGTTTGTCGTGCAGGATGCCATCGAAATTATGCTATGCTGCTTCGGGTCGTAAATTTCCTCGTTGATCCCTAGCACGATCGTTACATCGGGATTTTTCGCCGGTGCCGAGATTACGACTTTTTTCGCTCCCGCGTCCAAGTGCTTGCTAGCTCCCTCCCTATCCCTGAAAACTCCCGTGGATTCCAAAACTATATCCACTTCCAACTCCTTCCAAGGAAGGTTAGATGGGTCCTTTTCCTTGAAAATCCGTATTTCCTTTCCGTCCACGATGAGAGAATTTTCTCGGTAGCTTACTTGAGCGTCCAAGATTCCGTGAACGGAATCGTACTTCAACAAATGGGCTAACGTCCTCGCGTCCGTAAGGTCGTTTATCGCCACTATCTCGAAATCCTTTCGAAACTCCTCATCCTTCAAAGCTGCCCTGAAGAAGCACCTTCCTATCCTTCCGAAACCGTTGATCGCTACCCTCATGCTCCCTGAATTTAGATTTTCGCTGACCGAAATTAAAAGTTTCGTTAGGCTAAACTATTTTCGTGGAGAAGAAGAGGTTTCATCGAAGAATTGTGCTGAGGAAGAAAAAGTTTCATGAGGTGGGGGATGTAGCAGGACCAAAAGTTTACGAAGAACTTTTCAAAAAGCTTGAGGAAACACTCAAAAGTAAGGGCAAGCTAGCGTCTTCATGCAAGTACAGACTTCCTGTATTTCCGCTCGAGAACGTTACGAGAATCGTTTGTTTTGAGGAAGCTCCTGGGCACCGTGTCTACACAAACCCTAACACGGACGAGGTGTACGACGACAGGAACGCCATAGATTTCGTCTGCAAACCCGATACTTACGTTGTCGCAGCCGCCAGCGGAGTAGTAGTCAACGTAAAGGTCGTCGAAAGAACTTGGGACAAGCACGAGCTCCCTCCAGAAGATTACCTTTCGTTCGACGAGCTGGAGGGGACGAGGGTTGTGCTCCGACATGAATGTAAAAGTAAAGAAGAGTTTACCGTCTACGCTCATCTTAGCGATATCCTGGTTGAAACCGGAAAGGAGGTTGGGGTAGGCGAAGTGATAGGGAAAGTCGGCTATACCGGGTGGTGCCCGCGTCCGAGAAACGGGGAGTATTATCCCCTTCACTGGGCGGTCTTAAGCTTTGTACATCCCGAAGAAAGCGGGAATAGGAGTTACCGCACTCTTATCCCGAGGCTCGAATATGTCGACTGATCCCTTTTAACGATACTTAAAATTTTCTTAACGATTGGAATTTAACGATCTTAACGATTTTAACGATTCAACCTTCCTTCGAGACCGCGTACCTAGTCTTGGGTCCTCTACCAAACCTTCTTACCAACCCGTATGCTTCTAGTTTTTTAAGCTTTGCCACCACGGTCGGTTTGCTCAAGCCCAGCATCCTGCTCAACTCGTTGGAAGATTTGGGGGTAACCAACAAATCCAAAATCTTCCTTTCCTCCTCACCGATTTCCGACGGTTTGAAGGAAAAAACGAGTTCCGTAAAGTTTTCCGTAAGGTTGTACCTCGCTTCGACGTTCGGGTTTCTCTTGCAAGTTTCCAGGATCATCCTAACACCCCTCCCTTGCTTTTCTATGTATCCCAGGTTGAACATGAGCTCGTATAGAACAGGGTTCCTCGGAACGGGCAGGGGATTCTTCAAGCTAACTCCGGGTGGGAAAGAGCCGGGGTTCCTCACCGAGAGCTTCCCTCCAGAAATCATGATGAACGTTTCAGAATGGATCGAGTAGTTCCTGTGAACCAGGGCGTTGATGATGGCTTCCCTCAGGACTTTTGGCGGTAAAAGCTCCACGTCCACCCTCTCCACGCCCTTGAAGACCATCCTGTACAAGTTCTTTCCTCCTCCAAAGACGGTAGCCATCGCATCCTCCACGAGCTTCCAGAGCGGACCCGATAACCTGAGGTATGTATCGCCGACACATACCCTAAGGTAGGTATGCGGAAAGTATTGCTGAGGTTCTTCCAAGAAGACCAACGCTCCAGCAAGCGTCAGGACTTTCTTTCCGTTCTTCACGGTAATCGCCCCCACTTTCCTGAGATGGTCGTAGACGTTCCTTACCTTAATGTTTCTGGACTTCAACGAGCTCTCGTACTTCTTCAACGCTTTCCTCCAAACCTTGCTGACCGGAATCTCAGTCGGAACCTTGTCGAACGGGAACATCAGAAGCTCCGCACCCAAGGAGAGAATTTCCTGGATCGAAAGCGGCCTTTTAGAAGTTCCTATCCTGACGTAGGCTGTGCCGCCGAGAGTTACTATGTGCCTCGACTTTGGGACCTCGACGATCAGGAAGCGTTTTCTCTCGTGAACGAACTCATGGAACTTCACCCTCACCGGAGGCGTTAGCGAGACGAGACTGGAAGAGATCCTTTCCTTGTACTCCCTTACTTCCCTCTTGCTCAACCCTTTGAGCTCTTTATCGTCGGTAACGCCAAAAACCAAGTATCCTCCGAAAGAGTTTGCCAACGCACAAATCTCTTCGGCCACGCCTTTCGAAAGCTTTTCCTTAAACTCTACCCTCTCGTTCTCACCGCTTTCTATCAACTCAAAAAACTCCTCGATCTCCATGGTTAAAGGTTGATTTAACGATACTTAAAATTTTCTTAACGATTGGAATTTAACGATCTTAACGATTTTAACGATTGGTTAGAGGGTTAAAAAACCTTCGAAACAAAAATAATTCTATGCCTACCTCACGAAAGAGTGTGTTAAAAGCTTTGGAGGAAGCTCTGAAGAAAGAGAAAAGGGTCTTGTTCGCATACCTTTTCGGGTCTTTTGTAAAGCATCCAGAAATGGCGAACGACATAGATGTAGCTGTCTACGTAAAAGGAAGGTTTTCTCCTTTCCTGGAGAGAAAGCTCTCCACTAAACTTTCCAAAAAGCTCGGAAAGGAGGTAGACGTTTTCGTGTTAAACGAGAAGCCTTTGCTCTTCCTCTCAGAAGTGTTCAGGACTGGGAGGTTGATTTTCTCCAGAGACGAAAGGAGAAGGATAAAGTTCGAGACGGAAAAGCTGAGGGAAGTCCTCGATTTCAACAAGCTAATGGAATACTACGATAGGATGAGGTGTAAGAGGTATGAAGCTGGATAAAAGAGTCGTGCATCTGAGAATCGATGTGATAGAGAGGAACTTGAAGGAAATAAAGGAAATTGTGAAAACGAGCCCCCTCACTTACAGAGACGAGCTTGCTTTGAGGCATGCCCTACTCGAATGTGCTGAAGCTTGCCTAGACATAGGAAATCACATAATCGCGGTGAACAACTTAAGGAGACCGAAAGATTACAGGGACGTTTTTGCTGTGCTGGAAGAGGAAAAGGTGATACCAAAACCTCTTTCGAGAAGGTTGCAAGAAATGGTGGGTTTCAGGAACGTCCTCGTCCACAGGTATGCTCACATCGACATGAGAAAGGTTCTTCAGTTTGCAAAGAAGGATGTAAAAGACATCGAAAAATTCGTCGAGATAATAGTTTCCATCCTCAAAAAAGCGAAGGGATAAAATGAACCGAACAAGCGATAATTTCTGCTACAGAGAACCTCTTAAGATGAACTTTTCGAAGGCATCCAGGAAAGGACACGGCTTGCACCCTATCCTGTAGAAACCTTTAGCGTACAACTTGTTGAGCTCTATACCTTCATGCTTGAACAAAAGCTGGATGTCAAAGTAGGACCAGTACTTTATCGGTGAGTAGACCAGGAAGCCTTTTTCTTCCCTAATCTCGGGCTCCATCGACCTCTTCTTAGACTCGCTAATCCTATCGCCGACCAAGAGAATCGGCTTCTCGAAATTCTTCTTCACGAACTCGTGAATCGCTCTTACCTTGCACCATGTGCACAACCTCTTCTCCAAGAACGTCCTTCCTTCTTGCAGATACCTTTTCCCTACTTCCGCCTCAACCACTTCTACTTTCACTCCAAGCTTCTTCGCGAGGTAAGAAACGTACTCGACGGTCTCTTCGAACTCTATGCCGGTATCGACGAACACGGGACAAAAATCCAGCCTCGCCTTCTTGAGCAGGAGGAGTATAGCGGAAGAATCCTTCCCACCGCTGAACGGTACTACTATTTCCCTTCCTGAACATGCTTCTCGCATTAGCTCGACGGTAAGCTTAGCTTTCTTCGCTATGTGCTCGAAATTCTTCTCGAAGCATTTTCTAGCGTCGACCTCAATATCGTGGCTAGCCTTCTCGAAAGCTTTGGCTACCCACGAAGCCTTCTTCTCCCTGCAAACCTCTCCTACTCTTTCCCTTCCGCGAAAAATCACATCCCTCTTAGGAGTGTGTAAAGAAAATAGCGCACCAGCACTTTTTATTCCGGCTGCTTCCAGGTTTTTCAGGTATTCGCGCTGGTAGATCAGGAAGCAATCGCTACCGAACGGAACGTTGCGTAGGAAGTTGCTCCTCACGTCGCACTCGTAGAAGTCCTCGGTAAAAGCAACGTCGCAGATAAACCTTAGCTTGGCCGTTTCGATTTCCTTCACCATGTCCTTCATCTTCAAGTTCCTCACTTTCCTTTTCCTGACGAAATGCACCTTCAGCTTGTAGTTGCTCGGGTCTCCGTCGAACCACTCCTCATCCTCTTTCCCTAGTAGCACGATAGAAAAATCCTTGGTAGCTAGTTCTTCGACTTCCCTAGCTAATTCCTTTCCTTTTTTACCGAGTGACTTCACTACCAAAGCTCCTCTGTAGAACGCTCGATTAACATGCTCGAGTGCTTTCCTATCTTTCTTTCCCCTCACGTAGATTTCCATGATTTAAGGTTTACAGCACAACTTAAGTTATGAGGAAAAGGAAGAAAGAGCTGGCTTGTCCTAACTGCGGGAGCAAACGCTTGGTCTACCTTCCTTGGCTAGGGCAAATCTACGAGTGTAAGGACTGCGGTTATAGGGGGAGTCTGGTGATTGCTCTTCTTTCTGGCTCGAAAAACACTCTACATACCAATAAACGAAAGAAACTTATTCGCAAGAAGCAAGTCGAAAGGAAGGGAAATCCACTCTACTACGAAAAATCCTATCGCTTACTTTTCCCGGCGTACTTCAAAATCTACGAAAACAGGATAGAGGCTTCCTTTTGGCCTTTCGGGTACGAGATTCCGGTTTCGGACGTGGAGAGCGTAGAAATCGTCGAGAGAATACCTTGGTACGTAGGATGGGGATTAAGGATAAACCCTTGGAAGAGGAAGCTGTATTTTGCGATCCACCACGGAAAAAGCGTCAAAATAAAGAGGAAAAATGGTTTCTGGAAGGAAGTTGTGCTCGCGGTAAAAGCTCCAGAAAAGTTCGTCTCGGTATTGAGGAGGTTGATGGATGAGAAAAAATTTAAACGCGGTCCTCAAAAAATTTCATGATAGCCCGGTGGTGTAGCGGTCAAGCATACGGACCTTGGTAGAAGCCGAGGGTATAAGGCTCTGGAGCTCTCGCGAAGAAACCCCGTGACGGCGGTTCGAATCCGCCCCGGGCTAATTTTGATAACTTCTCCAGAAAATTTTATAGCATGGGTAGGAGGGAATTTCCGAAGAAAGACGAGCGCGAACTCGTGATCGAGGAGCTTAAGAAGACTTGGAACGTTCTTGCAGACTCGTGGGTCAACCTACGCGTGAAGCCCGTAGAAGAGGTCGTCGACTTCTGCTATTCCATCCCAACGCCGAAGGGAAAGGTGCTTGAAGTCGCTTGCGGTAACGGGAGAAATCTCGTTCCTTTTTTGGAAAGGGGTTTCGCTTGCGTAGGAGTGGACTTTTCCAAGTCTATGGTAAGGGAGGCTAGAAAGTTCCTGAAGAAGAGAGGCTTCGACGCGCGTTTCGTAATCGCGGACATGAGGTCCCTTCCGTTCAAGGACGATTCCTTTGCCTGCGCTATCAACGTAAGGAGTCTGCACCACGTGCCTACTAGAGAGCTGAGGGTTCTTTGCCTGAGGGAGATGAAGAGAGTTTGTAAAAACAACTCTTCCCTCTTGCTGAGCGTTTGGAAAAGGTCTTACCCGAGGTTTCTCATAGACGTGCTAAAAAGCTTGTTCTCCAAGAGGTTTGAGTTTGGGGACGTGTACAAGGAATGGAACTATCGCGGCAAAGTTTACAAGAGGTTCTACCACCTCTACTCGCCCGAGGAATTAGAAAAGGAACTCGAGGAAGCTGGGCTAGAAGCTCGCGTAGTTTACTGCGTTAAGGATAACCTCGTAGCGAAGTGTGAGGTGAGGAAATGAGTTGGATAGACGTCATCATCGCAACATCCGTCTTCGCGGTCTTCGTTACGCTCTCCCTGAACTACTTCTTACAAGGAATCGACACGAAAGTTTGGATCGCGAAACTCATAAGACTGGAGGGGAGCTTGAGTGATTATGCGAAAACTCTCTTCGAGAGCGAAGGAATTCCTCCAAACTGGACCTCCGACGATTTCGTCAAGGTCGGTCTCCTCGAAAAGGTTTACCGAATTCCTATCGTCGTGAAAAATACCCTACCGATGAACTTGAGCAACGAAGTAATCGACCTGAAGGTTTCCATCGACGATGGTTGCGAGTTGATAGCCCGGAATTCTTCGCTAAGGCTCGTCGACGAAGACCTCAACGAAATTGAGTTTGGAGTTTACAACGCCACTTATTGCTCTGGAAGCTTCCTCAAGGAGGTCAGCCTCGTGATCTTATTGAACATTTCTGCGGGAGAAGTCAAGGAGCTGTACCTTTACTTTTCACCGAACGAAAAGATACCGCCAGCAAACTTTTCCACAAACCTTACGTTCAACGAGTCTACAAACACGCTCCAAAACTCGATGATTAAGCTGAAGCTGGGTGGTGAGGTAGTCGAGGTCTACGACCTCGCGAACAACTCGCAAAACTTGTTAGCGGGAAGGAGGTTGGGAATAGTTCAGTTCAACGAAACGACCGGTACGCTTGTCGAAACTTCTGAGGGTAGCGGAAGCGTTTCCGTTGTCGTGGATTCTCCCTTCAAGAAAGTCTTGCTCATCTCTGGCTCCACGAGCTGGTACGACTACGAGTTTGAGGTCACGCTCTACCCTAGGCAGGATTACTTCATCCTCAAACCTTACTTGAAAGAAAAGCTCAACGTGACCCTCCACGACTTTAAGTTTCCGGAGATGGTGCTCTCGCAAAGTTTTGGGAACGTCTCCTACAGGAACGGCACCCAAGGAGGCTTTCAGAACTCTTCCGAAACTTACGGGAACGTCGAAGGTTGCTACTGGATCGCTCCGAGAACTCAAGGAAGCAAGAGAATGCTAGCGTTAGTAACCACCGACCCTTCGGCGTGGAAATCCTGCGGTTGGAACGCAAGCTCCAAAGAAATTTCGTTTTCCATGATATCGGAGGAGTACGATAGCGGCAGCATACTTGTCAACGAGAGCGACGAGTTTTCTGGTAGCAGAATCTTCGTGAAGTTGTTCGACTCGGCACACCCAGAAGAAGTGGAAACTTTCTGGAAAAAAGTTTTCGATCCTCCAGAGGTGAAAGTCCTCCCTAGGGAAGAGACCTACGTGCTGAGCGCGACAAAGCTCCAGGAGTTGAAGGAGAGCGACTACGAGAAAGTCAAGAACTCTCTCGGTGCGTTTGAGTTCAGCATACTCATCGAAGAACCTTAGCACCTTCAACCTTCTTCCAAGCAAAGCTCGAACGGTGTCGGCGTTGAGATTACGAAATCCTCTGAATTGTCTCCGGAGTTTTGAATCCCTTTCCTGTTAAAACTCTTACCCTCGTCGTGATCAACCTTTATCTCCAATGGGTTTCCGCGCTTGACTTCCTTTACGTCTCCCCACGAGAACACGTCGATCGCTTCCTCCGCTATGCGAGATTTTTCGTCCATCTTTCTTGGGTTCGAAAGGAAGATCGCGACGCTCCCAGCCTTGTTGGAGAGCTTCCCCTTCGTATAAGGCTTTCCGTTCTTACCGACGACCGTGAAATTAGCACCCTCGAAGCCAAACACGCTTATCACGTAGAAGCTTTTCGCCGCGATGGTAACGTTCTCTAATTTCCACGCGTACAACGGGTTCTCCCAGCTCCTGGTCCTCGGATAGTAACACAGGAAAAGTTTCTCTAGCGTTAGCGTTTCGTTCCCGTAGTTGTAGAGTTCAACGAATTCGTCACCCCACACTTTCACTTCCGTAATCAGTAGCGTCACTTTTTCTCCCTCCCCCACTTTCCTCTCGCCTTCCTCCACGCTCTTCTCTACCCTATCAAAAACTTTCTTTCCGGCTTCGCGTAGCTCCCTTTCTACACTTTTCTTTTCAGGTTTACAACCCTCGTCTTCGACGAAAGGCTTCCCGCCGGGCTTACAACTTTCCAACCACCCAGAATCTCCAACCCTAACGAGGCTCTTTCCGTTTCCGTCACCGCCTTCTTCACTCGCGTAGGATACTCTATCGATGACCCTGCCTTTCTCATCGCGTAACTCTAGATCATCGCCCTTGTTGCTGAGTGCGAAGAAAGATTTTATCACCAACCCTCCTTCTGGAACAGTATGCTCTTTCAAGAATTGGTCGACGCATCTTACTATCACTGCCCTTTCTTTTGGAAGGAGCATCGTCCTACCGAGGAAAACAAGCTTTCTCGCTCTTCCAGAATCTACGAGCTTCCAACCGCTCAGGTTCACGGAAAAGTTTTCGAGGTTAGCGATTTCTATCCACTCCCTGCAGGAATCCTTTCCCTTCGGGTTATACATTATCTCGGTAATCATCACCTTTGGTGTTTTATTTCCTGTCGTCTCGTTCTTCACGCTTCCCTCGCTTCTAGACATCCCTGAGACAACCTTGTTTTCCTTGCTCGTTTTTTCGGTATCGTTTTCTTTGTGAGTAGCATTTTCGCTCGAAACAACGGTCGGCGAAACTGCTTGACTTTTCTTTTCTCCAGAAACTACCCCAGCCAAGAACTTTCCGGTAACTTCGCTCGTCGACGTCGAAGCTTCTTCTCGAAAAGCTGAGTTAGAGTAAAAGTTGAAAACTGAGTGTAAGACGTAGAGTGAAAGGATTGTAGCGACAGAAATGAAGACTATCGACGGTACGTAGCCCTTAATCCTCATAAAAATTAGCTCTGCAAGTTCTCAGAAAAAGTTATTTCTTGAACCAGCTCGCCAGAGTAGCTTGCCTACCGCTCTCGTAAGATTTCATGAGCTTTTCCAAAGCCTTCTCTACCCTTTCCCTGGAGAAATCGTGTTCCTCGACCATGAACTCGATTATCCTTTCCTCGTCCGGTCTCTTCCATTCAACCTTTACGTCTTCCTCGACCGGAGGGTTAAGGAAGAATTCGAAAATCTCGTAAGGGTCCGTTTCGTCCTCCCACTTCACGGCTTTCAAGACGTTTTCCAGAGTTTTGTGCTGCTTCACAAGCTTCAGCGCAGTCTTCGGACCCACGCCGCTGATTCCTTTGTTGTAATCTGTTCCTACGAGCATCGCGACCATCACGAGCTGCTCCCTTGTAATCCCATGCTCTTTCAACACTTCTTCCAGCTCTATCACCTCAGGCTTTATCTCCACGTAAACCTCTTTCCTAGGAAGCTTTCTCCTTCCCGTTATCGAAAGGTTCCTAGCTAGCCTTGGCGAGCCGAACAAGAGCGAATCATAATCTTGCGACGCGCTGAAATCGACGATTCCCTTCATGCAGAGGTAGGAGCACTGAGCCTCTCCCTCGGATTTAGCAACTATCCACGGCAAACCCATGGCGTTCAGCAGTTCCTTAGCGTCCTCCACCATCTCCTCCGTGAGGACGGCAGCTGCCTGCGCGTAGGTCTTAGCTTCCTCTCCCCTTTCCAAGGCTTCTTCCCACTTCTTCTTCGCGATTTCTTTCGTTTCCCTCCTTTCTTCCAGCGTCCTTTTCTTGAAGCTCGGTGGCTCACCGTCGAAGACAAAAACGGGCTTCAAGCCGGCTTCGACCAAGTTCACTGTCCTGTAGAAGAGTCCGGATAGGTGGGAAGTGATCCTACCTTTCGAATCTCTCAAACACTCTCCGGTAACCTTATCCCTGATGGTAGTCAAGAACTGGTACAGCATGTTGTAAGCGTCGAACGCTACTCTTTTTCCAGAGAAGTACTCCAGATCGACTTCTCTCGCCGATATTATACCCTTGAGGTTTACGCCCATCGATTAATTAATTCGTCTCGCAAACTAAAAACTTATCAAACCGAAAGCCGAAAGCTTTTTATTTTTAAGGTTGTTTGCTTGAAACTGTGGGGAGAGAAAGAGAGCTGGCAAGACTCCTGTTAGACCATTCCCTCAAGGTGAGGAGGGGTGAATACGTCAGGATTTGTGATAGGGTGAGGAACGAATCGCTCGTGAAGGAAATTTTTAGGGAAGCTTTAAAGAGGGGCGTAACCCCTTATTTGAGCAGCAGGATTGCAGACCATTACGGAAGTTTTTACGAGCGCCTGTTTGAAAGGTGGGGGATAGTGGAAGGGTTACCGGACGCCGACCTTACCCTTCCCGAGAGAAGCTACGACCCCACGATCCTCCTCACGGACTCTACCGTGGGACGCAGAAGCACGGAAGAAAAAAGGTACCGTGCGGTTCTCGTTTCGTACCCCACGAGGAGGGCGGAAAGGGACAGCGGAATTCCCTTACCCGAGTTGGAGAATACATTTTACAGGGCTAGCTTGATAAGCTGGGAAGAGCAGCGCGAAAACCAGGAGGAAGTTAAAAGGTTGTTCGATGAGGGGGACGAGGTACGAATCGTCGGAAAGGATACGGACCTGTTCCTGAAAATCGAAGGTGAGGGCAACAACATGTGCGGAGAAACGAACATGCCAGATGGTGAAATATTCTACAATCCCGCGAGCGGTTCTGTGCAAGGAAAGGTACGTTTTGAGATGGTCGTCCACGAAGGTGGAGTAACGAGGGACGTGAAGCTTGAGTTCAGGAGGGGGAAGGTGGTGAGGTGTTGGGTGGGGAAGGATGAAGTGATTTTTGGTTCTCTCTTCGAACCCGACTACGAGGTACGGGAATTTGGCATAGGCGCTAACCCTCGCATAGAAAAGTTTACTTCTGTCGTCGGAATAGACGAAAAAATGCTCGGAACCATTCACCTTGGCTTGGAGAGGGAGACGGAAAGAAAAGGAGTCAAGGTTCACTGGGACATCGTAAAGGATTTGAGGAGAGGAAAAATTTACGTAGATGGTGAACTAGTTCAGGAAAACGGTGTATTTTTACTTTGAAATAAACTCGGTACTCTCGTTTAAGACAAGTCGGTGTTATCAAAAAATTTAAAACCTGAAAAAATTGACCGATAGCCTTAAATCAAGTTACTCCTTTCTCCTCCTTCCTCTTCTACCTCTTCTCCTCTCCTCTTCTTCTTTCTCCTCTCTGGCCAATTCTTTTTCAATCCTCCACTCATCCCATTCTAACCATGCTATGAACAACCCTATTACAAACACTAGAGCTGGTAAGACTCCTAGCACTACTGTCACGAAGTACTCCCAAAGGTCTGGTAACCAGTATGGCTTTTCCGTCATCAAGTGAGAGTACGCAACCGCTGCTACGCTAATGAGCATCAACAACACTCCGCCAAGCATTTTTATTAATGGGTGCATATTTTCTATTTACTTTCTGGTGCTCTTAAATTATTTTGAGTTTCAATACCTTCCTTTCCTTCGCACGCCAAACGCTTTTCCAACTCCTTCTTTATCTCTTCCACATCCTTTCCGAAGTACCTTTCGAACTCGTGGGTCAGGGTTATTATCCTCGTCCTCCCCTGCTTCTCGGCTTTTATCAACCCCTTCCTTTCCAGGGCCTTTATGTAACCGTAAGCTTTGTTTCCCTGGAACTTCACTATGTCCGACTGCTTCACGGGCTGATTCAGGACTACGATCGAGAGAGTCCTCACCATCCCGTCGCTCAAGTCGGCTAGCGGAGCCAGGGACGCTACCTTCTCGACGTACTCTCCCTTGATTCTGAACTCGAAACCCTCGGGAGTTTCCGCCAGCTCTATCCCCCTGTCCTCCCTCTCCAGCTCTCTCTCGATCTCCTTCAAAATTCTGTAAACCTCGCTCTCGTCGATCCCGGCGAGCCTGGAAAGTTTCTTCAGGGAAAGGGGTTTATTCGAGACGAACAACGCTGCCTCGATGAGAGCCTTCGCGTTCACGATTAAAAATAAATCCTTCGAAAACTTTTTGAATTTTTGTGAGATACTCGTACAAGAGAAGCAGAGTGCTCGTGAAGCTGAAGAAGCTGTGGAGGGGTTTTTTCGGCGTAAAGGACTTCCTCCTCCTCGCCCTTGGTCTTACCTTGGCGTACGTCCTCCTGAGGAACCCCTCCTGGATCGTTTCCCTAAGCTCCTGGAACTACGGGGCTGCTTTTCTCGCAGGAATTCTCCTACCCTTGGGCTGGACCGCCATACCGGCGATAGCTTTGCTACTGCTCTTGGCGAAAAACCTCAGCTTTTGGTGGCTTATCCTAATCGCTTTCAGCGGAAGCCTGGTAGGCAACTCATACTTAACCTATTGCGTCTCCAGGACCATCACGAGGAGTCAGGAGTTCATAGATAGGGTGAAAAAAAGGGTCTGGCTCTTCTTGAGCAGGAGGGGCTTCTTGGGCAGGCTGAGGGTTTTCGGCTCGTCTGAGAAGCTCCTCCCCTTCATAGTTTCGCTGAACGTCATCCTCCCTGTTTCGAACCAGTGGGGAATATCGTTGCTCAAGGTATGCGGCTACGACGAGAAAAAGTCGCTATTGCTGGTCTCCTCCGTCACGCTGCTCGAAATCTTTACGGTTTCCCTGATAGGGAGCTTCATCCCCTGAGTTTTTTCGCCGACGCAGCAAACTCTTCCAAAACCTTCTGCGGCTCCTCAGCCTTGACGACTGCCGAGGCTACCAGCACCCCTTCAGCACCTAGCTCCAGCGCTTTTTCCACATCTTCACCACTACTAATTCCAGCTCCACAAAGTACCCTGACGCTTTCGTTAACACTCTTCACTTTCTCCACCGCCCTCGTCACCACTTCAGGCTTCGCCCTCGATACCGAAACTCCCGTGCCTATGAGCTCCGGCGGCTCTATGGCTACGAAGTCTGGGGAGAACTTCGCTATCCTTTCGGCCTCTTCCGGTGTGTCGGCGCAAGCTACAGTTACTAAGCCACAGCTGTTAGCTATTCCAATGCATTTCTTTACTCCTTCCTCGCTCAACTTCCTCTCGGAGTGGTTGAGGACGGTTCCGTCTATCCCTAGCTCGGAAAGGTTTTCAGCGACTACGTGCCCTGTAAAGGCGCCCGCTTTTGGCACAGGATCTATGTGCTGCGAAAACACAGGTATCGAAACCGCTTCCCTAACCTTCACCAGGTCGAAAAACTGCGGCGCTACCGCGATCTCGACTCCAAAATCTTCTGTGACTTTCTCGCAAACTTTAGCTAGCGCAACAGCCCTTTCTCCGCACGCTTCCTTGTAGGCTTTGAAGTTCACCAGGATTAACGGCGTCGCTACCTTCCCCATACTCTATATTTTTCTGTTTGACGGATTTTAGCTTTAACGTCTTTGGCGTTTTTCGGATGCTTCGTTAGCCACCGATAACAATTTTTCTCTACTGCCCAAAACTATACACATGCTCCAGACCATCGTAGGTATTCTGCTGCTCGCCGTCGCCGTGGTCTTCTTACTCAGGCTGCTGAAGAACTTCCTCGAAGCTGTCCTGGTAATCGGGTTAATCCTCCTCGCTTCCTACTTCCTCTTCGGAAGCCTTCCCTCGCTCAAGTCGATACCTCTTATAGGTCCTTGGCTCGAAAAGATTATTCCAAGCGTACCCACTTCCATCGAGGGAATCATCCTAAAGGTCAAGAACATAGCCTACAGCATAAAGATTATGGGAATCAGCAGGGATTCGGAAGGAAACCTTTTGGTAATAGTTTCCAACGACGGAAAGATGAAGGTGAG
>CAYUFF010000017.1:0-3674 GCA_964444075.1 uncultured archaeon
CGAGCTTCGTAAAGTCTTGTGGAGGGAAGGCGATGATCCTGGAGGAAAGGCTGGTATTCTGAGAAAGCTTGTCTCACATGAGACAACTCTCGTCACCAATCACTACCAAAAATTTTAAAAGAACCGAGGAGCGATAAGAAAAATATGCAGGTCGCGAGGATAAAGCTCAGCGGAAAAGATTATAAGAAGCTGGATGAGGTGTGCAGGGAGATAAAGGAGATAGCGAAGAAGTTCGGAGTCGACTACAGGGGGCCCGTCCCTCTACCGACGAAGAGACTCACGATTACCGTGCTAAAAACTCCGTGTGGAGACGGCACCGGCCATGGCAACGCGACTTACGATAAGTGGGAGTTGAGGATACACAAGAGGTTGATAGACGTGCAGGCCGATGAGAGAACGCTGAAGCAGATAATGAGACTTTCTCTCCCGAAGGATGTCCACATGGAGATAAAGCTCATAGGTTAGTTTAGTTTAAGAACTATCACTTTCAAAAATTCTCTAATCCAACAATTTCTCCCTTAACTTTTATGTATTGGGTTTTCTCGTTTTCTTCGGAATTGCTTCTGGAATTATGAATCTCCTTTTACCTTCCAAATGTTCGAGTATTTCTTTCACTTCAACGAGAAAACTTTTAGCGAAGCTTACGCTCCAGAATAGATTCAAACAAAGATAAGGACAAAAGATTTTTATGGGAATATGGGAAGTTTGAAGGTTGTAATAGAGGATGAGTTGTTAGAGGAGTTCAGGAAAAAAGCTATGGAAAGATTCGGGTGCACGAAGGGTTCTTTAAGCATCGCTGCAAGAGAAGCCATTAAAAACTGGTTAAAAGAAAATCCCGAAAAGAACAAGTTTAGGAAAGATTTTTAGAAGCGATGGAAGAGGTAAGCGGGATTTGGGGTGGGGAAGTAGGAGTCAAGTATGTAAGGAAGATAAGAAAAGAAAGTGAAAAAAGGTTGAAAAGGCTGGAAATATGAAAGTTGTTGTAGATACCGATGCAATTATCGATATTTTGAGAGGGTTTAAACCCACAAAAGAAAAAATTAAGGAGCTTTTAGAAAACAACGAGCTCTTCATTTCTGGAATTACCGAAGCAGAGATATTTGCTGGAAAGGATATGGAAGTGGAAGAAAATGTTCAAAAAAGCGAACCCAGACTTATAAAATACTTCAGATAGCTGGGGAGTTTAGGAGGAGGTACGGTGTTTCACTTTTAGGTTGTATAATAGCTGCAACAGCACATGTACTGAACGCTAAGCTATTTACTCGGAACAAAAAAGATTTCGAAAAAATAAAGGAATTAAAGTTGATCTCTTTTCGTTAGGGATTTTTTGACCTTATCAATAATAAACACTCTAAATCCGACGAAGTGTACCAATACCAATTTCTCCTTTTTTGACTGTTTAACGTTACAAATCGAGATGTCTGTGTAAGACTAAAGTAAACATTCTCCCTTTATCCTTCCGAAGAAAGCATCCAAGTCCGAGTATGCGATTCTACTAGCCACAACGCTACTTTCGAAAAGTGCAGCTTTATCTTTATGTTTGTTCCCTATCCATACATACTTGAATTTCTCTCCGAAGAGGGAAGAGTCTACGAGAACGTAATCGTTCTTCAAACTTTTTTCGTTTAAAATCACGCCCAACGCAGGAACCGCACTTTTCAGTCCGTTGAACTCTTCCTCGTACATTTCGAAATGGTCCTTGTTTTCCAAGACTATTTTGTAGTTAGGGTAGCTCCCAACATTCAAACCCCACAAAACGCTCACAGCCCTTGCTAAGGTGTCTGAGCGGAGTAATTCCCTGAGTTTTTCGTACCTTTTAACTTTCGGTGAAATCCTTTTTCTCCAGTTTTCGAACGAGTTTATCAAGGCCTCCTTAGACTTTCCGTTCAACATCTCGTCGAGTAACTCTTCAGATTTTACGACGACTATAACCTCTCTTCCAGCTTGCCCGATGATTTTACTGAGCTCCGCGAGCCCTTCCGAAAAATTGGCATATTCCCTCATAATTAAAATTACGCTCACCCTTATCTTTTTCCATAAGTCGAAGCAAAACCCATCATTTCAAAAACTTCCTCATGTACGCACCCTCAAGCTCGTACCCGAGCTTCCTGTAATAATTCCTCACACCGATACCGCTAATCACCACTATCTTTTCTTTCCCGAACTCATCTCTCGAAATCCTTTCAGCTTCCTCCAACAGTTTCCTACCGAAACCCCTGTGCTGAACCTGCCAGCTTGCCGGAGTTTCATCGATACCCACGTGGAAACCCACTACCTTGAGCTCTCGTACTATCGAAGTCGACCCGTCTATCTCTTCACGATGAGAATCTGGAGGAATCCTCAACCTCAGGAAACCCAAGAGTATGTCGTTGCTCACGTCCTCGAAGCTCAAGAATATTTCTCTACCGCCGTTAGCCTCGTAATCCAACCTGCAGAGTTCGACGTCTTCCCAAGAGATTCTCTTGCCATCCCTGAGTTTGAATCCAGCTTCCCTGCATCTTATACACTTGCATTCTATCCCGAGCTCCTTACACTTTCGCTTCACGTATTCTCTTAAGTTAGTCTTCTTGTATCCAGCCACGATTTTCGTCGAGGGAATATCCCTTCCTAGCCTCTGAATCCTGCAATATTTAGGCACATACTTTTTACACTCCGCCAAAAGCTCCAGCAATTCTTCGAACCCGTAAGGCTTGTACTCACCCCTTTTCCACATCTCGTAAAGCTCCGTGTTCTCCAGGACGAGGGTGGGATAAATTTTCAAGTAATCGGGCCTGAAATTTGGATTCGAAAAAAGCTCTTTGAACATTTTCAAATCCTTCTCGACCGAGCTTCCGGGTAAGTTTGGCATGATGTGGTAACCTACCTTGAGTCCGGCATTTCTCGCCACTTTAGTTGCCCTAACGACTTCTTCAACTCCGTGTCCTCTCCTCACGAGCCTTAGCACGTCCTCATAAACGCTCTGCACACCTATCTCCACGCCAGTAACCCCGTAGCTCAGCATTTCATCAACATGCTCCTCGAAACAAAAGTCGGGTCTCGTTTCGACGATGAAGTTGACGCACTTGTTGCTCGCAAACGTTTCGTTAACCCTCTTCGCCTCTTCCAACGAGGAGGAAATTCTATCGTTGAGAGCGTCGAAAATTCCCTTCACGAAGTTTTCCCTGTAGGATTTTGGCATACCCATGAAAGTTCCTCCGAGGATTATGATCTCTATCTTGTTTTTCTCAGAGAGATGCCCCATAAGCTTGTACTGCTCCAACCTGTCCTTTACTTGAAGGAAAGCGTCGTAGTTGTTTCTCTTCGCCCTCTGGATAGCTGGCTCGAGGCCCGTGTAACTCTTGGGAGCGTCGAACTTAGGGCAGTAGATGCACTTTCCCCAAGCACAAGTTTTATCTTCAGTAACGACGGTAACCACCCTGATTCCGGAGATGCTCCTCACGGGTTTTCTGACGAGACAAGCTGGAGGTTCAAGCTTGAGTTTCTTGAAAGCTTGCAAAAGAGTGATCTTCCCGGGAACTTTTGACACTCCATACTTTTCGCAAGCCTTGAGCAATTCTCTCCTGAACTCTTTCTCGTTTTCAAGTTTTCTTTGGCTAAGGTAATGGGTTATCGTTTCTAGAGTTTCGTTCACTTTCAACACCCAACATTTTTTAGGAAATTAAAATTCTTAATTT
>CAYUFF010000017.1:3774-20707 GCA_964444075.1 uncultured archaeon
AGTTTCGTTCACTTTCAACACCCAACATTTTTTAGGAAATTAAAATTCTTAATTTAACTCCAAAGCTTGAAACGAGCAAAAGGTTTAAGCTTCTCGACGGAAAATAGTAAAAATTCATAGGTAGTAAGGGTGAGAAAGTTATGAACACCTTAAACTTGTTTTACCTGTTCATAATAGGAGCCATCCCTGGTTTCTTGTCGACATGGTTAGGAATAGGCGGTTGTTTTCTGAGGATTCCTATGATGATGGCACTGCTTGGTTTGCCCATAAAGAGTGCCTACGCCGTTAACATGGCGGTCATTTCGCTAACGACGATACCAGGAGTGATATATCATTACAGAATGAGGCACGTATACAACAAAGGGATGGTCATCGCTACCATAGGGGCTACGGCTGGTGTGCTGCTCGGTACGCAGTTAGCAATCTACGTTCCGAGCACGGTACTCAAGAAGATTTTCGGGACCGCATGCCTAGGCGTTGGAATATACATGACCTACAAGGCTGTCAAGACTAAAGGAAAACTCCCACCAAGGGTTACTGTGGATGAAGTTGGGAGACTTGAGCATGGTGCTAAGCTCATTTCCTTAATGTTCTTGGCCGGGGTAGCTACTGGTCTATGCGGGTTTGGTGGAGGAATTTACTACATGCCGGTCTACAACGCTTTAGGTTACCCGATACACATAGCCATAGGCTCTTCTTCGACGCAGATGATATTCGTCGCCGGAGTAGGTGCAACAAACCTGGCTATCCACGGTTTCATGGAATGGTTCTATGTTGCGACGATAGGTACAGTTACCTTGTTTTTCTCTTGGCTGGGAGCGAGGGCTACGAAAACCATGAAAGCATGGATATTGACGGCGGCCTTTGGAATACTGATAGGGGTTACTGGAGCTTGCGTCGCGACAGGAGTGATCTAAAAATCATCGCCCACAACCTACTTTCTTGAAAACTCCAAGGCTTGTCTTTCCTAGAACTTTGGGCCCACACTCCCCGAGAGCCCGAGGAGTTCTCTTCCCAGCTTCTCCTCGTTTCCCACCTCCTTCTGCTAAGGTGTTAGGCCTCCTTTCTGCCTTCATCCGTCGAAACCACCCGAGCTTTGAAAGCCAGCCAATCGACTCTAGCGTCGACCAGAACGCGGGAAAACTTACCCCATCCCCAACTCCTCTTCGAACAACTCTTCCTCGACGGTTTTGACGAACACCCCGTAGGCTTTCGCCTTCTCCAGCAGCTCCCCTTCGATGCCCAAAGCTTGGGCGCACTCTTCGGGAAGGGAGTACGGGCGTCTGCCCCTCCTTTTCCAGTCCCACACTACCTGGGAGTGAATCCCGTACTCACGGCTGACCTTTTTCACGTCGTAACCCTCTTTCACTTTCACGAAAGCCTCGATCTTTTTCCTCGTCTCCTCCCTCACTTTCGCGAACCT
Organism: uncultured archaeon; assembly: GCA_964444075.1. GTDB lineage: Archaea > Aenigmatarchaeota > Aenigmatarchaeia > CG10238-14 > SCSR01 > CAYUFF01. The sequence continues at coordinate 5,198 of CAYUFF010000017.1, forward strand.
TTCGAGAAACTTCTTCGCCTTCCTTCTGTCCCTGAACTCGTAGCCTTCCCTCGTGAGCCTCAGAAATCCGAACAGGCTCAACAGGTAGTTGCACTTCCACACGGTACTCTCCCCATAACCCGTTTTTTTGGCTGCCTCTCTTGGTTTGTGGGGGGTAACGTACAGCCTCCCTATCAGGAAAATCGGGAGCATAGCTTCTTCCAAAAACTCGTCGTCGCTCATCGAACCAACGATGTAACTCTTCCCTCCCACGCTAACCCTTCCCTCCACCTTCCCGACTCTACTAAGCTGCCTGTGTATCCGACGGGACGTTTCGTAATAAGCTTTTTCTTCCGGCAAGAGGGGCTCGCAGAAAGAGAGAACGTTTTTCTTCTGGACGAGGTTGTAGAGTATGGACCAGACTTTCCTGAAGGGGGAGTTGCATGAAAAGCTAAGGGGAAACCTAACGTACCCCAACCAGCCCTGCATGAAGTCGAAGACTATGGGAAGGAACGCCCTCCCATCCTCTCCGTGACTCCTCAACATACCGAGGAGCCTCAAGCGTGGGTAAAACGTTTTTCTTTCCTTGTCTACGTACTTAACCTTAGCTTCGCTCACGCTCGCCTCCTTGACAAAGTAAAGCCTTTTTCCACACTCCATAAAACTCCTTAACCGTGAAAAATTCTTAAATACTTTTCGCCTCTTCCCCTACCGAGTCCGAGAGGGTAGGGACGCACAACCCTGACGGTCGGTGGGACAACGCCTAACAGCGAACGGTCGTAACCTTCCTCCGCCCCCTCCCCTGGAAAGCCGAGTAAGCTCTCTCAACGAGTTTGTAGACGAGGGTCCTAACCCCGTAGTCTGTCAGGCCGTACTCTACGCTAACCCTGACGTCGCGCCCGCCGAACTCTCTCGATATCTTGTCCACGAGCTTCTTCAGACAGTCGTTTAGGTGAAACCCGCCGACGACGAGCCTCCCGACGCGCACCCACCTCAAAAACTCTCTCACCGTTTCGACGACCGCGGTGAAGCTCGAGTACTTTTCTGAGAAGAGGAGCTCCTCCAACGAGAGTTCGTCGTACACCATGCGGTCGTGCTCCCGGACGTCGAAGAACCTTAACTTTCCGCCTTCAACCCCCCTCGGGAGCACCCAAGCTATCTCGAAACCTTTCCTCAGGGCCTCCAACCTTCTGCGGAAGAAACCCTCCACCTCCTTTTCCAAGTCGACCCCAAGGTACCTCTCCACGAAGTGGTGGTAGGGGGACACGAGCTCCTCTACGTAACGGTCGAGAGGATAGAGCATTACCGCGAGACCTTTATCCCCCATCGAAATCATGTTCTCCGAAAAACTCATAAAGCTTACCTTACCTCGACTATTCTCCCTACCCCGTACTCGATGAAATCGTCTCCGTAAGCTTTTCTAAAAGCTTCTCTCACAGCATCGCCTGTGCAATGGGATGGTGCGACCTTCTCTACCCCGAGTCTCTTCAGCTCTTCAACGCAAGAAACCGGAGGAAAGTGAAAACCTCCAACCACCAAGTAAATTCTTTCGCTACCAGTCAGTTCCTTGACTTTTCTCACGATGTTGACTATCCCAGGATGGGCGCAGCCTGTAATCACTATTATTCCTTTCTTGGATTCGACGACCAACGATTGTTCTGGCGGGCTTCCAGGAAGCACGCCAGTAGTGTAGACGAACTCGGATATCTTTCTCGGAGAGGAAACCTCCACAAGCTTAGCACCTTTCTTTGTTATCATTTCCTTTATGCTCTGCGGAAAATAATCCGGGATGAACACCGTAACGTTAGGATTCTTCTCCAAGAAGCCCTCGAGCCCTCCCGAATGATCAGCATGCACGTGCGAGATTACTACCTTGCTAATCGAAGATGGCTCTATCCCGAGCTTTTCCATGTTGAAAAGCAAGACCTCTGAGCTACCTCCTGCGTCGAAGAGGATTGTTTCTTCCGGAGTCTTTACCAGGGTGGCGAAACCCCAATCGGTCTTTAGCTCCGGGCTTACTCGGTAGTTGTCGTAGAGGGAAACTAGGGTTACGTTTGGTTTTTCTCCCCTTTCCAACTCTAATTGAGCGACTGGCTGGGCGGTTTTTTCATCGGGAGACTGGAGGAGGCTTACCATGGCTACCAAGAAAATCAAGACTCCCAAGCATATTAAAGCTTTCTCGACATTCATATTAAACCTACGAGATCTCCATAACTTATTGGTAAAACGTGTGTACAGAGACGTTACTTAGAAAAGAATAAATATGAAAAACGAAACATCATTCATGAAACGGAGGATAAACCCAAAGATTAAACCGTTGGTCGCGATTTTCCTCTTCCTCTGTGAATGCGTCTTAGGCCTCTCCTATTCCAAGATCCCTGCCATCGGAATGAAGGCATGGGGGTTTCCGTTCACTTATCGCAGCGTATTTTGCGGGGGCGTAATCTCCGTAACCCCCTGAGAAGAAGGCTTTTCCCTCCTCGCGCTGACGATCGACGTAGGAATTTACTCGGTAGTAGCTTATCTCTTCTCCTCTTTAATAGTGTTTAGTGTTAACCTGTTGAAAAAATTTCGCTCTTAAACTTACAAGACATTATAACGAGTAAGTTTTAAAAATCCCGCTTTCAATTAAATTTTAGTCGGATGGGCGAGTAGCTTAGCCTGGTAGAGCGCCCCGCTGATAACGGGGAGGTCGTGAGTTCAAATCTCACCTCGCCCACCATACTTTTTATCCCTAGCTGAAGTACCTTCCCCTTTTCTCAATCTCTTCCGCTTTCTTGAGCACTTCTTCAGCCTTCTCGTAAGACTTCTCGTAACCCTTCAGAAAGCTCCTCCACGCCACTCCAAAAATCTCGAAGTGCGCAGATTTTAAAGCTTCCCAAAACAAGTTCACATCCATGCCTTTATCTTCTATCCTCCTCGAAAACTCTCCCAACCCGAAGTCGATGAAGTATATTTTTCCCTCCTTCAGGATCATGTTGCTACTCGTGAGGTCGCCGTGAATTATGTCTATGGAGTGCATCTTCCCGACAGCTATGCCAACGGCTTCGCAAATTTTTTCGACCTCCTTCAACGGCAGCTTGTTAAGCACATCTTTCAGTTTCCTGCCCTCGATCTTTTCCATGACGATCGTCGAATTCTTTTCATCTACTAGAAAAACTTTCGGCGTAGCTACCCCTACCTTCCTAGCCTCCCTCAGCAGCCTAGCCTCCTTCCTCGTCCTCATCCTCCTCAACCTTTCGTCAAGCTGCGGAATCCTGTAGGATTTCTTGATTCTCTCCTTCACTATGGCTTTCTCCCCTTCGAAAACGTCCTCGTAGAGCACCGCTTCCGCACCCCTATAAACGACCTTCCTCTCCATACAAACACAATTTTTCTCCCAGCCAAGATTTAAATATGGCTTCTGAGAAGGAAGTCGTCGAGACTGTCCTCAACCTCTCTAAGCTACGCTCTTTAAACCCTGTGCAAGAGGAAGCCGTGAGGAAGGGATTGCTCGAGGGAAAATCGTTGGTCGTATGCTCTCCTACCGCGAGCGGAAAAACGTTGATCGCCGAGCTCGCGATGGTCAACGCTTTCCTCAACAAGCTCGGGAAGTGTATTTACTTAACTCCACTCGTGGCGCTCGCTTCCGAAAAGTATCGGGAGTTCAAAGAGAAGTACGGGAAGCTCGGAGTAAAGGTAGCGATTTCCGTCGGGAATTTCGATAGCTGCGACCCTTGGCTTGCTAACTACGATTGGATAGTCGTTTCCAACGAGAAGATGGACTCGCTGATAAGGCACGGAGCAGATTGGATTAGGGACGTAGCGTTGGTCGTTTGCGACGAGATACACATGCTGACCGACGTTACAAGAGGTCCGACGTTGGAGATGGTGCTAACGAGGTTGCTTCAAATCGTTCCCAACGCTCAGGTCTTGGGTCTTTCTGCGACGATAAAGAACGCCGAGGAAATCGCAGCTTGGCTTGGTGCTAGCGTGGTGAGGAGCGACTGGAGGCCCGTGAAGCTTTACCTTGGGGTGTGCTTTCCTTGGAGGGTTAAGTTCCTGGAAAAGGAGGGGTACGAGCTCGACGAAAACCTTAGCTTGGAGGAAGGGATAGCGGATAAAATCCTTTCGATGGGCAAGCAGGTGCTCTTCTTCGTCTCCACGAGAAAAGCTGCCGAGAGCTTGGCTGAGAAGCTTGGTAAAACGGTTTCGAAAAAGCTGAGCAAGGTCGAGAAGGAGCACTTGAAGAAATTAGCGGAGGAGATAAGGAGTTGCTTGGAAACTCCCACGAGACAGTGCGAACGTGAAGCAACCTGCGTTTCTCGCGGAGTAGCCTTTCACCATGCTGGCCTCGTTTTTAAGCAAAGGCAACTGATCGAAGATAATTTCAGGAAAGGTATCCTTAAAGCGATAGTCGCCACCCCAACTCTTGCGTATGGCGTTAACCTTCCGTCGTTCTGTGTGGTGTTGAGGGACCTAAGAAGATACGCCCCTGGAAGGGGCGTGATTTACGTTCCCGTATTAGAGGTTCAGCAAATGCTCGGAAGGGCTGGAAGACCAAGATACGACGATTACGGGGAGGGAATCGTCATCGCCAAGAGCGAGGATGATGGTAAGGAAATCGTGGAACACTATCTTTATGGGGAGCCTGAGGAGATTACTTCGAAGCTCGCAGTAGAACCTGTGCTAAGGATGCACTGCTTGGCGCTGATAGCGAGCGATTTTTGCAGAAGCGTAGATTCTCTCTTGCGATTCCTCTCGAAAACTTTCTACGCCTTCCAGTACGGTAGCTCCTTCGAAATAGAGGAAAAGGTCAAGGAAGTCGTTGACACTTTAGAAAAATGGGGGTTCGTCGAGAAGAGCGATGACAAGCTCAAGGCAACTCCTTTGGGAAAGAGGGTATCGCAACTCTACATAGACCCTCAAACAGCCCACCTCTTCGTCAAGGGCCTAAAAGCGATGAGGGAAAGAAAATTGGAGAAAGATTTTTGCTTCCTCTTCCTCATCTCCTCGGCCTTGGAAATGAGGCCGTGGCTTTCGGTGAAGCTCGGTGAGTACAGCGAGCTCGGAGAAATCCTGCTAAAGAGGGAAGAGGAGCTTCCCTTTCCTCCTCCAGAGGAGTACGACGTCGAGTATGAAATTTTCTTGAGGAAGTTAAAGACGGCGTTGATGCTATCGTCCTGGATAGAAGAGGCAACCGAAGATTTTATCCTTTCGGAGTTCGGAGTAACTCCCGGTGAGCTGAGGGGAAGGTTGGAGATAGCGGACTGGCTCGTCTACTCTCTCAGCGAAATTTCCCTCTTGCTTGGCTTCAAGCAATTCTTGAAGCATCTGAGAAAGCTAAGGGTTAGGCTCGAGTACGGCGTCAAGGAAGAGCTGCTACCGCTAGTGAGGCTGAAGAATATCGGGAGGAAAAGGGCGAGGATGCTGTGGGACCGCGGTTTCAGGAAGCTCTCCGACTTGAGGGAAGTCCCGCTTCCACTGCTGGCGGAAGTCGTCGGCCCCGCGGTAGCGGCTTCGGTCAAACGGCAGCTCGGCGAGGAAAGCGTTAAAAAACCGCCCGAAGAAAGGCAAAAAACACTCGAGGAAAGCTTTTAAATGGGTCTGGCAATCCTATATTAGATGGAGGAGGGAATAACCAAGCATTTCGAAAACGCTTATCGGCTCGTGTTGAGGTACCTCAAAACCCTCTACCGAAATTTCCCGAGTGAGGACGTATGCGAGGAGTTGAAAGAAAGGGTCGAGCTGCACGAAAAGTGCGCCTTCCACGGGATGGGAAGGTCTAGGAGCGTGGCGTACTTTGTTGCTAGAAGCCTCTCATCCATGGTGGAGGAGGGTATGCTCGGCGATAAGGAATCTCGGAAAGTCGTTTACCCACCCAACTTCCTTCCCAGGAGAAGGTGGGATGGAGTGCTCCTCTTCTCCTTCTCCGGTAGCGGAGAAACGCTCGAGACGGTGAGGGTAGCGGAAAGCGCGAAGGAGGAGGGAGCGAGCGTAGTCGGAGTCACTTCCTCGCGCAACTCCACTCTCTACTCCACCAGCGACCTTCGAGTCCTCATTCCAGGAAAAAGCAAGAAAGATACGGGAAACGCTACCAAAGGATACTACGAAAGGCTCTTGATGAAAAAAGACCTACCGCTCGGTACGACTTTCGAGATAGGGTCCACGTACTTCTTCGCGTCCTTCTTAGAATGGATGAAGGAGGGGGGTCCTTCCAGGCCAAAGGAAATCTTCAGGGAGTTGTACGAGGAGGTCAGGGGTTACTTTCCGGATAGGGGTGAAGTCGAAAGGTTGTACGAATACTTTCTGAACGATGGAAAGAAGAGGGTAGTCGTGATGGCGAGCGCCGACCACTCGGGCCTGCTGGAGCTCTGCGGTAAGTTTTTCGCGATCAGGGCTTCTCACCTCGGGAGGAACGCGTACTTCTACCGGGATTGCAGTTGCCCGAGGACGAACGAAGGAGACTTGGTCGTCGTCTTCGGTGACGCCGACCTTCATCCCAGCTGGAAGCGCTTGTTCGGAAGGTTGAGGAGGGAGAAGGGAGTAAGGATAGTCGAGGTTAAGCATACCAGGGAAGGAAACGTGGATGAAGAGGTTTCCGACCTTTGCGTCAACATCCCACGCGGGACTCGCGACGTTAGCGGAGGGTTAAGGACGCTAACTTTCTGCGAAAGCTTTCTCTACGGGGTTGCGAGCAAGGAGGGGGTGAGAGAAATTCAGATGAAGGAGAGACATTCGGAATTCAGCTAGATTTCTTTAATTTCTTCGTCGAGAACGCACTCATCCGGCGACTTATCGGCCCTCAACTTTACGAAGCTCGGCGCCCTCATCTTGAGGTCTTCTGAAAGGTGCATGAACTTCACTTCGGCAACGAGCTTGGGCTTAACCCAGGTTACCCTTTCCACGACCCTTGGCTCTTCGCGGAAAACGTCGAAAGGATTCGACTCTACCCTGAGCTCGTCGAGCATCTTCCTCAACCTTTCCAGCGTTCTTTCGTCGAAGCCAGTCCCCACCCTTCCCACGTACCTGAGCTTACCCCTATCCCAAACTCCGCAGAGGAGGGCTCCGAAGTACCCTTCCCTCGAGCCCTCTCCCTCGGTGAAGCCGCAGATGACGACGTCCATGGTTTTGAAAACCTTGAGTTTCAGCCAGTTCCTGCTCCTCTTCCCCATCTCGTATGGAGAATCGAGCTTCTTAGCCATCGCCCCTTCTAGACCCATCCTCTTCACAGAGTCGAAGAAGGCAACACCCTTCTCCAAGACGTACTCGCACTTCACGAGCCTTTTGCTGTCGCTCACCCTACTTTCCAAGATTTCCTTCCTCCTTTCCAGCGGAAGGTCTACCAGGTCCTTTCCGTCGACGTGCAACACGTCGAAAACCACGAGGGTAGCTGGATGGAGCTTCGAGAGCAACTCTATCCTCGTCTTGCTACCCACGTGCTCCCTTTCCTCCAACAAGTAAAAGTTCGGCTTTCCTTTTTCGAAAATTACCAACTCTCCGTCCAGGACGATTTTTCTAGCATCGACGTCCTCCCACAAACCTTCCATCTCGGGATACCTGTATTCGAAAAAGATTCCCCTCCTATTCAGGAACTTAAACCTTCTTTTTTCTACATCGACGTAAGCGATCGTCCTCGTTCCATCGAACTTGGCCGCGAGCAACCATACTACAGGGTGCCCGCTTTGACCTCGAAAATCCACTCCTTCGAGTCAAAAGGCTTACCAAGCCTGGCAAGCATTGGCTTTATCTTCTCTTCGAACAGGCTCACCCTTCCACCCCAACCTTCTTCTTTTTCTTCTCTATCTCCTCCACGCTCGCTCTCAGAGCTTCCATCAAGCTTTTCGCCTCAACCGCTTTTTCCTCCTGCTTCATCTCAAACTCCCTGCCTTCAACCTTTGCTTTTATCAGCTCCTTCAAAGCTTCGGTATACCTGTCCCTGAACTTGGTTACGTCGAACTCCTCTGTGGTCATCTTGCTGATGAGTAGCTTCGCCAGCTCGAGCTCTTCCTTGCTGACGACTACCAGATGCTGTAACTCCTTGAGCTTCTCTATGTCCCTGATCTCGCCAGCATAGTATAGAATGTGCATGACGAGACCCTTCTTGAAAGGCCTTATCGCCACTATGTACTCTTTGTTTCTGAGAACCACCCTTCCTATGGCAGCCTTGTTCGAAAGCCTCAGAGCTTCGACGAAAAGAGAATAAGCCTTCGCGCCGCCTTCTTGGGGGACGAGGTAGTAGCTTTTTTCGAAGAAGATCGGGTCTATCTGCGAAATGTCGACGAACTGGAGGATTTCTATCGTCCTCGTGCTCGGTAGCTTGATCCTTTCTAGCTCCTCTTTTTCCAAGACTACCCACTTTTCCTTCGAGACCTTGAAACCTTTCTTCACCTCTTGCCAAGAGACTTCCTTCTCGCAGGTAGGGCACCACCTCTTGTTTTTCAACGGACTGAGGCAATGAGGACATAAGTTATGGAACTTTATCTCCTTCTCTTCGGTAGCGGAGTACATCTTTATCGGTATGGAGACCAGTCCGAAGGTTATCGTACCCGTGAATAAAGCTCTCATCAATAGAAAGTATTGCTCCCGAACCTTAAATGTCCTGCTCACTACTCGCTACTGCTTACAGGCTCATTTCCACAGCTTTCCGGAGAGATAATTCCTTATGATCCTTTCCGAGGGAGGGAAGAGCGGCGACGGAAGTTCGTCGATGGAAAACCATTTCCACTCTACGATGTCTTCCTCCCTCACCCGCGGCTCTCCATCGAAATCCTCGCAAAGGAATCCTATCGTGACGAAGTGAGCGTCCCCGGCGATATCGTTGCTTATACTTACCAGCTTTAGTCTGTCCTTCCTTATCTTCATCCCGGTTTCTTCGAGGACTTCTCTGTACGCACAATCCTCCAAGCTCTCGCCGAACTCGAGCTTTCCTCCAGGAAGCGTCCACGTTCCTTCTCCTCGGAGCTCGCTATCGGCTTTCTCTGGATCTGGGTTTCTCCTTCCCAGGAGGACCTTCCCTTCTCTCAAGAGCAGCACTCCGACCCCTACCCTTGGGTGTTTCATGAAAAAATGTCGAGCCTTATCCTTTTAAAAATTTAAGGCAAAAACTTTCGTGGCTCTTAGTTTTTCAACAAACCTTTTCGAAATGAAGACTCTACTTTACCCCAACGTCAGCAACGGCTTAGTCTACCGCGCCTTCATAAATCGTGTAAGGCTAGCGGTAGCGAGAAATTGACGAGGAAAGTTATTAGGGAAGCGTTTCAGCAAGAGCCTTCGAGGCTAAGTAAGGACTGCGAGAAATTAAAAGGGTTCTTGAAGAAAAAGTTGAGGTTTAGAGAGATAGCGATAAAAAGGTCTGGGCTGTTGGGAGAGGGGGTGTTGGGAAAAGTTTGTTTTTGAGAAATTACACTTTCACTATCTGGAGGGTGCAGCAAAAAGTTTAGTAAAAACCTAAAGTTATGAATATGGGATGGAACATAATGGTTTCTGATAAAGCACTTAAACACGTGGAGAAGTTTGATAAAAAGTTTCGAAAAAAATTGTGGATATTTTGGAAAAATTCAAATCTCTCCATTCATTGGGGGAATCGACATTAAAAAATTAAAGGGTACGTAGGATTGCTTTAGAGTAAGGAAAGGAAAAGTTAGAATTGTTATCTGTGTAGACAAGCGAAGGAAAGTTGTTAGAGTCCTTGATATAGATGTTCAGAGGTCGAATCTATTGAATGCCCAACTTTTTCTTAACTACTTCACGCATACAAAGTAGGCTCTCGTGGAAACCTTTGGCTTGTAGGAGGAAAACTTGAAGTCTCCAAAAGCTAGAACTTTCCTGAAGCCAGCTTTCTTGCAAAAGCTTTTGACCTCTCTCAGGGAAAACAAACCGTGGTAATGGACGTCTGTCTCGAAGTCCAATCGTCCCTTACGCTTAAAGAAGAATACCATCAGGCTCTTAACACACTTTCCCTCTTTCTGAAGGTAAGTAAACCTTACGAGTTCGTCGTTGGGAGCTGTGATACTGACCTTTCCGAGCTTTCTTTCCCACGCGGATTTTTCGACGAAGTCGAAGACGACGATACCTCCATCCTTAAGGTGCCGGTAAAAGTTTCTCAGGGTCTTTTCGAAATCCTCCTTCTCTAGGATGTAGTTCATCGACGTGAAGACGCAGGTTATGACGTCGAAGCTTTTCCTAAGCTCAAAATCCCTCATATCAGCTAGGTAAAACTTAGCGTGCAACTTTTTCTTGGCGACCTCTATCATCTCCTCGCTGACATCAAGTCCCCAGACCCTGAAACCGAAGGATCGGAGCTTTTTCATCAATTCACCCGTTCCGCAAGCTACGTCCAGCAAATCTCTTCCACCGCTCTCACAGAATTTTTTCCATGCGTTAACCGCAAACTTTGCGTATTCCTCGTGGAATGTAGCGAACGTGTCGCGGTAAATCAAATCGTAATACTTCGCAAGCTTCCCGTAGAGCTTCATCGTATAACCTTTCGCTTAGCCCATAAAAATTTTCCACGCTGATTTTTGAGCTCTCTAAGAGCGTTTTGTAAAATCGTAAAATAAGTTAAACGATAAAACATTCAAATCGTTTTCTGTACTGAACGATTTTAACTAGAAATGTTAGACGTCTAACATAAAAATAAAATTCTTCAGGACTAAAAATCGAGGAGCGTGGTGTTTTTCCTTTTCCCTTTCTGAGAAACGATTCCCTTGATTTTCTCGAAATCTTCCTCTATCAACCCTTTCATGTAGGGCTTGTAGAGTGCAGTCGCGGGGTGGAAGGTGAAGACCACTTTCTTACCTCCCTCAGCCGAAAAGATTTTTCCATGATCTTTCATCATGGACGTAAAGCTCAACCCGTACTTTTCAGCAAGGAAGTTGGCGGCGAACCTTCCTAAAGCACAGATTACTCTTGGGTTTATTATCTCTATCTGCCTTTCCAGGTAGGGCTTGCAAGCCTCTATCTCTTTTTCCTTCGGGTCTCTGTTTCCGGGTGGGCGACACTTGAGGACGTTGGCTATGTAGACCTGCTCACGTTTAAGACCAAGGACTTCCTCTATCAGCTGGGTCAAAAACTTTCCTGCGGCTCCGACGAAGGGTCTTCCCTGCAAGTCCTCTTGCTTGCCCGGAGCTTCTCCTACAAACATGAGCTCCGCGTTCTCGTCACCCTCTCCGAAAACGATGTTGTTCCTAGTTTTATACAACTCGCATTTTCTGCAAGCCAAAACTTCTCGCCTTAACTCCTCCAGCTCTTTCTTTTTATCCTTCATCCCTTTCAAGACTAACTCTTGTCGCGCGTGACTTTAATCTTTTCTGGGAATGTTAGACGTCTAACATTCTTCTCAAGCTTCCGAAATCAGTACAACAGCAAAGGTCTTTCTTTAAGTTTTTCGGTCGCAGGGTCTACTTCGAAACCAAAGGTTTCTAAAACGATAACGCCCTTCCCCTATCTATTTTTATCAACCCTGCACCGGTGGCGATAGTTTCTTGCCTCTCTGGCTTAATCCCAAGTAATGGTGAATCAACTTATCTCGGGTACCTGCCATTTCTTTCCAAGGAATTTCTGGATATCTTTTCTTTATGCTATGTGACACGTGCTTAGCAGCTTCACCCATTATCTCTAAAGCTCTGAGTATGCCATAGATGGTTTTGATATCCTTCCTTATCTGAAATGGCAGGTACTCGAGATAAGATTCTTTTCTAACTTCATTCAATCCCCAGAATTTTCTTTATTTGAGATGTAGAATATACCCTCCCTTTCTTTATTTCCTCCAGAACTTTTTCGATTTTTTCGATGGTTTCTCGCGACAACGGTTCTTCGTCTATTTGAATTATCGTTTTCATAAGATACAGTTAGCTATAGCTACTCAATAAAGCTGTTAAACCATTAACCATCGCGACAAAACGCTCTTTCAACTTTAATCTCACAGAGAAGTTTCTCCAACCCTTCTGTCATAAAAATCGTCTAAAGCTTTACGAAAACCGTTTACTGGGAAATAACGAAGTAAAAATGTTTAGATGTCTAACAAACTTTAAGGCAATCTACGCAACTTTTCCAATCCGCAAACAAGCATAAGCATCCTAGCTTTTTCGCTGGCAGTAAATCCTTTTCCAACGAATCCCCAACCACGAGAACTTCCTTAGGCGAAACTCCAAGCTCCTGAGAGAGAATCCTGTAAAACTTCGTCGATGGCTTCATCCTCCCTGTCCTTTCTGGAGTGACGATTGTCTTGAAGTACTTCCTCCAATCCTTTCCCAGAACCTTTCGCAACTTCTTTTCCAAGTTTTCTTCGAACTCTTCGCTAACGATTGCTAGAGTAAACCTTTTCCTCAGCTTCTGGAATCTTTTCCTCAAACCTTTCCTGAACGAGAGATTTCTTGCTACCTCTTTCCAGAAAACCTCTAACGAAGTCTCCACGAGGAACGGGGAAACTTCCTCGCTTACTTTAAACTCCTTGAGCAAGAGCCTGAGCGAGTATTCCCTCCTCCTTTTCTCCGGGTTTTTCGAACCTTTCACCCTCTTAACTATTTCCTCCCAAGTATTCTTTACCTCCTCCTTGCTAACTCCGAGCTTTTGGGAAAGGAACTCGAACATCTTCTCGTAGCCCTTCCTAGCGTTAATCTTATAGATCGTGTTGTCGCAATCGAAAGCTATTACCTTTATCATGCTAACCTCTTCCTCACACTCTTGAACTCGGTATAAAACCTCGTGTTGTCCTCGACGTTCTCGAACACTACCGTACCAGGACCGAGGATGCAGGAATTTCCTATCAGCACTCCTGGCATGGTCTTCACGCAAATCCCTACTTTAGTTTCTTCTCCGACGACGCATCCAAATCTCTTAGCTCCAGTCGCTACCTTATTTCCCTTCACCACCGAGAAAATCTCACCTCTATCAAGCCTTACGTTAGCGGTAATAAAACCAGCCCCTATCCTGCAACCCCTAGCGATGATTGAATCCCCTATGAAGCCAGAGTGAGTATGCACGTCCTCTTGCAATACGGACCTTGCCACCTCGCAGTTAGCGCCGACTATGCAATTCTTGTCCAAGGAAGAATCCCTGACCAAAGCGTTGTTGCCTATCACGCAACCGTCGCCTACGTAAGAGTTTTTGACTACGGCATTTTCCATTATCCTAACGTTCTCGCCTACGTAGCTGTTTTCTACTACCGCGTTCCTTGCTATCTTCGCACTCTCGCTAACTTTCTCTTCCTTCATCCCCAGCAATTCCTTCAGGAAAGCGAGGAGGTGCCAGGGATACTTCAACGAATGCACTTCCTTCTCCACCAAAGCTACGGGAACGTCGAAATCCTGCATGAGTAGCGATAGAGCATCCTCGAAAGCGTACTGATGCTCCTCAACCCTCCTGTAATACTCGAAGAATTCCACCGGCAGATAGTAAACTCCGACGACTCTTAAATTGGAAGGAGCCTTTTCCTTCGGGGGTTTTTCCACGATCCTCCTGGCGAAGCTGCCCTCAATCTCGAAGATACCGTAAAGCTCGGGATTGTTCGTTTCCTTCCCGAAGAGTACCATGCTCGCCTTGCTTTCCTTTCGCTTCTCCTCCAACAGCTTCAAGAAGTATCCCGCGTCTGGATGGTTGGGGTTCATCACGAGGAAGCTTTGGTTTATCAGCTCCTTTGCTTGCATTACGGCGTTTCCCATCCCCTTCGGTTCTTCCTGAACGACAAAATTAATCCTCGGAAACTTCTCCTTCAATTCCGCTTCGACGTCGCGGGAGGGGTTTTGCACGATAATTATTTCCTCTTCTCTAATACCGTTTTCCAGCAAGGCTTTCACGGTCCATTCTATCAGGCTCCTCCCGCAAATCCTTATTAAGGATTTGTGTCTCTTGTTCAGGGGCCAAAATCTAGATGATTCCCCGGCCGCGAGCAAAACCACTTGCATACTTCCACTAGCTTATTTTTGTAAAACCTCCAACAAAACCTTTACCAGCTTTTCTGAGTCGTACTTTATGTCCCCTTCTTCCAGCAAAAGGTCTCTTCCGACGAACTTCTCATCCTGGGGAACGTTTTCGAAGCTTACCATGTCTTCCATGAGCGGCTCTTTCTTTCTGAATTCTTCGAGCCTTTCTCTCGGAGGCATGGTCGTGTTGTAAATCACGAAGTCGAGCTCGCAACCGATGTACTTTTCAACCTCCCTCACGTAGTCCAAGACGTTGAAGCCATGAGTTTCACCGAGCTTTGTCATCGCTGGCGAGATGAATACCTTCTTTGCCCTAGAGCTTTGGATAGCCTCTTTCATCCCCTTTGACAAGAAACAGGAGATTAAGCTAGTGTAGAGGTCTCCCGGCCCTATTATTATCGCGTCAGCCTTCTTAACTTCCTCCACAGCCTTCTCGTAAACCTTCCCTTCGGGTTCCAAGAAAACCTTCACTATCCGCTTCCTCCTATCGTGGTTAGTTCCGCAATCTATCTCATCCTCACCCTCTACGATACTTCCGTCTTCGAGCTCGGCCACAAGCTGAACTTTGTCCAACGTCGCTGGCAACGCTTTTCCTTTCACGCGCAGAAACTCGTGAGCAATCTCCAACGCCTTTTCGAAATCTCCTAACACGTACTCAAGCCCTGCGATGAAGACGTTAGCGAAGCTGTGACCGTAATGCCCCGGAGAAAACTCTATATCTTTCCCGAACCTGAGCTCCCACAGCTTTTCCTTCCACCTTTCTTCAGGAGGGAGGTCGGCTAAAGCTAAGAGATGCCTCCTTATGTCACCGGGAGGAAGGACGTCAAACTCCTTTCTCAACGCCCCCGTGCTACCCCCGTTATCCACCATCGAAGTTATCCCGACTACCTCGAAGCCGATTTCCTTCAAGGGCCTCATCACGAGCTTAGGTACTCCGCTGCCTCCGCCGAAGCACACGACTTTCATCCTCACGCCTCCCAGTACCTCTTCCACTCCCAGTCCGTAACTACCCTCCTCTCGTAGAGTTTCCACTCCTCTTCCTTCAGCTCAACGAACTTCTCGTAAGCCCCTCCCAAGCTTTTCCTAACGACTCTATCCCTCTTCAGTTCTTCCAACGCTTCCTTCAGGTTGGACGGCACCTCTTCCAGGGTCTTGTAAGTTCCGTCCTCGTAGATATCCCTCTCTATGGGGTTTTCCAGCTCCAGACCCTTTTCTATGCCGTCCAAGCCTGACGCCAGCAGGCCGGAAAGGAGGAAGTATGGGTTGGCCGAGGGGTCTGACAGCCTGAACTCCACCCTGGCTGAGGATGGTGAGAAGAAGTGCGGTACCCTCACCAGGGCGTCCCTGTTCCTCCTCCCCCAGTAAACGTACCGAGGGGCCTCGAACTCCCCCAACCTCTTGTAGGAATTCACGGTGGGGGCCGCTACGGCGGTAAGCGCCTTGGCGTGCTCGAGGATTCCAGCCAAGAAACGCTTCCCGTCCTCCGACAGCTGGTACTCGTCCTCCCTGTCGTAGAACAGGTTCCTTCCCTCCTCAGCGAGGCTCAGGTGTACGTGCATGCCGTTGCCCGGCCGACCCTCTATGGGCTTTGGCATGAAGGTTGCACTCAAGCTTTCTTCCTCCGCGA
>CAYUFF010000018.1:0-20215 GCA_964444075.1 uncultured archaeon
CTTTCCACCTCCCTTTTCCCAACGATAACGACGAAGGGTATTCCTTTGTTATCGCAATACTCCAGCTGCTTTTTGAGCTTTCTTCCGGAAAGCTCAACCTCAGCGTTTATTCCTTCTTTCCTCAACGCTTGCGTCAGCTTGATTGCATGCTCCCTTACGTTTTCGTCGACGAAAGCCACGAAAACCTTCGTCAAAGTCTTTTTCCTTTCTTTAACCCTTCCTCCCAAAATTTCTACTATCCTTTCAAGCCCAACGCTACCTCCTGTTGCCGGAGTATCGACGCCTCCTATCAACCCGATCAGTTCATCGTACCTCCCACCGCTCGCGACGCTTCCTGTACCTTCTTCCCCTTTAATAAAAGTTTCGAAAATCGGTCCCGTGTAATAATCCAGCCCTCTTGCCAAAGAAAAGTCAACTTTCAAGAATTTCCTAATACCGTACCACTCCGAAACCTTGAGAATCCTCCTGAGTTCTTCTACACCCTCCATCCCCCTTTTCGATTCTCCTAAAAACTCTTCAGCCATGCTCAAGGATTCTTCATCGGACTTTCCTTCAAGAGAGAGAAACTCAAAAATCCTCTTTCTACACTCATCCCCTATCTCAAGCCTTCCCAGCTCGTTCCAAACACCTTCTTTACCGACCTTCTCCAGCTTATCTATAGCCCTAAACGTGTCCAACCACAGTTCCCTTCTTATGCCGAGGACCTCTGCCATTCCTTCCAGGATTTTTCTGCTGTTAACTTTCATCACAAACTCGTTGAACCCGAGCTCTTTCAACACGTCGCAAATACAAGCCATAACTTCCACGTCGGCGGCAACGTCGCTAACACCGACGATGTCGATGTCGCACTGGTAAAACTCCCTTTTTCTCCCCCAGCTAACGTCCTCATACCTCCACACAGGAGCTATCACGTACCTCTTGAAAGGTTTCGGAAACTGAGGGTTCGAAGCAACAACTCTAGCAAGCGGCACAGTATGGTCAAACCTCAACCCAAGCTTCCTGCCAGCTTTGTCTTCGAAGGCGAATATCTGTTTCTCGACATCTTCACCGCATTTTTTTGCTAGCAACTCGAACCTTTCAAGAGCAGGCGTTTCTAAAGGAAGGAAACCGTACCTTTCGAATACTGCTTTTATTCTTGAAATCGTATCGTCTCTGAAAATTTTTTCTTTAGGTAAAAAATCTTTAGTTCCTTTCACAGGAGATAGGAAAACCTTCATGAACTAAAATTATCCTGGGGTTTTGATATTAATGATTTTCCTCCTTGCGTTTGATGTGGCTTAAAAAGTTAAGTCGTGATGAAACACAAAGTTATTTTCTCATGAAGCTAAATTACACTCATGAAATCCCAAGTAAGAACGATAGAAGCTTGCATTTCTTGTATAATTCTCGTTGGTTTTGCTGCTTGGCTCTCCACGTCTTTGATAGATTACCCTTCTTTCAAGGAACTACAAATAAAGTACCAAACAATGATTGCTCTCCAAGAGTTGAAAAAGAGCGGTAAACTGAGGGAAGTTGCCTATCGAAACGATTCTCTCACCATAAAATCTTACCTTTCACGGTTTCTTCCAAAAGTCTACCAATACGAGGTTGTTTTTTGCTACGAGGATGGATGCACGACTGTTAACGTTACTGGAGCGAAGGAAATTTATACCGTAAGTTATTTTTTATCGCACAATTTCACCGATCCAAAAAATTTGGAAGTGGTGGTGTATGTCGTCGAAAGGTAGGCCCAGTAGAGTAAGGAAGAAAGGAGAAGTTTTCATCCTTGCTACCCTAGTCCTAGTTACAGGTTTTTTACTTACATTTTTGTCGTTTTCACCGTTAAGGTATGCGGTGTACACAAGAACCGGATTACAGCAGGATATCCTCGTGAAAACTCTTGAGAACTTCGAGGGCGAGGAAAAAAGCCTCTTCGAACATTTCTCCAGAGAAAAGAATTATCCCGCGATCGCTAAGAACTTCACGAGTTTTTTCGTCGAAAAGTTGAACGCTAGGGGCGTTAGCACCGTCGCTTGGTTCTTATTCCTTACCAGCGAGAAAGTAGAGACGAGCCAGAATACCACGGTGAACGTTTCGATCGTTTTTTTCGGAGGAGACGTCACGAACATCACTCTGGAGTTGGATGGTGTTGAAAGGGAAAAGGACAGCCTCGATGAGGAGGAAATTTATACCACCAACTTCTCCGTCAACGTTTCCTCATCGCCTGCGCACGAGATGTCAGTGTCCTACGTCGGTCCTGACGGGAATACCTACCAAAGGAACGTTTCGGTACCCTTCGAGGAAGGAAAGGCTTGCACGCTCTCTTTTTGGTTCATCAAAGCTTCTGCCAGTGAATCTACTTTCGTCAAAACTTTCCGAAAGTTTTATCATACTTAAAACCAAAAATTCCATACCATGAAGAAAGCCGTGTCTCCCCTCGTAGCGGTAGTGCTGCTCATAGCCCTCGTACTCGTTTCAGCTTCCTTAATCTCTTCTTGGTATGTGAACTTCCTCAAAACACAAAGGGAAAGAGTAGGCGAACAAACCTCTACTAAAATAGAGTGTTATTACGGTGGGATAAGGGTTCTTACTGATACGATAGAGTGTAACTTTAGTGGGAGCGACGATTACCTGAACTTCACGGTAGAAAATTCTGGGAACGTAGACCTTTACGATCTGTGGGTAGAAATCTATATCGGTGGGAAGGTTTATTCCTTTGTCCTGAAGGATTCTCTCACAGACAAAAATTTCACTAGCTCCTATCCTCTAAGACCAGGCCGCTCAGCGAGCGTTTACGCGGTCGTAACTCAAGATCTTCCAGGAGGTGTGATTGAGTGGATGAGGGTAACCACCCAGTGTAGTAGCGTCGATAGCGGTAGAATTCCGTGGGTAGATTGCTCTTAAGTGCTCACGGTTTTCAGGGATTTCGACCACCGACATCAAAAATTAACGGAAAATATTTTTATTTTATCGTTTACCAAAATTTATTTTAATATGAGAAGGAAAGCAATTTCACCAGTCGTGGCTGCGGTAATGTTGATAGCAATCACCATGATTATCTCGGGTGTCGTCGCGCTCTGGGTATCCTCCTACACGCGAAGGACTACTACAGGAATGGAGGAAAATGTCACTGCACTCAAAAAATGTATTGCAGCGGATTTCTCAATCTACTATTACTTTTACAATCAGACTTCCAAGACGCTAACGATAATCCTAGAAAACAAGGCTGACGTGGACCTGAAGATCATCGAAGTAGATGTTATTCTCGCGAATGGTACGATTTCTAAGCATAAGCAAACCTTAACGCTACCGAAGGAGGGTGGGTGGGAGTCCATTCAGATTACCGGCTTAGATTCCTGTAAGAAATTCAAGGTGATTTCGGAGTGTGTCAACGTTTACAAGGAAGCTACGTGCTAATCATCCAGCGACCAAGATGAAGATTAAGCTTATCGTCAACAAGATGAACACGTGTCTTACGCCTCCGGCGAGTCTGCCTTCGGACATCTTCCCTATGGCCAAACCCGAGAAGATTGCCTGCATCATAACTAAGTGTGCGAACACGGGCCTAAGCTGCTTGACGATTTCTTCGGCGTTGACAGGTGCTATGGCTTCACCACCCAACCCTACACCACCTAGGATACCACCACCCCCGATGTTGGAAACGAAAGAGGGAAGGAGGAATTTTTCCATCCCCACGATTATCCCCAAGAAAACGAAAAAAATCATGTAGCCCGTTGTGACCTGTCCTTGCATGAAGGCTTTCCTCTCGCTCCTCAACTTTTCGATTTCGAGCGTAGTGTGTCCCAGCGCCTCCATGACGCTGGCTATGTTACCACCGTAAAGGTGACTCTCCACGATGGACGAGACGCACCTTTTTATCATAGGAGAATCCACTTTCCTGGAGAACTTGAGCAAGATGTCGTGAAGCGGTATGCCCCACTCTATTTGAGCTGCCATCTTTTTGACGTAAGGCGTGAGGTTTCCGTAGTCATTCCTCGACACGTGTCTCAAAGCCAACGGAATGTTCATACCGCCCTTGATGGCTTCCGCGAAATCTCTCAAAAAGGCTATGAAGTTGTTCTCCAACGCCTTCACGTACCTGTGTTCCCAATACCAGACAAGCAGGGGAGGTGAAAACATGGTAATTACCCCTGTCATTACTAGAGCGCGTGAAAGAAGGGGGGGTTCTTTGAAGAACGTTGCAGACAGGAGGATGAGGAGCGCTCCAGGAATTCCTAACAACAAACTTTTCAAAAGCTTCTCTCTTCTCATATTTCCGCCTCGACACTCTTGAGGAAGAGTAAAAATCCTACGTTGAGTAGGGGGATGAGAACGTATACGGCCAGCTGAATGACCTGAACGATGTTCATGCCAGCGATCTCCGAATAGATCATGGCCATCATCATCAAGATGGAAATTATGGTCAACGGCGCTGCTATGAGGACGCCCACGTACATCTCCGCGTAAGTCGAGAGCATCCTTATGAAGCTCTCCCTCCTCATCCTCCAGTGAAAGAGCGTTCGCTCCCCGGTCTCTTTGAGGAACGTCGCCACATCTCCACCAGCCTGTACGGTGGAGACGAACCCTAGCAAAAATTCTTTTAGCTGTGGAGAAGGGGTTCTCCTCGCCACTTCCCTAACGGAAGTTATCAAATCCATGCCGAAAGTTTCCATGTTTCTTACAATCTTCTTAATCTCTCTGGATGCCTCGCCGTACTCCTCGAAGGTAGATACGGTCTTGAAAACTAAGTGTGGTGGGAGTCCCGAACCTACTAAGGAACTCATGTGAATGAGTAAAAAGGGAAAGTTGTTCTCTATATCCTTTATCCGAGAAGTCTTTTTGTGGATGGGATAAAGCAAGAAGAGTGAAAAAGTGAGGATGGAAACTGTTGGGGGTATGAAGGACGAGAAGAAAAGGAAGAGTTGATTTCCCAGTAAAATCCACAGAGTGAGGAGGAACGTTAGGGAAAGTGTGAAACCGAGAAAAGAACAAAACAACGCTAGTGAAAGGTAAACCCTCAGTGGAATTTTCATGTCCGCGGCTGCTAGTTCGGGTTTCAGGAACTTGAAGTGTTTTTTCATTCTATTCGCCAGAGTCCCGAACAACCGCACGGCAAGCCTCCTCATACTTTACTCCTGAGAATCTTCAGAAGTTCCCATACGGATAAGCGGGGTTTGAAGGTAGGTCTAATCTTCCTTTCTTCGGAAGGAGTCACACTCACCCCCTTCTCGAGTTCGAGGAAAGCCTCCTGGGGGTTTTTGTAGTACTTGTTAATGAACTCGCAGACTTCCCTATAGTCGCGAACACCCCTTTCTCTCAGTCTTTCAAGAAACACTTTTTTCCTTTCAACCTCTTCCAAGATTTTTTCCTCCGTAGTCCCTATGGAGGTCGCAATCCTTCTTATCATGACGCTTTCTCCTACTTTTTCTATCTTATCTACCGCTGGGTTCCACCTGAAAACGACGTTGGTACTCACCTCCCCCGTCCTCGGGTCTACCGACACTATCTCCACTACTTCCTTCACCCTCCTGGCAGTAGGTCCTTTCTCCTTCGCTAGAGTTAAAACAGCTATCACGTTCAAACTTTCCACATGCGTGGCCGGCAGGTTTATGGGCGGTGACGTCAACCTCTTCACTGCAGTATCGACGCTTCCGGCGTGAAAAGTGCTCAGGCAAGGGTGTCCCGCGGACATACCTTGGAACATCACGAAAGTTTCCTCACCCCTCGTCTCACCGACTACCACGTAATCCGGATTTTGCCTGAAACTTTCCTTCAGCAGGTCGAAAAGCGTCACGGCACCGTACTTCTCGCCCGTAGGAAGTGGCATGCCGAAGCCTACTCTCGCGAGCCCAGGAAGCCAATGCTCGTGTACCAACCTTAGCTCGCGCGTATCCTCTATCGAGACTATCTTCGCTTCACGCGGGATGAACATACAGAGAGCGTTGAGGAAGGAGGTCTTTCCGCTCGCCGTTCCGCCTATTACAAGGATCGATAGCTTGTGCTCTATGATTTCCCAGAAGTATGCCAAGACCTCCGCCGAAGCCGTACCCAACTCCATTTGGTCTATAGGTGAGAAAGGCTTCTCCCTGAACTTCCTTATGGTAAAGGCACCGCCCTTCGTCGCGACGTCTGGAGCTAGGGTTGCCGAAACTCTGCTACCGTCTGGGAGCGTACCCTCTAGAATAGGCTCAGCGTAGCTCACGTACCTACCGCACTTTTCGGCCATCTTGATTATCGTCCTCGAAAGCTCCTCGCTAGTCTCGAAGACTACGTTCGTCTTGAGGGAACCGTAGACGCGATGGACTATGTAGACCGGGACGTTAATTCCGTCGCAACTTATGTCTTCGATGAACGGGTCGAGCATCAGCGGTTCTATCTTTCCCATCCCGACGAAATCCCTGTACACGAAATACATGAGCTTCTCGTAAGCCTCGAAACCGATATCCAACCCCAAATCCTCGATTATCTTCACCACTTTTTCACGGAGGTATTCGAGCATCCTCTTTTCTTCCTTGATCAGCGAAGGACTTACTTCTATGAGCTCCATCAGGTTTTCGGAAATTTCCGAGAGCAGCTTCCTTTCTTCCTCCGAGAGCGACGGTTCGAGCACTTCGTACTTGAGGATTTTCTCCTCCTTATCCCAAACCACCCTGACGAGCACGTAACCTTCTATCAGGGGGTAGGTAACGTTGACATCCTTCAGGTTTTTAGGCCGTGGGAGCTCGGGAAACTTCGACACCCTCTCGAAGCTCGGAAGGGGAAACCTTTCTTCGCGCTCGACCGCCTTCTTCCTTTCCATCTCCTTCAACTTCCTGTACAACGCTCCCTTCAGCTTCATCTACCTTCCCCTGTGCTTTTTCCTGACGCTCTTCCCGGGCTGCACTATACCGTGGAACCTCGCGCAACTCGGACAAACCCTTATTTTCTTCTTCATCAGGTGGATGAACCTCCTGTCTACCTGCTGTAGGAGGAGAGGGTCCGTTATCCTCAGCCCCTTCGTCATCACGAAAGTTTTGTACCTCGGAACGAGCCTCCCGCAGATCCCGCATACCACGTTATGCTCCCTACCGCGGGATTTGGTATGCTTGTAAGTCCTCTTGTAAGGAGCTCCGCTGACGGGCATGTTATCGTGTTAATTTAACTTCTCGACCAAAAATAATTTTCTTCATGGGAGAAAAGGAGTTTTTCGGGCTCATCAAAACCGCTGCGAGCAAGCTGAGGAGTTACCCTCAGGACGAGATTTTGGTTATACATCATGACGATGCCGACGGGATTAGCAGCGCCGCAATCCTGAAGAAATCTTTGGAAAACGAAGGCTATCGGGTAAGGACGCTCTGCCTTGAGAAACTGTTTCCAGAGGTAGTCGAATCCTTGCATAGGCAGGAGGGAAAGGTCTACGTCTACGCGGACATAGGTTCTCCTCATGCTCGCTGCATCTCCGAGGCCAACGAGGGAAGGAACCTGGTGATTATCTTGGACCATCATGCTTTGGGAAAAGAAAGGGAGGACGACTCCGTGATCAACGTAAACCCGAGGAAGTTCGGAATCAGCGGGAGCGAAGAGTGTAGCGGAGCGAGCGTATGCTACCTTTTTTCGAAAGTACTCAATGAGAGGAATGTGGAGTTATCCTACCTAGCATTAGTCGGTAGCAAGGAAATTCCCTCCGGTTACAAGGGCCTTAACCTGGAAATTTGCAGGGAAGCCGAAAGGGAAGGGATAATATTTTTCGACGGAAAGGATTATGTGGTCAAGGAATTTGGGATGAGGGTAGGCGAAATTTTTTCGAAACTTCAAATCCTTGGCGCCGTTGGTTACTATCGGAAAGGCCCCGAGGTAGGAGTTAAAGCTTGCCTCCACGGTTTTGATGAAAGCACGTTAAAGATGGTTGAAGAGCTAGAAGCTTGGAGGAAGGATGCTAACAGGAAGCTGTTGGCAAGGTTATGGAAGGAGGGGCTTGAGAAGAGCGAGAACTTTCAGTGGTTCGACGCCAAGGACAGCTTCGAAGGTATGGGGAGCAAAGTCGTGGGGACCTTTTGCTCTTACTTGAGTTACCAAAGGCTCGTTGATAAGAGCAAGTATTTAGTTGGGTTTATGAAAATTCCTGGATACATCCCTGGTTATGGAAGGTTGAAGGAAAAGCTCCTGACGAAAGTTTCTGCTAGGGCTCCGAAACTGCTCCAAGAAAGGATTAAGAAGGGCGGAGCAAAGGAGCTTTCTTTCTTGCTTCCTTCAGCTTGTAAAGAGTTAGGAGGTTTTGGTGATGGTCACGAATTCGCGGCTTCTGGAATAATTCCAACTGGAAGGGAAAGGGAGCTGATAGAGAAAATGGAAGAATTGCTGCGATGTTAGAAATATAAACTTTAACCTTCAGGTAAAGATAATCATGGAAGCTGGGTATATTGCCGAACTTTATTCGAAGGAATTGGGAAAAATATCGGAAGATATTTCTAGAAAATTGAGAACTTGCAAAAACGTCGAGATAGAACCTAGAAAGATATTCATAGTTGCCATGACTCAGGAAAAAAGAGAATGGGACGTTGAGGTTAAGGGTAAGAACATAGTCAGAGAAACGTGTGAGCTTTCGAGGTCAACTAAGGTAAAAATAAAGGCTGGAAAAGCGAGGTTTTCCTGTTATGACGAGAGTGAAGTTAATGGGATTTCTTTAGACTCCTTGAAGGAGAGTATAAATTCAGCTTACAAGTCGATGATAAAAAGAGTGGGGGAACAAATAGGGATGGTAAAAAAGTTTGAAGGAGTGGTTCTTGATGTCTCGGATTTCGACTTTGAAGAAAGTTTGGAGAAAAGGGAAAACGTAATAAAGCCGCGAATGGAATTCGACAGTGAGGAAGCTGTGAGCTTGTTGAAAGAAGTGAACAGGAGAGTAAGAGAAGGATTAGGCGAGTATCTCAAGAGTGTAACCTCTAGGATTAAATTTCGGGAGGAAGAGAAGCTTGTGTGTAACAGCGGAGGTGCTAAGGTTTTTCAAAAACTTCCGAAAATCTCGTTCTCGATAGAAATCTATTGTAAAAAGGATGGCAAAGAAATCAGAAAGCTCGTACCATCAGCTTTTACGGGCGGAATAGAAGTCGTAAAGGATTTTGTCGAAGAAAAGATTGATGGTTTCAACGTCGAGGAAATTTTACGGTCAACCACAGCTTATCTTAAAAATTCTATCAGGATTGACAAGCTTGCCCACGAGGTTAATTTCTCCCGAGTGGATTTGGTGCTCTCTCCGAGTGTTACCGGTATTACGCTACACGAAGCGCTCGGTCACGATTCAGAAATAGATTGGGAAACCGCGGATAAAATTCCTTCTATGTGGAGGGACGAAGAAAAACAACTTTCCAAAGAGTTCCTCAACGTATCTTTTGTCCCAAATCTGAGGAAACACCCTTACCTACCGTTTGGTTTTTACGTCTTCGACGATGAAGGCGTGAGAGGAAAAGAATCTAGGGTGATGGTAGACGGAAGGTTGAACGAAAGACTTAACGACCTGACGTTAGCGAAAGCGTTCGGTGTCGAGCCTAACGGACATTCTCGCGGAAATTGGGTGAGGATGAGCAATCTGAAGTTGGACGTTAAGGGTAACAAAGCTACCGAAGAAGAGCTTCTAGAAGAAATAAAAGGAAAAGGTATCTATGTTGACACGGCCTACAGCGGTAGAGTTGATGTCCGTACCAAAACTTTTGTCGTGAATTTGGGCGAGTGTTATTTCGTTAGTAGAGAAGGTGACCTACTACCAATAGAAACGGTTTATCTCGACTGGTCTTCACCGCTAAAACCCGAAGTTAGGGTTAACCTTAAACTTTCGATGGACTCTTACCACTTTTTAAGGAACATCGAAGCTGCAGCCAAGAGTGATAAACTAATATTTCCACTCGGTGGTTTTTGCGGAAAAGGTTGGGAATACGTTGACGTATCGGAAATCTCAGATCATTATTTGCTCGTGAAGGATGCTAAGCTTTTGAGGGAAGAGGAGGTCCTCGAGGAAACGCTCTACTAATTAGTATTCTCTTTCTCCGTAACCTCCCAGGAGTTTATCGACGAGAAGAGTTACTGCTATGGCAGTCGTTATACCGAGCACCATGCTAAATCCGAGTACGTTCCATACCCAAATCGGCAACGGCTTCGAGTAGAAAAAGTGTGCCAGCGCAAAATCGTTGAACGGTAGGTAGAGGATTATTAAGGTAGCGACGAGCGGCCAGAGTAGCGAGTAGTTGACCCACTTGTTCAGGAAAACTTTTCTCCATTTCCAACCTTCATCCCAGCGAATCGACACTATCCTAACTATGTGCGAAAGCATCAGCCAGACGAACACAGCTGTTTGAGCGAGTACCAAATCTCCTTTTATACCAAGGATGGTGGTCAACTTCTCCTCCGGAACCTTTCCTGGATAATCCAAGATTCCGGAGAGGTACAGCACTAGGAAAAACGTTAAGAAAACTACCGCAACCTTCTTCACGCCTATCCCGACGAGTAAGTACCAGATTCGCTTCGTCAAAATCTTCTCTTCCTTTCCGGTAGGTTTTTTCTTCATCACCCAAGGATGGGGAGGGTCTGTACCAAGACCTATCGCTGGAAATACATCGGTCGCAAAGTTTACCCACAGCACTTGAATCGCCCTGAACGGAGCGAATCCGGCCAAAGAAGACAGGAAAATGACGATTACCTCGAAGAGGTTCGCTGTCATCAAATAATTCACGACCTTTCTCACGTTGGAAAGGCACGTCCTTCCGTACTTGATGGCTTCTTTGATGGTCGGGAAAGAATCGTCGAGAAGGATTATGTCCGCCGCGTCCCTGGCGATGTCGCTACCCCTCTTACCCATGGCTATCCCTACCTCGGCAGCTTTTATGGCAGGAACGTCGTTGACTCCATCTCCCGTAATCGCCACTCTCTTACCCAGAGCGTGAAGGGCATCGATGATTCTCATCTTGAGCTCGGGGTCCATCCTGGCGAAGACGTTGTACTCCTTAACCACTTTAACCATTTCCTCCTGGGAAAGGTCTTTTATCTCTTCCCAGCTTATAGCTTTTACGTTCCTCATTCCGCACTCCTTAGCAATAGCTGCGGCTGTCTTCTTGCTGTCTCCGGTCAGCATCTTAACCTCAATCCCAGCTTCGTAGCAGGTTGCGATCGCATCCCTAACGCCTTCTCTAGGCGGGTCCCACATTCCGACGAAACCTATGAAGATCTCGTCGTTCGCGACAAGCTTCACGTTGGCTTCCCCTTCCTTTACCGGCTTGAAGGAAAAGGCTATGTTCCTCAGGGCTTGCTCGGAAAATCCGTCGACCAGTTTCCTTATCTCTTCCCTTTTCCCTTCGTCGAGCCTTTCAACTTCTCCGTTCACCAAGATTTTGTTGCATCTTCTGAGGATGACCTCCGGCGCACCCTTCGTAAAGCGGTAGAAGACCCCCTCCAGCTTTACCACAGCCTGCACCATCTTGTGCTCGGAGGAGAAAGGAAGGAAATCGACCCTTTTGAGTTGCAAAGCCTTCCTCGGGTTTACCCCAACCCTTTCCAAGAATTCGAAAAGGCTCGTATCCTCGGGAGGACCCTCGTAGCCACCGTCCTTCTTGAACTCGACCTCGTTCGCAGCAAGGATACAGTTCACCAGCTCCCTTTCCCCGCTTTGGTTAGGGTGGAAGTTCTCCCTCGTTACCTCTCCCTTTCCAGGTAGGTAGAACTTCTTGACCACCATTCTGTTCTCGGTCAGCGTGCCGGTCTTGTCTACGCAAATAACGTCAACTCCTCCGAGCGTTTCTAGCAGCGGCATCGTTTTAACCAGAGCATTCCTCTCTGCCATTTTCTTCATCGCATGAGAAAGCGTGAAGGTAACTGTCACAGGAAGTGCGGCCGGTATGCTTCCTATGATTAGCGCAGCTGCCAGCATGAAAATCTCGTAAACATCCTTTCCGTAAAGCCCGAAAACTAGAGCGGAGACCGCTACCATGGCCAAGGCGAGGTAGCTTATTTGCTTCGCCGTCTCGGAAACCTCTTGAACGAATGGGATTTCCTTCTCCTTTTTCTCTTCCAGAGCTTTCGCTATCTTACCGACCTCTGTGTTAAAGCCTGTAGCGACGACGATTCCGAGCGCTTCCCCTCT
The DNA here is from genome assembly GCA_964444075.1 of uncultured archaeon. Lineage (GTDB taxonomy): Archaea > Aenigmatarchaeota > Aenigmatarchaeia > CG10238-14 > SCSR01 > CAYUFF01. The sequence goes on from CAYUFF010000018.1 coordinate 12,086, forward strand.
AGTTACATAGGTGTTCATGAACGCCATGTTGCTCCTCTCCGCTAACGGTTTATCTTCTTTGATCGCCTCGCTATGCTTTGCGACCGGCATGCTCTCTCCGGTGAGCACGGATTCTTCGATCTCCAAATCCTTACACTCCACCAACCTGAGGTCGGCGGGAACTTTATCGCCAGCCTTTATCTTCACCAAATCCCCAGGAACCAAGTACTCGGCGTCGATGACCTTCAGCCTACCTTCCCTTATCACTCTAGCCCTAGTCTTTATCATCCTCTTGATTTTTTCCGCTATCTTCGACGACTTGTACTCTTGCATCGCTCCTAAGCTAGCGTTTATGAAGACTATGCTAACGATTATGGTACCGTCGACGAGATGCTCAAGCTTGGGCTGGAAGAAAAAGTACACGGAGAACGCTATCAAAGCGACGAAGATCAGCAAAAGTGAGACGAATTCCCTCAGGTGCTTCAGGAAGAACCTTAGCCTGGAAGGTGGCTTGCCGATTTCTATCTTGTTCTTACCGTACTTCTCCAGCCTTTTCTTCGCCTTTTCCTCGCTAAGCCCGTGGGTAATAGAAGTCTGGAAGTGTTTTTCTGCCTCCCTCACGGAGAGTTTGTAGAATTCCATGAGTAAGTGTTTATCCTACCGAAGCATAAACTTTTTTTAGCGAGAAGCCTAAGGTTCCTTGATGGAAAGGGTAGACGTCCTCGTGATAGGCGGAGGTCCCGCCGGAATTACGGCGGCGATTTCTGCGAAAAGGAATTATCCCGAAAGGAAAGTCCTCCTCCTCAGGAAGGAAGAAAGAGTTGTGATACCGTGTGCGATTCCCTACCTTCCAAAGACCATAGGCTCCGTCGAGAAAAACCTTATACCCGATGCTATTCTTGAAAAGAACGGGGTCGAGTATAGGGTTAGGAAAGTCGAGGAAATCGACCTTGAGAATAAAGTTGTAGTTACCAACGAGAAGGAAAGGATAGCTTTTGAAAAGTTGATCCTCGCTACGGGCTCCCAGCCTTTCGTTCCTCCTATCGATGGTATAAACCTTGAGAACGTTTTCTTTATAAAGAAGGATGCCGGTTACCTTTCCAAAGTGTGCAAAACTCTTAACTCCTCTGAGAGGATTCTGATCGTTGGAGGAGGCTTCATAGGAGTTGAGCTAGCGGACGAGCTTTCCAGGGCTGGAAAGAAAGTTACCATAGTAGAGAGGAGCAACCGTTGCTTGAGCGTTGCCTTCGACGAAGAGTTTTGCGAGAAAGTCGAAGAAATACTCAAAAGTTCTGGGGTAACGATCCTAACCAGCAAGTCTGTCGAGAGGTTCGAGGGCGATGGGAAGGTTGAGAGGGTTATCCTCGATGACGGAGAAAAGTTGGAAGTCGATTGCGCCGTTGTATGCGTCGGAGTAAGACCAGAGGTCGAGCTAGCGAAGGAACGCGAGCTAAAGGTCGATGAAAAGCTCGGAATTTGGGTCGACGAGTATCAAAGAACTTCCCATCCTGATGTTTTCGCAGCCGGCGATTGCTGCCAAAAGTTTTCCTTTTTCACGAAAGCTCCGGTCAACGTGAGGCTGGCTTCTGTCGCAACTAGGGAAGCAAGGATAGCGTCTGCAAACCTTTTCGAAGAGAAGGTTAAGAACGAGGGCGTGGTAAGTACTTTCTCCACGTGCGTAGGAGGAAGAACTTTTGCGGTCAGCGGACTGACGAAAACTCTTGCTGAAAGAGAAGGCATCGAAGTCGTGGAAAGCGATTTTAAAACTGTGGACAGGCATCCTGGAAGCCTTTCAGGAGCGAGCGAAGTTTATCTAAAGCTTTTCTTCGAAAAGGAAAGCAAAAGGTTGGTAGGAGGAGAAATCGTGGGAGGTGTTAGCGCAGGTGAAATGATCAACCTAGTCTCTCTTATGATTGAGAAGAAGCTTACAGCGAAAGAAATCGTTAGGCTACAGTTTGCGACGCATCCGCTGCTCACGCCTTCACCGATAGCTTATCCTTTGGTGAACGCTGCCGAAAAGTTGGTTCGTTAAAGATTTTCGCTGTTCGACGATTTCTTCAACGACTTTCAAGCAGTTTTCACAGAGCGACGTACCTGGCTTAGGTTGATGGCTGAAGGTCTCTTTATCGAAGTACATGCAGCAGTTCTCGTCTTCACATTTTAGCATACGTGGCGTGATTTTCTCTACCAGCTCGTGTAAAGTCCCTGTGCAAGCTTCTTCTTCTGTTTCGTAGGAAATTATTGGTATCTTGGTCGACGCTGTCCCCCTTACACCACAAGCAAATTCTTGATAACGTCTTGCGTAAAAATTGCCCTTTTGTAGTCCTGGTTCCCACCTCACGATTCCTATGACATCGTAGCAGCTTCCGGTGCTCAGAACTTTTTCCTTCAAGAGTTTTTCACAACACTCAGACAATCCCTCCGCGGAGAGGAAGGGAAGCGAGGCATACGAAACTTCCTTCACACTCACGTATGCGGTCTTGACTATGTCGAACCCTTCGTACATTCCAACTTCCTCGGTCAGGAACTTTCCGACTTTTCTCAAGGTTTTAGGCTTCACCGTTTCTATACCTTCCTCCCAACAACCTCTATACCTATATTTCCTGAGGTTGCGAAGGTCTACGCTATCGCTAAAGTAATCCTTAACATCTACTACGAATGCATCTATTCCGATGAGGATAACCGCTTCTTTAACGGGTTTGCTAAACCTTACCCTCATAATTAGCTTCTGAGAAGAAAGATTTTTAAACCTTAAGCTCGGGGTGGGATTTGAACCCACATGAGCGGCTCTGCAGGCCGCCGCCTGAACCGGGTTCGGCCACCCGAGCGCTAATTTTAAATTTAGGGCCAAAAAACTTAAATCTAATGGAGATTTACGTTGGCTGCTGTGGCTTTCCAGTAAGCAAGAAGAAATACTATGAGAATTTCAAAGCCGTCGAGGTCCAATCGACTTTTTACACCCTGCCTTCTTTGAAACTCGCTGAAAAATGGAGAAGGGAAGCTCCAAGAGGTTTTGTCTTTTGCGTAAAGTGCTTTCAAGGGGTTACCCATCCTATCACCTCGCCGACATGGAAAAAATGCAAATCGAAGCTGACGGGAAAGAAGGAAAACTACGGCTTGCTGAGACCTACAAAGGAGGTGCTGGGCTCGTGGAAAAAGACCTACGAGGTTTGCAAGGTTTTAGAAGCAAGAGTTTGCTTGATACAAACTCCAGCGAGCTTTAAAGATACCGAGGAAAACTTGGAAAGAGCTAGAGAATTCTTCTCGAGGATCGAGAGGGGAGAAATGGAAGTGGCCGTGGAGCTAAGAGGGTGGGAGAAGGATTCGGTGAAAAAGCTTTGCAAAGAATTCAAGCTGGTGGAGTGCGTGGACCCTATCTTAGATCTACCATCCTGCTTCGGCAAGAAAAAGATAGCCTACTTTAGGTTGCACGGAAGTTACGAAAGAGGGAGGATAAACTACAAGCACAAGTTTACCAAGGAGGAGCTGGCGGGAATCAAGGAAAAGGTGTTTGGGCTGAAGGTTAGGGAAGCCTTCGTCCTTTTCAACAACGTTTACATGTTCGAGGATGCTATCAGGTTTATGAGACTCTTGCAGTCTTAGCACCTCGTTTTTGCGTAGGAAAGGAGCGGGTAACAAGAAACCGTCTCCAACCACGTTTCAGTAACCCTCTTAAACGTTACCGTCGGATAATTACCCATGCGTGAGGTGGGGTATTTACGCACGAGCATAGGCAACCTTTCCCTCGACGAAGAGTTTTACCCGATAGTAAGTCATGGGTGGTTTACGAGGCTGAAGTTCCTCTCCCAGCTAGGAGTGGCGAAGTTCGCCGGTTTCTTGGGGGCTGGAGGGGACAGGTTTGAGCACAGCGTCGCGGTAGGGTGCCTCACGAACTACCTCGCGAACCTTTTCCTGGCGAAGGGGTACATCGACGAGAGTGATAAGATGGACTTGGTCTCCGCCGGTCTCTTACACGACGTCGGACACCCACCGTATTCTCACTCGTTGGAAAGGCTGATAAAGATCCACGATAGGGAATACGACCACAAGAAGCAGGGAGTGAAGATTATACAGGAGTGCGAGGATGAAAACGGGAGGACGTTGACTGACATCCTGGAAGAGATCGGCAGCGACCCGGAAAGGGTTTGTAAAATCATCGTCAAGAAAGACCCGTTGTCCTCCGTCATTTCCCACAAACCCCTCGGTACAGACGCGTTGTCGTACCTCCAGCACGACTGGAGGAGGATACGGGGCGTGTTTAAAAGTTTTAAGGAAGACTGGGCTCTGGGTATACTCAACTTCCTCTACTACAGAGAGGGGAAGGTCGGAATCGCAGATACGCAAGACCTTTTCGTGAGCGGTATGGCTTCCAGAATCGCGGAAAGTTACTACTGGATGTACAGGAACGTGTATTACGATGAGCTAACGAAATGTGTCGAGAGGATGGCTGAAAAGGCCGTCGATGTGGCCCTAGAAAGGGAGGAAGTCGAAGTCGAAGGACTGAAGTTGATGAGGGAGTTCGAGTTGCTCTACTGTCTTTACCGTTCCGCAGACAAGCGTGTGCGGCGAGTGATGGGCCACATCGAGAGGGGAAACGTAGGCGAAACTTTCCTGGAGGTCTACCCCTCCCACTTTCCCGAGGCAAAGGATTACAGAAAGTTCGCGGAAGCTTATCGCGACTTGAGGAGAGTAAGGGAGAAGGAGGAAGCGGTGGCAGAGAAGTTGGGGGTACCGTCAGCGGACGTCGTAATCTTCGAGGTCCCTAAACCGAGGATGCCGGACGACGTAGAAATCTCCGTCGCTCGCGGTCGCGAGTCGAGTCATCTCACGACACTCTTTCGGGAATTCCCGACCTTGAGGGAAAGGCTGGAAAGCATGAGCGAACGTGCGGAAAAGTTGCAAGTAAGGGTCGTAGGAAAGGAGCCTCGCGAAAGTTCTAGGAAGAAAGTCGAGAAAGTCGTGCTGGACGTGTGAGCGCAAACGATGAAGAAGTCCTCAGAGAGCGTAAGTCTGCTACTCTCAGCCTACCCTTTGAAGGACACAGTACAGCCAACATCTCTCGTACACTTTCTCGAACATCCTTCCCTCGTAACTTATTTCCTCCGTTCTCACCACCCTGAAAAACTTTCCGAAGGGTCTCAGGAGCGACGCCGGCGTGAATACCTCCCTCTCAATCCCGTCGTCAGGGCACACGAACGCGGTTTTCTCATGACCTTCCACGAACCGTCCGTAGTATCCGTCGTTTACGGACGGCTCGTATAACGAACAACCATCCGTTTTTTCTAAGTACCCTCCAAAGTTCTTTCGCGACAACCCTCCTTTTCGAACGTTCGACGCTGTCTAAGACGACGTGAACGATGGCGGCGTCGAAAAGCTCGTCTTCTATAGGCCATGGTGAAGCGGTAATATCGTGACATACCGTCTTAACGTCCACACCCTCTCTCTCAGCCCTTCTCACGAGCTCGTTCAAAGCCTCCTCTAGGAAATCGATTCCCCAGACCTCGAACCCCATCTTCGCGAGCGCGATCGCGTTCCTCCCGCTTCCACAACCGACGTCCAAGATTTTAGTTACCTTGACCTTGTTTTCCTTTAGAAAGCCGAGCATAAGGTCTACTATCCTAGTTTTAGAACGCCCGAAAAGCCATCTCCTGCTTTCTGGATTTTCAAAAGCTTTTCTCCAACTCTCCTTCTGCGAACTCATGGGCTCCCAACTCTAGGAACGCTCTTTTAGCTCTCAGTATAAACTCCCTGAGCTTCTTGGGATCCTTCTTCCTATCGGTTCTCGATACCTTCACGCCCGAGTTTACGTCCACTCCGTAGGGTTTTACGGTTCTGACGGCAAGCTCTACGTTCTCCGGAGTTAAGCCTCCAGCGAGGATTACGGGAACCCTAAGCTCTGAAGATATGCTGCGACTGATTTTCCAATCGTGAACGATTCCAGTTCCGCCAACCCTTCCCCCTTCTACGTCGATACTGTCGAGCTCTATCGTATCGGCGACCTTCTCGTACTCCTTGGCTTTCTTCAGAGAATCGTCTCCAGTAACGTGGACGGTTTTGATTATTTTTAAGTGCGGGTGCCTTTCCTTCAACGCGAGAATCTCGTTGGGAGAAACGTCGTCCTGGAGTTGAACTGTAGTCACTTGCAACTTTTCTACGTACTTCGTTATTTCCTCGCGTTCGGTCAGATGTGTTACCAGGACAGGCGTTACCAACGGCGGCACCGCGGATATGATCTCGCTAGCTTCCTCGACGGTCACTTCGTCTTCGCTCTTATACCTCGTGCCCACCAAAATTCCTATAGCATCGGCTCCGTATCTCGAGGCGAGAACGGCATCTTCGGGAGAGGTTATACCGCAGACTTTTACCCTCAGAGTTTCACCGTTGAAGTTACTCAGCTGATGCGCCGACCGGGATTTGAACCCGGACCGCTGGCTTGGAAGGCCAGTGTCCTACCAGGTTAGACCACCGGCGCTCTTTAATAAATTGGCGCAGGTTAAATAAAAGCATATGCGGGCTGGAGAAGGGATGTTGGAGCGAGTGGTAGACTACATAAGGAAAAAGAAGGTCGCCTACCCCGAAGAGATAGAGAGGGACCTCGGGATTAAGAGCTCGAGGGTTGACACGCTGCTCCTCCTCAACGATTTCTTGGCCGAGCTACACATCCCTTATTGTCCCTCCGACCAGAGCGTCGTTTCTCGCAACCTGGGTAAAATCTGGGAATGGTACGACGAGAGCGGTAGGAAATTCTACAAGTACATCTCCTGCGAAGAAGACGTGAAGAAAGCCGTCGCGGAGGAAGCGGAGAAGTACGGGAAGGTTTTGGACGTATTGAGGGAGAACGCCGGAAGGAGGATGAGAGTAGGAGAAATTTCTAGGCTGGCTAACGTTAACGAAAGGGTTGTGAGAGCTTTACTCTACAAGAACGTGTTTTACACCGACAGCCTGAAGGTAGAAGTCGACGATAATGACGAAACCGTTTTCGTGCTGGAAGGGTGAAACCAATAAAAAACTTTTCCCCTAAAACAGAATCATGAGAAACCTCGGATACGAACTTTCGATGGTTTATTCGAAGTACCGCTTATCGCTGGAAAGGGACGTCGACGTCCTTTCCAAGTACACACACCCGAGTCTTTCGAAATCGATAGTCGGATTCCTCAGGGATTCCCACCGTCTACTGAGATCCTTTCCGAGAAGGGGAGAAAAGTCGGAAGGATACGAGGAGGTGAGGGATTTCTTGACCGCACTCTTCAGGCTGTGGGTGGTCGGGGTAAACTCGATAACGAGGAAAGACCTGAAAACCGTTCAGTCCGAGTATTTCGGCCTCATGAAGCGCTTCATCTCCGATTCGCTACCCCACCTGAGACACGGCGACGAGAAGGGATACTACAGCGTTAAGGAAAGGTTCGGAGAGGAATTCCGGAGGTTGCTGGACAAGGCCGCCAGGACACCGCCGCTGGAAAGTCTGGCACGCCTGGGGAATTTTACGCCAGACAGTTTCCCATCGAGGAGCGGGGAAGAAAGCGAACTTATCTCCTACCTTTTCGAAGAGGGATTGGTAGAAACGTATTCGCAGACTTCTGTGTTGGATTATCGTGGGGTGAGGAGCAGGGTCTATGTAGATTACCGAGGACTCTTGCGAAGCGTCGCGAGGGATTCGGACGCGTACCGAACATTGCTTTCTCTCTGGAAGGAGTATGCGGGGCTGCTGCTCAGGAAGAGGCTGTGTTATTTCCAAGGGAAAGACTGTAAAAACAAGTATCTGGGAAGGGTTATTTTCAAGCTCCTGAAGAAAGACGGTTACCCCGGTTCTATCTTTTGTGGAAAGCGTGGCGAAAGGTTCATGGAAGATTTGACGGAAGAATTGAAGGGTGAGTTCATCAACGCCGGGATAAGGATCGTCGAAGTATCTTCCAGCGGGAAAGTTCGCTCTACCGAGGTTAAGAAGAACGCCGCACGGAAGAAAGCGAGAAAAAAAGAATACCACCTGCTTCTGGACGACAACGCTTTTACGAGAATTTTATTCTGTTCGCAACCACCTTCGGAGAAGAGATACGCTCCGTAAAGGCAGTTTTTGCTTAACCCCTTTCCTCTTAACATTTTCCTCGGTTCTCACACACACCTCGCGACGTTCTTCAGGGAAACCGCAGAGAT
>CAYUFF010000019.1:0-15683 GCA_964444075.1 uncultured archaeon
ACGTTGTCTGTAGCTAGGGTGTAGGGAGAATCGCAGAAGCCGTCGCGGTTAGCGTGCTGCAGTCGGAAATGTAAGTCACAGCGAGGAAGAGTTCTTGGAGGATAGTGAGAAAAAAACGACCGAAAGCAACGAACTCCTTACCCTCATCGCCAACCACCCCACACAAAAAATTTAAGTTATTGGTAAAAAATAATCGCTCGGGAACGTTTTTTCGTCGCTTTGGTCAGTGAGGAGAGTTAAGCGTGATGTCGACCTTTTAAGAGTCTTCACACAAAATATAACTATGAGACTCAAGGACTACAACGTGTTTTTCAAGAGCTTGGGGAAGCAGCTGAACTTCGTCCTCATCCTCGGAGTGTGGGCATGCGTACTCTTCGCCGTAGTCATCTCCCTCCCCCTGGAAAAGTTCACCAAGAACGCGATGACGGCGATAACGGCCTTCCTCGTCGCATACTTCCTGGGGTATTCGTTACTCCTGACGAAAAAGCTGGTAGAAAAGTATTACAAATGAGACGATGGGGAGCGGGATTCCGTCTTCCTACGACATAGTAGGCTCGAAGGGAAGGGCCATTATAATAGCGGAATTTCCAGAATGGGTCAGCGAGGAGGAAAAAAAGAAGGCTGCGATGGAGTTGCTGAAGAGGCACAAGAACGCGAGGAGCGTCCTAGAAAAGTCCGGCGAGAGGAGCGGAAGGTTCAGGCTGAGGAAGCTCAAGCTCCTGGCCGGAGAAAGCCGTACGGAGGTGCTACACAAGGAGCACGGGTACCTGCTAAAGCTCGACCCTACGAAAGTCTACTTTTCCCCGAGGGAAGCGACGGAAAGGCAGAGGATAGCCTCGCAGATCGCACCAGGGGAGAGAGTGCTCGTGATGTTCTCTGGTGTAGCTCCCTATTGCATAGCCATAGGAAAAAAGCAACCGTTGGTCGAGGAAATCGTCGGTATCGAAATAAATCCTCATGCTCATAGGTATGCGCTAGAAAATGTTAGGATAAACAAGCTTGAGGGTAAAGTGAGGCTCTACCTCGGGAACGTTTCCGATGTTTGCAAGCGTTTGGCAGAGAAGTTCGACAGGATAATAATGCCGCTACCCAGGTCGGCTTACCGCTACCTCAAGTACGCCTTCCCGCTCCTCAAGAAGGGCGGAGTCCTGCATTTCTACCACGTAGCTCGCGAGGAAAACGGCGAGAAAGTTTGCAGGAAAATCTTGGAAAGGAATGCTCGAAGGTTTGGGAGAGAGGTCAAGGTTTTACTCGTGAAGAAAGTATTGTCCTACGCTCCGCGAAAGTGGAAATTCGTCGCGGACGCAAAAGTTATTTAAAATTTTCTTGAAAAATTTCTCACATGAAAAGCGTGAAGTGCTACCTCAAATCCTCCCAGGTCGTGGTGCACGCCGGCGGGATGGGAGAGAGATGGAGGCCGGTAGACGGGGATAGGCCAAAGCCTTTAACGCCGGTCGGGAAGAACCCGAGACCTATGCTGGAATGGGTCGTCTTACCGTGGGTCGCTGCTGGCGTCGAGGAATTCTTCGTCACCACGTGGCACAAGTCGAAGCACATACAAAACTTTTGCAGGGAGCTGAGTAAGAGGAGCGGAATAGAGTTCCATGTCCTCGTCGAGCCTCCGGAGAAAAGGCTGGGGAGGGCCGGGATAATCAAGGTCTCGTTGGAAAACGGTTGGCTGGATGAAAGGAGGCCGATAATTTCGACGAATGCTTCGGATATCCTCAAAGTAAACGTCGTCGAACTGTTGAGGTACCATCTTCGTGGCTTGGAAGAAGGGTTTTACCTCACCGTTTTGGGAGCAAAATACTTGCCATGTCAGTTTGGTGTAGTCGAAATCTCCGAAGACGGGAGGGTTAAGAGTTTTGTCGAAAAGCCGCTCATCAGGCTGGAAAACAAGTTCATAAACACAGGTGTAGTAGTGATCGACCCAAAACTCTTTCCACTTTTCAAGGGGATAAGCGAAGTCGACTTCCCAGTAGATTTGGAAAGTACCGAGCATCCCGTGATAAGAAAACTGTGGAGAAAGGGTAGGGTGTACTTGAAAGCCGTTCCTTGGAAGAACTGGATTTTCCTGAAGGACCTTAAGGACTACAAGAGGGTTTGCAAGGTGGATTTGGAAAAATTCTTAGACATCCCAGTTCGCTCTTACCTCGGAGATTACACTGCGGGTTTCAACGGGAAAGGTTTATGAACGGAAGAAGGTTGGAGAAGATAGAGGAAGGTGTCCCTGCCAGAGCCTACGCCAAACTCTCTTGGCGAGCGAGAAGGGTTTACCGAGAAATGACCGAGGGAATCCTTAGGGTCGTCGAAAGGTACTCGCCCGAGGTTCAGCGCTTGCGGTTGCTCGACGTGGGAACCGGACCTGGGATACTCCTTTCCGAAATCTTGAGAGGGTACGAAGGTGAGGTCGAGCTCGTCGTCGGAATAGACTGTACGCGGGAGACTTTCGGAGAATGTTTCAAGAGTTACGTTCGCGACGGAGAGTTTATCCAAGGTAACGCTTACTACCTACCCTTCCGTGACGCGTGTTTCGACGTGTGCATCTCTACCGGCGTACTCCATGCGCTAAAATGGTTGGAGCGTTTTTTCTCCGAAATGGTCAGGGTGACGAGGAGTGGCGGGTTGGTAATCGTCTACGACCCAACCCCCCTGAGCGTGACGCACGAGGAAGCTAGGAGAGTACTGAGTGAGGAGGAGTACAAACTCTTCGAAGAGGTGAGGAAGGACGGGATCGTCCCTGAGACTTTCGAGCCGGAAGAAATACGGGAGGTGCTCGGGAGGTGTGAGCTAGGGGTTTCGGTGAGGGAACTGAAAAAGGAAAGGCTCGGGAGGCTGGAAAGCAGGGTACTGCAGGTGGTCATGCAGAAGGATTAGGTTGAATTATTTTTTGCCTCGGAAAATTTTAAATTATGGGAAGGAAGAAGAAAGTGGTTCTCGACACGAGCGTTCTCGTTGATAGGAGGGTTACGGAGCTCATTCAGAAAGGTGAGCTGAAGCCTCCTCTGGAGATAATCATACCCATCGCTGCCGTCGACGAGTTGCAGGCGCAGGCTTCGAAGGGCAGGGAACCTGGATTCGTCGGTCTCGACGAGCTAAAACACTTGCAGGAAATTTGCAAGAAGGAGAAAATCAAGGTAAGGTTCGCCGGAGAAAGACCGAGCTTAGAAGACATAAAGCTCGCGAAGAGCGGGAGGATAGACGCCTTGATCAGAGATGTGGCGAAGAAGGAGAAGGCCACCCTCTACACGGCTGACTACGTCCAGGCGCTCGTGGCTGAAGCTAGCGGCGTGAAGGTCAGGCACATCCCGGCTGAAGTTAAGACGGAAGGTTTGGCTTTCGAAGGGTTCTTCACACCCGACACCCTCAGCGTCCACTTGAAGGAGGGCGTGCCGCCCATGGCTAAGAGGGGGAAGCCCGGTGAGTTCAGGCTCGTCGAGCTGAGGGAAGAGCCTTGTAGCAGGGAAGAGTTGGAAGCGATCGTCAACGAGATCATGGAGGCGGCCAGAGTGAGCGAAAAGTCCTTCGTCGAGATGGTAAGGTCTGGGGCCACCGTAATACAGCTTGGGAGCTACAGGATAGCGATCACGAGGCCTCCGTTTTCCGACGGGCTAGAAGTCACGGTGGTAAGACCGGTGATAAAACTTTCCCTAGAAGAGTACAAACTTCCGGAAAAGCTGGTCAGGAGGCTGAAGGAGAGGGCGGAGGGTGTGATCATCGCCGGCCCACCGGGCTCGGGAAAGTCGAGCTTCGCGTCGTCCTTGGCCGAGTTCTACGCCAGGGAAAAGAAGGCCGTGGTGAAGACTCTGGAATCCCCCAGAGACCTCCAGGTCGGCCCGGAAATCACTCAGTACGCCCCGTTGGAGGGGGACTTTTCCAAGACCGCGGACATACTCCTCTTGGTGAGGCCCGACTACTCCATCTTCGACGAAATAAGGAAGCCAAAGGACTTCGAGGTCTTCGCCGACCTCAGGCTCGCTGGAGTAGGCATGGTTGGCGTCGTTCACGCGAGCGAGCCGATCGACGCTATCCAAAGGTTCATAGGAAAGGTTGAGCTCGGCATGATACCGCACATCGTGGATACGCTCATCTTCATAAAGGGAGGTGAGGTGAAGAAGGTCTACGAGCTGAAGTTGGTGGTCAAAGTCCCTACCGGAATGGTGGAGCAGGACCTTGCCAGGCCGGTCGTCGAGGTAAGGGATTTTTTGACGGGGAAGTGCGAGTACGAGATCTACACGTTCGGGGAAGAAAACGTAGTCGTCCCTGTGAAGGAGGGTGAAGAGTCTTTGCTGGCCAAGCTCGCGAAGGAAAGGGTGTACCAGGAGGTCAAGAGGTTCGACCCGTTCGCGGAAGTGGAGTTGGTTTCCGACAACAGGGTCGTGGTCAAGGTCTCCAACAAGGTCCTGCCGAAAATAATAGGCAAGGACGGGAAGACGATCGCCTCCATCGAAAAAAGGCTGGGAGGGATAAGGATAGAGGTCGAGCCGAGGGTACCGTCGCTAGGGAAAGAAGTCGACTTCGAAGTGTCCGAAAGCGGGAAGTGCGTCGAGTTCACCTTCGACAGAAGGCTCGTGGGGAAAACCCTGAGCTTCTACCTGGACGGTAGGTTCCTCTTTTCCGCTACGGTCGGTAAGAAAGGGAAGATTAAGGTGAATAAGGAGTCGGAAGTCGGTAGGGAAATCCTCCAGGCGATGCTCCACAAGAAAAGGTTGCGGGCGATGCTATGAGGAGGATAACTATACTCTTCAACGTAGCGAAGGCTTGCATCATCTTCCTCTCTTTCGCGGTCGTCGGTGCCTTAGTGCTTGCGAGGGTGGAAGGGGTCGGCTTCCAAGAATCCCTCTACAAGGTAATACTCCTGATGGCGACGGTTTCTGCGTACGAGCCGGTGACCACGAGCTTCGGCAAGTTCTTCTCACTCTTCGTACTCGCCGTCGGAATGGGGGTAATTTTCTACATCGCGATCTCGATGGGAAGGTTAATAATCGAGAGTGATATAAGGAATATAGTGAGGGGGTTGTATCCCGTGAAGAGGAGGTTGAAGAACCACTACATAGTTTGCGGCTTTGGGAGGTTCGGGAGGAACGTTGTGGAAACCCTGCTAGAGGAGAAGCAACCGTGCGTGGTGATAGAAAAGGATGTGACCAAGGTTAGGGCGGTTCCGCCCAAGGTCGAGGTTATCCAGGGCGATGCGCTGGACGAGGTCACGCTCAAGAGGGCGAGGATCGATTCTGCCAAGGGACTCATCGCCGCGCTGGCCGACGACGCGAGCGACCTTTACCTCCTCCTGACCGCGAAGGAGCTGAACCCCAACCTAATCCTAGCTACCAGGGCCTACGAACACGCTGCGGTGAGCAGACTGAGGGCTGCCGGGGCTAGGATAGTCGTCCTACCGGAGGTCGTGGGCGGGAAGAGGTTGGCAAGGCTCGTGCTGGATTACGAGAAGGGGCTCAGGGAGAAAGTAGAATGAGAAGGTTTTGAAACGTAGAGAATCGGCGAGCTCCTTTCCGAGAGGCCTGGGTCGGGATTTGAACCCGATCCTGAGGCTCCACAGGCCTCCGCGCTGACCAGGATACGCTACCCAGGCCACCAACAAATTTTGAAACTCTCATCTTTAAATCTTTATCACCGCTATTTCCGGCGGGCAGAGTAATCTAACTGGCACCAGCGAGCATCCTATCCCGCGCGTAACGATGAGCCTCGCTCCGGTTTCCAGTTCAAACATTCCGTAATCGAACTTCTTGTACTCCTCTTCGACTGGCAATATCAAAGCTCCTAGCAGCGGTAGCCTTATCTGGCCACCATGAGTGTGACCCGCGAGTATCAGCTGGCTGGAATTTTCAACATACTCTATGTGCTCCGGCGTGTGTATTAAGGAAATTCTCATCTTGCAAGAAGAATTCCAGCCTTGCGGAGGAAGGGGGTCGAGGTAGTCTATACCGTAGATGCAAACGGAATGGTTAAACCCTTCCCAGAAGGAGTTCTTCAAGAAAGTCACCCTTCCCGCCAATTCTTTCGCGAATCGCTTGCTAGCTACCTTGCTGTAATAATCCCAGTTCCCGTAGACGGCTACGACCTTTGAAATGGTAGAAAGTTCGAGGAGTAAGTCCTTGGCTTCTTCTAGGGAGTAGCGGGAAGACGCTATGTCTCCACCGACGAGGATCAAGTCTGGGGAGATTTCCCTCAACTTTTCGACCAAGAGCTTATCCCGCTGAGGAAGGTGGAAGGTTCCAAGATGGAAATCCGAAACGAAGACTATCGTAACGTTTTTTCCCAAGGGAAAAGCGTAGAACGTCGTCGTCAGCATAAAGTTCGGTTCCACGATTAAGGAGTAAGCGGTAAAAACCAGGAATAGAAAGACCACGTAAGGGAAAGGTTTTCTGACGAGCCTCTTCGCGCGCGATAACATTCGGCTACCCTACAGAATCTCCACGTAATCCGCAGCGTTCTGCAGGGAAGCCGAGAAGCCCGGCTCTACGCCCAGGACAACGACTTTTTTCCCGTACTCCTTGGCCTTTTGGATCAACGGCAAGAAGTCCGTATCCCTGGTAGCTAGGGCGAGGACGTCGATATCCTTGGTAAATATAACTTCCATCGCAGCGATTGCGAGCGTAACGTCCACGTCGCTTATCTCTCCCTCGCTCTTCGCCAGCGTAACCACGCATTCGAAACCCTCGTTCATCACTGCTTCGATCAGCTTTTCCGGAGCGAACTGGTTCAGGAAGACCTTCGCGATCGTTATCCTGCCGTACTTGCTTACCCTCTTCTTAACTTCCCTCAAGTCTATGGCGAACTCTTTCCTTAGCAGGTTAGGGCCGTCTATGAAAAGGGCTACGTTCGGTACTTGCTTCGCGGGAGAAGGCCTGGGTTTAGCCTTCGCTACCCTCTTTCTCGCCTGCAAAGCCCAACCACCTACCCCTCTATTTCGACGTTCGGGGGTGTTACTATGAGGTACCCCTCCTTCACGGCCGCGACGTGGAAGCCGAACTGCATGCTAACCTTCTTTATCTTCTGCAGCACGTTCTGGAACTGCCCTATGTCCCTCCTTTGCAAATCCTTTATCTTCACGATCACCACATCCCCCCTTTTGACGTAGTTCGCGGCGAGGTCCACCTCGGCGACGTTCATGACGTTTTTCACCCTAACCCTGAGGGTGGGCTTGGAAGAAACCTCGCCGGCAGGAGGGAGGATTTCTATTTCCTTTTCCACTTCGACCTCCTCGCCGCCCTCGCCTTCTTCGGCCCCTTTCCTTACCAGCGACTTCCTTATGGCCTCAAGCAGCCCCCTCATTGTCCGACCACAATATTTGTTATGTCGTTTCCGTTTATTAAAACTTTTCCGACGTTTCCGAGGAAGAAAGTTTGCCTACCGTCGTACACCACGCTTCCGAGGAAACTGACGAACGTGACGTTTCTACCGTCCAGCTTCACCCACACCCTACCGTCACCGCTCTTCAACTCCCCGCTAACCCCATCGAGCCTCAACTCTTCTTGATACACGCCGGTCATCGTAAAGTTCGAGGGAGAAAACTCCACCAAAACCTCTACCGGAGCGTTGGGCGTGAGTGTGAAATCTCCTATTTCGAGCTCCTTCGTCGAGGCGAAGACCTTCACCGTGTCGTTCTCGCCGAAGCCGCCGAAGCTCACCCTCCCCTTTTCGATGACCAGCCTCAGCGGGACTTCACCGTCCTCGCCCTTCTTGCCGATTTTCACCTTTTCCCCCGCAATCTCGCTGAAAATTTCCTTGTACTTTACCCATCCCTGGAAGGTGGAGTTGGTGAGGAGAAAGCTTTTGCCAGAAAACACCTTTTGCTTCGTCGAAAACGTTATCCTAGCCTTGCCCTGCGGCACGGCTTTCTCGCCCGACAGCCCCGTGCCGATTTTCTCGCCGAGCTCCGTGAGGGAGATTTTGTTGAGGGGATGTCCCGGGAGGAGCATGAACGCTACCGCGAAGAGTACCAAGAGCGCGACGAAAAACCTCAGTCCCATGCTTATATTTTTAACCCGAAAACATTTATATTATGCCCTTCGGGATCTTTTCGTCCAACCTCTCCGAGGGAACGTTGATACTGTTCCTACTCTGGATGGTACTCGCGACGACGCTTTTTCCGGTACTCTACTACAGGAGCGTTTACCTCCAAGTCCTCTTCAAGCTGGAAAGCTTAGCGACTGTCATGGAAAGGGGAGTGGATTCTTCGGTGGAGCTACTCGTGAGGAAGGTTTCTAAGCGTTCCAAAAAATCGAAGAAGGAAATAAGGTCCGCCGTGAGAGATTTCTTGGAGTTCTTCACGCTCGAGCCCGTGTCTTTAGACCCGTTCGGAATAATCAGGAAGATAGAGCACATAGCCAACCTTTCGCGGGAGAGGTTCAGGACGTTCGTGAAGAAGCTAGCCCCCCAGCTTCCGGAGGAGGAGAAGGCCGACGTGATGATGGGGATCAGCGCAGCAATCTCTTTGAACCAGATAGCGAAGCTTCTCCGTCACTACGCGGAGTTCATCAAAAAGACCAAGACCGTTGAGCTTGCGATGGCGATAAAGATGCTCTCCCGATAATCGAGAGGACAGGGAAGGCTCTGATACAGGGAGTCGAGGCTTTGACCAACGGTTGGCCGATAGGGGATGGGATAGGCCCCCTGGTGGCCGCAAGGTTGGTAGGAGCGAAGCCTAGGAAGGTAAGGGAAATAGAAGAGGATGTGCTCTCGATAGAGAAAAGGTTCGACGGAAGGAAAGTTTACATCTTAAAGGCTAAGGGTCCTGGGGCGAGGTTGGGAAAGCTCGGGAGGGCGGTGGAAAAGTTGGTTAAAAGAGAGGGGAAGGTTGCAAAAATAATCACGATCGACGCTGCGGCAAAGCTCGAAGGCGAGAAGACAGGAAGCATAGCAGAAGGCGTAGGGGTTGCGATAGGCGGGATAGGCGTAGATAAAGCCATCATAGAAGAAATCACCACCGAAAGGAGGATAGACTTAGATTCGATCGTGATTAAGATGTCTGCCGAAGAAGCGATAATGCCGATGAAGGAGGAGATACTCAACTCCGTAGAAAAAGTTTGTAAGCGCGTGCTGCTCAACGTGGAGGCTACTCGAGGAGAAGGGGCCATAATCATCGTCGGCGTCGGGAACACTTGCGGGATAGGAAACGACGAACCTTCTTCTCGCGAAGCCGAGAAGCTCGTGAAAAGCGTTTGGAGGAAGTTGAAGGCAAGGGAGAAGAGGAGGAAGAAAAGTTTCTTCAGGTGGATTATCGGTGGCTAGGCTCCTCGCTGAGCAAGTTCCTCGACCTTGCCAGGAGGCTTACCCTGCTCGCTTCGTCGTGAGTGATGAATTCGTAACCCAACGAATCGCTCAGCCTCTCCGCAAACTCCTTGATTTCCTCGTTGCTGGGCATCGCTTCTCTCGGCAACCTTTTCTGGCTCTCGCCTACGTGCATGTAAGCCTTGCATTCGACGAACTTCGGCTCGGCCTTCTCGATGAGCTTAGCGTAACCTTCCGGGTCCTTTAAGTTCAAACCCTTCACGAGCGTTAGCCTTATGACCGTCCTGCAACTGAAGCTTTTCATGAGTTCGAGGCTCTCGTTTACTCTCTCCCAGGCATCGTTTATCAAAGGAAGCGTAACCCTTTCGAAAGTTTCTTTGTCAGGACCGTAAAGGCTTATGTAAAGGTTCGTGGGTTCCGTTCCGAGTTTTTTCAACATTTCTGGCTGGCTTCCGTTAGTAACAAGGAATGCGGTAAAACCTCTCGAAATCAGGGTTTCTATCAGCTCTGGTAAGAAGGGGTAGAGCGTTGGCTCTCCGTCCAGCGAGATTGCGAAATGCTTTGGTTGCATAGCTTCTTCGAACATCCCCCTCGGAGTGTTGGGATTTCCCTTGAAACCTGAGAGCAGCTGCCTCTGCGCCAGGATGCAACCCTCGATTATTTTCTCTGGCTCGTCCCACCTTTCAGGAAGCTTATAGGGAACTATACCGTGAAACCTCCAGCAGTGCAAGCAACGAAAGTTACAAGCGAGTATCGGGGTCATCTGCACGCAGCGGTGGGAGCGAATTCCATACCATCTCTTGTAGCAAAACCTCCTCCTGCTCAAAGCCTCCCTCGTCCAGTGACAAACCTTTACGGCTGAATGCTCCCCTACTATTCGGTATCCAGCGTTGAAAAGTTTTTTCTTCGCTTCCTCGCTGAGGAAGGTCGGCATGCTCTCAAAAAATTTTGTATGAAAGTGAGAGTATTAAACTTTTGAACTTCATGACCAGCGGACAGGAGGTAAAGTTTCATTAACATACCCGCGTTCCTCTCTACCGTCCTGTCACTTCGGTTAATGTAACGATAAACAACTTCTTCGCTTTAACGAACGAGGCTTCACAAGTCAAATGTTAGACGTCTAACATTGCAAGCTTGCAAACCCAAAATTCAAACTTCGATACCTTCCTTCACAGCCTCGCTCACTATGTTTACTCCTTTTTTCAAATTCTCGAATTCTTCTGGCGTGTAGCATAGAAAATCTACAGGAATCCTCAAATCCCACTTCAACCACAATCCTTTCAACCTCTCGTAAAAAGGCTTGCCTTCAAAAACCTTTCCGACCAAGATTAGATCCAAGTCGCTATCCTCCTCGAATTCTCCGCGTGCGAAGCTTCCAAAGATTATGATTTTCTCGACGTTTACTTTCTTCTTAAATTCCTTTATTTTCTCGATTACTTCTTCTCTTGACTTTGGATAATATTCTTCACCCATTTTACCACCCTTTTGGAATTTTCAAAAGCTTCTTCTACGATTTCCCGCGTGTATACAGCATCTATTACATAACGAGTTTCGATATAGTGCGGATTGAGAGAATCGCAAGCTTTAAGAATTTCTTGAGGAGCATTTACACTTTTTCCGAGCTCAACAAGATCATGGATTTTCCTTAGTCTCTTGAACTTAAGGATATGCAAAGCTTTCAATGCTTTTTCCGCTGCTTGGTGAAAAAGGAATGCCGCCACCTCTAACCTGTCGTTCATAAAATTGAATTCCCCGTCACTCAAATCTCTTTCGGCTTTTTTCAACCACTTGTCAACTTCTTCCATAATTTATTCTTAACATAACCACAAAAATTTTCCAAATTTTCTATCGTGCGTGATTTTGTTGAGATAGTAGTAAATAGCTTCTTCTCTTCAACGAGCAGTAATCTGGAGTAAAGAAATGTTAGACGTCTAACATTCTTTTCTCTTGTGGGTCGCCACATTAATTTCCTCTTCGCCTCCAACTCAACCTCAAGAAACCTTAAGTTTTTCTCGCGGGCAACATTTATTCGATGAGCGAAAAAAGGCTACGCTACTTCCCCGACGTGGATAAGCTTGACCGTTATCTCTACACTTCCGAGGAAGGAAAGAAAAGGCTTGCCGAGGTAGAAGAATACTTTCCCATCCTGAAGAAATTCCTCGGTAAAAAGATTCTCGACCTTGGCTGCGGTGCGGGGCTTTTCACGTTCTGGCTGGAGGAAAAAGGCTACGAAGTTACTGGCATCGATAAAAGCAAGCTCATGATAAAGCACGCTAACTTGCTGAAAGAAAAGCTGGGGTTTAAGAGCAAGTTCATCCTAGGCGATGCGGAAAACGTCAGGCTTGATGAAAAGTTCGATACCCTAGTGAGCTTTGGCAACGTGCTCTGGGCAATTCCGCCGGTGAAATTTGTAAGGATACTGAAAAATCTTAACAACTACTTGCAAGCGTTCTGCAGGGCGATAATCCATTACAAACCCTCTTTACCTTTGCTGGAAAGCGGGAAGCTGAAGAGGAGTGAGTTGAAGCATGAAAGAATCGTGAGCATTTACGTCGGTTACGACGATGAAGCGTGCTGCATCGACAAGGTTTACATCGATACCTGCGGTAAAAAGCTTCCTCTGAAAAACCCCATAGCTGTTTGGTCTAGGAACGTGGTAGAGGCAATCTTCTTAGCCTTCGGGTTCAAGCTCGTGAAGAGAATCGAGATCAAAGAAACCTCTAGCCTCATCGACGTTTACGAGAGGTGTTGAAATTAGCTGAGCGAAAAAATTAGAGCTTCAACTCCTTCCCGTGCTTCAAGGCTTCCCTCACTATGGTTATGCCCTTTCTCATCTTCTCGAACTCTTCTGGAGTGTAGCATAGCGGCTCTATCGCTACCAATCCCCTCCACTCCGTAGCCACTCTTCTAATCCTTTCCAAAAAGTTCATGCCTTCGAACTTCTTGCTAACTATTATCAGGTCGACGTCGCTGTCTTCCAAATGCTCGCCCCTAGCTCTACTACCGAAAAGTATGACCTTTTCCGGAGAGTACTTTCTCTTAATCCTCCTCAGAAAATCCTTTATCCACTCGTTTACCTTTTCATCGCTGATTTCACCCATCGCATCACCTCTTCGGTTTCTTTTAAAATTCTTTCCGCAATCGCTTTATCGTACATTTCGTAAGGAGCTCCGTAGGCAGCGTTTGGGTATCGAGAAACCACGAATTCGGGAGTAAGTTCTCTCAGAAAACTTTCGAACCGCTTGGGTATTGCCTACTTTCTTTCCTAAACGGATCAAAGAATGAGTTCTCTCAGGAAGCTTTTTGTGAATGTGCATGAACAGAGCTTTAAGACCCTTTTCTACCGCTTGCTGGCAAAGGAAGGCCACGAGATGATATTCTTTAATCTTGAAGTTCTTCTTCGCAGATTCAAAATCTTTCAAAGCTTGCTTAAACCAGGCCTCAACGTCTTCCCTCATGGTTTAAGATTAACCTTGAGTCAAAAATTTCTCGACGTTCACCTTCTCCCTCCTTTTTTTATGTTCTCTCAAAAACCTCGCTACCCTTTCAGCGAGCATTCTCTTGCAATCTCCACAGATCAACTCACCGCTCTTGCATAACTCATAGATTTCCCTAAGCTTTTCATCGCCCTCCTCGAAGAAATATTCGTAGTACTTAAACACAGAGCAGACTTCTGGCTTGCCTCCCTTTTCACGATGCTCTTTCAATGTACCTCCACCTCCGGTAACGGCGTCGAAGATTTTTTGCTTAGCGATCTCTTCGTCATCGTTGAGAAAAATGCAACTTCCTTCAGCGCTGCTCGACATCTTACCTTCTCCAAGCAAGCTCGGGAAGAATTTGGAATGAATCAAAGCTGGTTTAGGAAATCCAAGCTTTGGAGCAACGTCCCTAGTCAGCCTGAAGTGAGGATCCTGGTCTATCGCGCAAGGTATCAGGCAGAAGACGTGCCTTCCTTTCCTGACGCTCTCTATGAAGGCTGGAGCAGATTGTATCGAGGTGAAAAAGAACAAGCCAACGTTGTCGGAATCCTCGAAGCCGAACGTAGCCTTCACCGTCGAGGCCGTGAGGTGCTTCGCAACCTTCAGGGCTATAGGGTAGAGCTGGGTTATGTCTTTGGTGTCGACGATTACCTCGAGGTTTCTTTCGTCGAAACCCAACGCCAGTATGTCTTTCAAGTTTTCTCTCGCAAAGCTACCAGTCTCCTCCAACGAAAGCTTCTTCTTCACTAAAAATTTCTCATCGTCAGTAAGCTGGATTACTACCTTACAACCGAGCCTTTCCTGCAGGAATTTCGTCAAGAGGAAGGGGATCAAGTGGCCCAAGTGCATGTCTCCGGAAGGCCCCCTTCCCGTGTAAACGTAGACTTCCTCTCCTTTCTCCACCTTTTCTAAAAACACGTCCAAATCTCGATGGGAGAAGAAAATCCTCCTCCTCAACAAAAAGTGAAGTTCTCCGAGCACGCTTTCAATCCTTTCCAAGAGAGTATCGTCGATGAGCTTCGTACCGAACTGCCTTAAAAGCTTTTCGTAATCGACCTTTCCCCTAACCTCGTAGGGCGTTACCAAGAAAGGTTCTTCCCTCTCGTTAGAGGTCTCCATAGGTATAATTTGGTAAGAAGACAAAAAAAGCGATTTCTTTAGTTTTTACCAAAACTTTCATCAGAAATCGACGAGCACTTTTACTCTTCGTCTTCCTACGTGTTAAATTGAGCTGGACGCGCTGATCTAAGCGGAGGTTTATCGTAAATCTTTTACAGCTAGTCCTTGTTTGTTAGCTGGTAATCCGAGTACTTGTTCGATGTCATCAAGTTATTGAACTTGGTGTAAAACAATAGTATACTCCTGCTTGTGTTAGTCGGGCACACTTTTTTGGTATGGAACTTTTATTATCCCAAATCGTTAAATTGATTTAAAAGGACAACTTTATTATAAGTGGTAACATGGAAAAAGGTTTGAATACGTAATAAAAGTAGATGGGAAAGAAGTTTGGAAAGGACTTAATCCGACAAAAGTTTTTTTCGAAATTAAGAAAAAATCCAGGGAAAGAAGTTTCTATAGCTTGGCGTACTAAAGAAAAAGCGTTGGTGTGCCTATTATGGATATAGAGTTCCCTTATAAAAAAGAGGAAAGTGATATGTTTCAGACAATTAAAAGACCGAAGATAAAAATAAAGGTATTTTCAGAGGTTAGCGGAGAATGGGAAGTCATCGACGAAGTTTTAGCCGATACCGGAGCCGATTTTTGTGTTTTACCAAGATTCATCAGAAATTTACTCGTGAAAGATGTAACTAAAGGACGATACGTAGAAATTAAAGGTGTTGTCCCAGGAGTAAAATTGATAGCTTATTTACACAATTTAAGGATAAGCATAGGTAACAAAAAATTTGTTGCTCCCGTTGCATTAGCAGATTCTGACGATGTACCTCCTATATTCGGTAGGGTTAAAGCATTAGACTTATTCAACCTATTCAACGCTAGCTTTATAAAAGGAGAAAAACTCAAAATTACCAGATAATCTTTTTATTCAAACAAAAACTACTTGTTTTCTATCTGAGAGTTTTTACACTTCCTTTAATCCACAGGTTGCCTTCTGAGTCAAAAATTGCTATAATCTCTCCTTTTGGATTGACCAAAGCTATTCCTTCTTCAACTTCTGTAAACCTGAAGTTATTGTGAAAAACTACATCTCCTGTTGTGACGTTACCCGAAAACCAAGCGTTTCTCCATTTTTTGGTTTCTGAACCTAGATCGTAAGTGGCATTAACGTCTGGTCCGACGTGTCCTGCTACTTGTAGTTTAAAGTCCGAGGGGTTCGTCGTTCCAATACCGACGTTGCCCGTATCTCTTTTTACTACAATAAATGCGGTTCCTGTAGTTGTATTTTCAATCGCTAAGTAATCTGGGCCGGTTCTATAGGTAATGTCTAAACCACTAGCTCCCACAGTCGGATAATCATCTCTAAATCTTATTACATTAGGTCCGGTAGCTGATTTTGATCCTATTATGAGCTGAACTGGTTCTCCAAACCCTACATCCGAAAGAACTGTTAGACGCCCCACAGGAGTAGTCGTTCCGATACCCACATTGCCTGGAAGGTCAAAATATGCCTCTGTCGTATTCACAACGAAAATTGGGTACCCCCCTGGGTCGTCGGCCCTGATTAGGGTACCAGGCTGTGAGGGGATGAGGTGTAGTAGGTTGCTACGATAGGAAGCGGTACTCTTGACGATGAAAGTGAAGTTCTCGGCTTTGTCTACCTCGTCCTCGAGGATGAATGCCGGAAGGTCGGTAAAGCCATAATCACGGTACTTTGCGTGGATTAAAGAAGGTGTCGTCTCGGGGCTTCCGTGGCCTTCTACCAGGAGCCGGGTTGCACTTATTGGAAGGTCAAAATATGCCTCTGTCGTATTCACAACGAAAATTGGGTACCCCCCT
>CAYUFF010000019.1:15783-19833 GCA_964444075.1 uncultured archaeon
GTGTCGTCTCGGGGCTTCCGTGGCCTTCTACCAGGAGCCGGGTTGCACTTATTGGGCCAGCCACATCCAGTTTGTAAGCTGGGGAGGTTGTTCCTATTCCAACGTTGGTTCCGTTATCGTAAATCTGACTGGCCGTCAAGCTATTGTTGGAACTCCATTTTGCTAAATAGTTTGCCGAACCGGAGCCAGCGCCTTGAACGTACATGTTATCCAAATTAACAGAATTTATCCCTGTTACGTGCCCATAAGTGTCCAAGATAATGTCTTGGATTACTGTTCCGTCAGAATTGTCTACCGAGGATTGGGAACTTGTATCTGCATGGCTTACCGTGACTGTGCTACCACTTTTACTAATCAAAATTCCTCCTCCAACCTCCACAGTATCGATTACACGCTTACCTCCTTGCCAAAATGCAGTAGCATTAATGTTAGTGGCATTGTAAATGTCATAACCCCTCATGTTGAGATTACTCGTGGGTGTTAAAGATCCCGTCAACTTTCCATATATTGTTCCTCCTACACGAAGGTTACCTGTGATTCTTGTCGACCCGACAATATCGAGCTTATATTGTGGTGAGACAGTACCTATCCCTACATTTCCCGAGCTACCGTTGACAAAAAGGACGTTCGTAACGTTTAGGAAGAGTGGATAACCGGGAGTAACAAAAATCTGTTTGGTATCATTACTCCAGGGTGTTACAATCTTATTACCAGCCTCGCTCCACGAAGAGATACAATCACCGCTTAAACAAAGTTCGGAAGCGCTCACGCTACCACTAACTACTAGGTCACCACCCACAGCTAAGTCACTCAACACAGACAAGTAGTTTGTAAAAATCCAGTTTACGCCTGTAATATTATAAGCTATCGCATACCCGTTTTTACTCATGTCCAGGTTGACATCGATAGGATAGATTTGACTCAACGGGTGGTGTTGTATAACTGCCAAAGAAAAACTACTAGATAAAAGGAGAAGGTGAATACCACCCAACAAAAGAAGCGTTAACTCCTTCTTCCTATTTTTTCTTCTCATCTATATTCAATTTAGTTTTCTTTTTCTTTTATTATTTACTTTAAGCTCCTGTTGCATTACCAAATTCGCACGACGTACCTCAATTCAATCTCCGCACTTTTCAAGTCTGTTTTTGCCGTTAGGAAGAATTCTTTAGCGAGTGCTATCTTGGGGGTATTCTTTTACGCGCCATTCTCTTTCCCCTTCGACGTAAACAGGATCTAATCTTTCAATCCATTCTTTTGCTTGGAGAATACGCCTTCTCCAACGCGACTTCCTCCACAAAACTTTATATCCACCCAAAACTCCAAAAAGCAAGGGATTGATTGGAGAAAAAATTTCTTCTGGTTCAACAAGAATAGAAGAAATCTTCACCTTATACTTGTTCCATATTCGTGATTCTTCTCTCTCTAAAAGGTCGAACCAGGTTCCTGCTAATTACAAGGACATCAACATCGCTATCTCCTCTTGCATATTCCTTCACCCTCGAGCCGAAAAGAACAATGCTTACTAAATCCTTTCTGAATTTTTTCTTGCAATAAGTTACGAATTCTTTTAGTTTTTGGTTTTTGATGGGTTATTTAAAGGAGGTATAACTGATAACTGAGGACTTTAATCCAAAATCTCTTCTTCTCACATCTTTCCCTTTACTCTTCCTCCTCCACCAACCTCGATTTCCTCCTTGTAACCTAGAGGTTTTGGGCCCAATCTCCCTGGCTATTTCTTCTGTTTGTAAAAAATCTAGTTCACGCTTGTGATGTTGTAAGCTATCGCATACCCGTTTTTACTCATGTTCAGGTTGACATCGATGGGGTACCGCGTAACTCTGCACGATCTTTTGGAAAATTAAGCTTTAAGGACAAAATCTTTTTGATGTCGGAGAAAGAGCGCAAGAAAAAAGTAGAAATAAAACCGTTCTTGTTACTCCTCAGGACCGAAAGGGGAAAGAACCTCGTCGCACGCGTTGGAAAGGCTTACTGGAAGTTTTGGAAGGTCTACGGATGGGTGGCGGTGGTGGTTTGTTTCGCAGCCTCCGCGTTCACGACCTACTATTTCCTCAAGGTTTCTCTGACGACTCTCCTAACGAGAATCACGGCGGTGCCGGCGGTGTCGTTAGTTCTCCCAGAAGTCCCGGGGGTAAGGTATCCCTTTCCGGCAATCTTAGAAGTTCCCCTTCCCTACTGGATTGTCTCGGTCTTCATCCTCGTCGTCTTCCACGAGCTATCCCACGCTTTCGTCGCGGTCGCCGAGAACGTTAGGATCAAATCCTTAGGTCTCTTCGTCTTCCTAATCTTCCCGGGAGCCTTCGTCGAACCGGACGAAAGGACGCTCGAGAAATCGAGGTTAACTTCGCGACTCAAGGTCTACGCTGCGGGTAGCTTCGCGAACTTCTTGGTGGTGGTTTTCGTCACGATTCTCACGATAATTTTGCTGAACTTACTCTCAGCTTACCTCTCGCCCGCGGGCCTGAAAATCGAGGTCATTCCAGACACGCCAGCGGAACATGCTGGACTAAAGGGAGATATCGTGAAGGTAAACGGGAAGGACGTGAGGAGGATAGAAGATTGGGTGATATCCATGAGTAACGTAACTCCTGGAGAGTGCGTCATCATCGAGACAACTGAGGGAATTTTCAACGTGACCACAGCTCCTCACCCGAAAAACTCCTCTATACCTTACGTCGGCTTCCGTTACTTGGGGAACAGAATTATCGCGAAGGGAAGCGGAGAAGAAGTATCGCCCACCACCGTAAGGATCCTCGAGTGGTTCTTTGGCTTCCCTTTACTCTCGTCGGTCAAGCTTCGTCTTGGCCTCGTTGATTGGATAGTCATCCTCAACCTCGGTGTTGGTTGCTTCAACCTGTTGCCGATAAAACCGTTGGATGGTGGGAGGATGTGGGAGGGGTTGTTGGAGAAAGCACTCGGAAGAAGGAGGAGCAAGATTTTGGTAAACGCGTCGAGTTTCGTCTTAGCTTTCCTGATTGCCGCCAACCTTCTCCTCGCCGCGGCGAGGGCTTGGCTAAGGTAGGGAGGACTCTACCCCCGAATACACTTCGCGCCAGTCCACTTTCAGGCGCGGGAGAAGGTTCCATAAGGTGAATCTCTCCGGCCTTACCCGGTGGATTTTCGGCATGAGCTTGAGGAACTCTTCCTTGAATTTCCCGTCGTTCAAGATTCTGAGGAGAACGTCGTTCAAGTCCAAGAGCTTCACGAGCCTCACGAGCTTCTCGAAGATCTGTGAATTAGAGAAAACGCTCTCGAAAGTCAGCGACTCGGGAAGGTAACTCTGGTAGACGTAGGAAGAAACCAAAAAACCCACTCCGACGAGCTCACCGTGGAAGTACTGCGGAAAAATTCTGGAGAGGGGTTTTTCGACCTCGTGCTCGCTGCCAGAGCAGTAGCGAGAGGATTCCTCCATCGCAACACCACCCAGGAGGAGGGCGTTCATCAGGTTTTTCTCTCCCTTCTTGCAGGCAAAATGAATGCCAGTTAACGAAAGCCTTAAGCTTTTCCTGCGTACCCTTTCGCCTATGAGCTTTTTGGCCAGGAAGACATCATGAATCGCCGTCACGCTTCCTATCGCGTCGAGCCTCCCCGCTTTTTGGTGGCGCGTAGCTTTCTTCCACAGGTGAAAGGGAACGATGACCCTCTCCGGATACTTGCAGTAGAGACTAACCTTCTTCCCACCCTTCCACAACGAAGCGGTAGGGGAGATTATCCCGTTGTGGGATGGTGCCGTCGGTATGAGGAGCAGGGACTTTCCCTCTTCGGTAGCGATTCTCTTCGCCACGTCCAGCGCCCTTCCTCCCCCAAAACCACATACAACCTCCTTTTTGGAGCTTCTCAGCAAACGCCTACCGATCTTCACGTTCTCCAAGTCTTCCCTCTCGATCCTGAAGAAACATTCGATCCCGCAAACTCTTTCTAGGTAGCTTCCCGCAAAACCCTTGTCCGAAACGAAAAAGCAGCTCTCGGCCAATTCACCGACTTCATCGGCGAACTTACCCTCGTTCGCGAAAGTTTCGAGTCGTATTCCGA
>CAYUFF010000020.1:0-13977 GCA_964444075.1 uncultured archaeon
TGATACCGACGATTATCGCGAGTAGAGGAGATATTCCTTTCATCATCGAGATAAACTTGAACCTTCGAGCACTAAAAAATAAAATTTTGGGTTTTCATCTTTTACGCACTAAAGGTTTTAGGAGTCTTGAACCTCGGCTTCAACCTTTCGAGGATTTTCACCACGCCGGTGTATTCGAGCTCTTCCATCCCCAGCCTCGCCGGTTCGAACTCCCCGTGCCTCCTTAAGTAATCCGCTATTTCGTTCGCGATCGCTCTCGCCCTGTCGAAAGCCGGGTCGTCGAACAAATCAGCGGGTTGATTACCGTTCAACCCTACGAGCCTCCCCTCGCAAAGCTGGAAGCCTAACCCGACGACCCTCGGTGGACCGTCGAAGAACGTGCACTTAGCGTCTTTCAGACTTACGGGCATCAAAGGCCCTCGGTGCGAGCCCCTCATCCAACCGGAGACTAAGTGGGGGAAGGCGAAGGGGGCCAACACTTCACCCACGGCCGGCAAGCCATGCTGGGCCCTCACTATCATGCACGGGTCATCCTTACCGACGTACCTCCCGGCGATGAGGTTGAGCCTAGTCGTACTCGCCACGGCGGCCAGCAAACCATCCTTATTCCTCCACACTCTCTCTACGACGAACCTACCAGGAGTGCCTATCAACGCTAACAGCTCGTACATTTCGGCGGGGCACCTCAAATCTATGTACTTTCCCTCGACAACATCCATCACCCTGAACGTAAAACCTTCGCTGAGGTTGGGGTCCAGCACGAGACCAGCGGTCGAGAACGGGTCCGCGAAGATTTTGTAAAGGATGAAATTCCAAGCTCCTGGCTCGGTCTTGTCGGCGGCGAAGACCAAGATCGGTTCGCTTTCCCTCTCCTCTATTTCCATCTCTGCGACTCCAGGGCCCATCCCTCGTACGTTCCCGGAGAAGGTTTCCTTGAGTAAATCTTGGCCGGCTGCGTAAAGCTTCAGCCGTTCGGAGACGTTTTTAGTAACCTCGTTGAAAACCTCCCACGCGAGCCCGTGGATTTTTTCCGAATTTTCTCCGTTAACGTGAGTCATCAAGAGTTCCAAGTCGTCTCCACAGTTGAAGACGTAGTAGTCGACGATTATTCCGTCATCCTTGGCCTTCTGCAGAAGCTCCCGTGCTAACTCCAGTTGCTTGGGATGGACCGTATGGTGTCCTACCGAGCTCCCGACGTCAGCTTTAATCAGGCTTACCGTTACTTTCATGCCTTAACAAATTTAGCACGGAAAAACTTAAAGGTTTCCGTAGAGGGCGGGTAGAGGGTTAAAAACTTAGACATCTTGGTCATTCTGGTAAAAGCTTTTTAAGTCTCCAAAGTCTAAAATACTACCATGGAGATTTTCGGCCTGGAAGTTGAGAGGCTGACCCACGCCTGCGTGAGGGTAAGGGGTAGCAAAACCATCTACTTCGACCCTTACAACATCGATACAGACGTCAAGGCTGATATAATCTTGATAACTCACGAGCACTACGACCATTGCAGTCCAGAAGACATAGAGAAGATAATCAAGGAGGATACAATCATCATCGCCAGCCACCAGTGCAAGGAAAAGCTCAAGCAGTTTGAAGGCAGGGTGAAGGAAATTAGGTTTTTGAAACCTTTCGAGAAAACCAACGTTGATAACGTGGAGATAGAAGGCTTTCCTGCCTACAACGTGAACAAACCTTTTCACCCAAAAGAGGATGAGAAGCTCGGTTACGTCGTTACCCTAGATGGCAAAAGGTTATATCACGCAGGAGACACAGACGTAATCCCAGAGATGAACGGGTTGGAAAACATCGATATAGCTTTCCTGCCGGTAAGCGGAACCTACGTGATGACCGCCGAAGAGGCCGTTGAGGCAGCCAAGATGATAAGACCTAAAGTCGCGATTCCTATCCACTATGGAGCGATAGTGGGTACGGAGAAGGATGCGGAAAAGTTCAAAGAATTCTTGGGAGGTAGCTGCGAGGTTTACATCCTTTGATTCTTTACGCTTTATCCAAGTATCCTCGCTTTCAACTCCCTCATCAAATTCTGCCTAACTCTTTTCAACTTCTGGCTGAACTTTACCTTATATTTGGGTGGTGAAATTATCCTTTTGTACCTCTCTGGCAGCTTTTTCAGGTTTTCCAAAGCATACTCTCTCGCTTCCTCCAGCGAAAGGGGTTTCCTGACGAGCCTTCCTCGTTTGAAATAGCAATGAAGAAGAGCCTTGCCTTCTAGGGTTTCATCATCTAGGGCAACAGTATCGTAGCGAAACTTTCCATTCCTCTCGAACCTGAAGACTTGCTTAGCGCAAGGCCACGTGGCTTTTTCTCCTTCAGCCAGCTTCATCGTCGGAATTCTCTCGCCATCAACCTCAACCTCCACTAGCTTGTAGCAGGTGTCCATCCCTGGAGAGTCGTCGGAAGTAACCAAGCTTGTGCCAACGCCGAAGCCATCGATGGGAGCTTTCTTCTTCAACAACTCCTCTATCCTGTACTCGTCGAGACCACCGCTCGCGAAGATTCTAGCAAACTTCAACCCATTCCCATCGAGTACTTTCCTAACTTCCTTGCTCAAGGAAAGCAAATCGCCAGAATCTATCCTCACACCACCGAGATTCTTCAACCCAAGCTTTTTCACAACCCTCGCCGCTATCTCTGCTCCGCGAACCGTATCGTAGGTATCGATGAGTAGGATGGTTCTTTCGCCCCAACACCTCAACCAGGCTTCGAAAGCTTTTTCCTCGCTCTCGAAACTCTGAACGAAGGAATGCGCCATAGTTCCGAAAACCGGTATTCCGTAAAGCTTTCCTGCTAGCACGTTGGATGTACCGTCGCAACCGCCCAAGTAGCAAGCCCTCGCTGCATTCAAGGCAGCTTCCGTTCCATGAGCCCTCCTGGAGCCGAAATCGACGACCTTCCTTCCCCTAGCTGCGATGACGACTCTCGAAGCCTTCGTCGCTATCAACGATTGAAAGTTCACCGCGTTGATCAAGAAGGTTTCCAAAAGCTGAGCCTCGATTATCGGAGCTCTAACCCTGACTATCGGCTCGTGCGGAAAGGCTACCTCGCCCTCATCCATGCACCAGACCTCTCCGCTGAACCTAAGCTTTCTCAAAAAATGCAAGAATTCCTTGCCGAAACCCAAAGTTTCTAGGAAGCTAAGGTCCTCCTTCCTAAACCTGAAGTTCTGCAGAAATGTACAAACATCTTGAATTCCCGCGATTAACAAGTAGCCCCTGTTTTTAGGGAGCCTTCTCACGAAAAGCTCGAAGGTGGCGATGACGTTCCTGAATTTTTTGTAACATTTCGCCATCGTCAGCTCGTAGAGGTCCGTGAACAGCGCGAGGTGTTTCTCAACCTCCGAAAACATGCTTAAAATTCCCGCGACGAGAAAAAAAATTGTTTTTTCTTTCCCTCGAAGGGTTTTATGTGCATACGCAAATTATTTTAACTTTTCCCTCTAAACGTAGATTATGCCAGGCTGGCGGTGGAGATGGAGGTGGAGAGGCAGGAGATGCGGCAGGGGAAGGCCATGCAGGTGGGTGTTCCTATCTAGGCTACCGCCGGTTAAGGAATTCGTCCCCACACCATGCCTCAACCCAGAGCCAGTAGAGTTGACCTATCCAGAATACGAAGCCCTGCTGCTCGTGGACCTGGAGGGTTTGAGTCAAGAAGAGGCTTCGCGAAGGATGGGAGTGTCTCGTGGCACTGTGTGGAGGCTCTTAGAGAGTGCGAGGAGGAAACTCGCTACGGCACTGGTGGAATCGCGGCCAATTTCTATTCTGAGCGGAGGGGACGTGGAGAAGGTTAGGGGTTAGAGCTTGAGGTTGTGCCTGAACCTACTCTTCTTAGCCTTTTCCAAGCTCCAAGCATCCTCTAGCAGCATGTCTGGAACGTCTCCGTCGAGGACGGGATAGGCAAGCTTGCACTTCTCGCAGACTAGGAACATTCCCTTTTCGACGAGGTCTCCCTTACACTTAGGGCAGGCTAAAATCTCTAGGAGCTCCTTTGGGACAGGCATACTATCAAAAGTATATTTTGCTCAACTTCCACTTAAATGTTGAGGAAGCTCGCTACCAAAGCCGTGGAAAGTGCTATCGCGAAGTTTTCTACCTTTCTTGGGGAAACGAGCTCAACGATGGTAGCTGAGGAGGAAAGGAGGAGCGAGGCTTGGACGGGAAAAAACAGGGAGTAGGAGGCGAAGAGCGAGAAAAAGCTTGCGAGGCATCCTTCGAGCGTCTTTTCGTCCCGCCAAGCTCTCCTTAACCACCGAATTCTCCCGAATACCCTACCAAAAACCGCCGCGGCGACGTCGCCTATTCCAACCGCGACGAAGGATATTAGCGCAACCTTGAGCGGAAACAACATCCCGACGAGGAGTATTCCGAGTGAAAGAGAAAGAGGCTCGACGACGAAGCTCTTCTTTTCCTCCTCGCTCATGCATGAAAGGCTGAACCTAGTCAAAAAAGGTATTTCGAGACCTCGTAGCCTAAAGGTTTCAGAGATTGCGTAGGAGGCCGATAGAAGAAGGGTGAAGTATGCGAAAGCTGGTCTCCCATAAAAATAAAGAAGGATGCTCGCCCCAAAAGCGCAAGCGAGATGAGCCAGCTTTCTCTTGTAAAACCACCAAATTTCCTTGCTTTTTCTCCATCTCGATATCGCGAAGAGCATGGCGGAAAGAGAGGTTCCCAAGAGTGCTCCAGCGAAAACATCTTGTAGAGTGTGGAATTCAAAGTAAACTCTAGAAGCCGAAACGAGGGAGGAAAGGGAAAATAGGAGTAAACCCGCAGGAAGATTTCTAAAGTTGAGGAAAATCCAAGTAGAGGAAACGAAAGCTACGGTAGCGTGGCCTGAAGGAAAGGAAGGCGTGGAGGGGCAACCTTCCATACCCACGCATGGCCTTGGGACGTCGAAAAGAACCTTGAGCACTCCGACGAGGAAGTAAGAAAAAAGGAGGATGATCAACCCGAGCAACGAAAATTTCTTCAAGTTTAACCTTTCTTTGAGGATTAGGCTCAGGAAGAAGGTAGATGAGAAAGCAAAAACCCAAAACTTCACATCACCGTAGAAAGAGACGATCCGTAGGACGCTTTCCAACGACGTCGGCATAAACTTAAATTTAGCGTCCTCGAGAAAAAAGTTATGTAGGAGAGGGCCGGTAGATCAACGGTAGATCGCCTCGCTTGCAACGAGGAGGCTCCGGGTTCGAATCCCGGCCGGTCCATGGTAGGGGTTGGGGATGGAAAAAGTTCTCGCCAGGGTGATAGAGGATATAATCAAGAAGGAAACGCTGAAACTCGAGCTTGCCCGCAAGCTGAGAGGAGCTAAAATAACGCTCGCGGGTTGCTCCGAGGAAATTTTGGACGGGGAGCTTGTGGTAAAAGTCCCTAGGAAGTTTCCGCTGAGCGGTGAGGTTAAGGTCGCTGGCGTCGACAGCGGGGTGTTGAGAAGAAGTTTCCACGGGGTCGACATCAGGATGAGTAGGGTAGCTGGCGTGACGTTCAGGCTGACTTCCGGTAAGCTTCTCGGAGTCGAATACTACCCAAAAAAGGTCCCCCACGTCGAGCTGGAAGTAATCTCCAGACCTTTTTCTCAGACGGAAGTAGAGGTCTACGCGAATATAAGGAGACAACTGGACGAGGTTACGCTGGCGAGGAAGCTGTTGGAGAAATCCTCCCCAGATATCCTGCTGCTACACGGTTCTGTGGTACCGCACTACACGGAAAGACCCCTTCAGGAAAACGAGTTGCTCAACTCCCTGTACTTGACGATGGTCGACGCCTACACGAAGCTCTTCGAGGCGTGCGAGGCTAACGATACCCTGTTGGCGGGAGTGGTGGAGGATTCGAGGGGCGGAAGACTCTGTGAGCTTCTGAGGGAGAGGGTACTCCCGACCTTGAACTTGGGCAAGGAGGAGGTCGAAGCAGCGTCGCAGCTGCTGGAGGAGACGAGGGACACGGTAATGCTATCGTACTTGCTGAAGGAGGGGGAGAGGAGTTTCGCTTTCACGTACAGTCGCTCTCCTAGAGAGCACCCAACCCTGAGGGAGTTCGAACGCTTCGGGGAAAAGGTGGTGAGTTTTTACTTGAGGACGGCCAGCGGAGACAGGCCGGTGAGGGTAGACACCCTGTTGGCGAGTGGGAGGGACGAGGAGCGAACCCTCGAGACCATAGCCTCGCTGCTGCTTTCCCTCCGGTACTCGTCAAGGTACGGGATGCCGACGGTCTTGGTCGAGGCCGACAGGAGAGTTAGGCTAAGGGAGAGGGATTTCAGACTCGTCGAGTCGGAACTCGCCAAAAAGATAGGAAGGGCCCCGACGCTGCTGAGGCTCAGGAGGGAGGGTAGGCCGTTGTAGCCAAGGAGGAGTGGTTCACAGCCGTTCGCTACTTTTGAGCAACCTCTTGATGGAAGGTAAAATTTTTTCCGTATACCCAACGGGGTCCTTCAACCAATCTTCCACGCTCTCGTACTGCTCCTCCGTTATGTAGCCGAGTTTCCTCGAAACCCTGAAGAACGTCAGGCCGTCCACGAGGTACAAGCTTTTCACGCCGGCTCTTTTCAACCTTTCCCTGCCGACAGGATGTCCGTAATCCAATACGCAAGCGGCGATGACTTCGACGCCGTTCTCTTCGCCGTAACCGAACGTCCGCAGGATTTCGCACGCCCTCCTCGTGGTTTCCGACGCGGTCCTGAGTTCCTCGACGTTTATCACGACGCTCGTTTCGCCCGGTGGCGGCAGCAGCCCCTCAACGTAATCCGTTATCTCACGACCCTTTCTTGGAGCCACCCCCACCAGTTTTTCGCCTTCCCTCACGTAGGGCGTGCACGGCCACACCTTGTAGCTCTTCAGAATCTTCTCGGCCTCCCTCCTAGCTTCGTCACCGATCCACGCACCCCCGGTCATGTTAGGGAGGAACACGAGGTAACCGTCGTAACCCTCTTCCAACGTTTCCGTCAGGTACCAGACCAGCTGTCTCCCGAAAAACTTCCTCGGGAGTTCATGGGTGAGCAAGCTCTTAACCCTTACATAGGAGGGACCTACGTGGTTGCTTATACCAAGCTTTTTAAGTTCCACGTACAGCCTCTCTGGAAGCAAGCCTTCTTCGTAAAGGGCGTCCAGCTTTCCAGAATACTTGAAGGGACCCTTCTCCTCCACAGTTTTATAATCCCTCACCTCTACCAAACTTTGCAAGTATTTCTTGGAAAACTCGAACAAGAGGGTAGAAAGGACTTTCGCTATTTCCTCTCCCCCCAACCTCCTTTCCAAACCTTCGGAGAAACACTTCCTGATGTTCTCCGGAATTTCGTTGAGGTGCCTGTCCATTCCCATACCCTGAATGTTTTTGGAAGAGAATTACAATAAAGTTTACGCTTCAACGGGGAGTATGTCAAAAAATTTTAAAAGCGATGAAGGGTTAATAAAAAATAGCCCCCGCCTAGCTCAACTGGTAGAGCGACCGGCTGTAGGTAAGCGTTGGCCGACGCTTGCTCACAGCCATCGCTCGAAAAGAAACCGGTAGGTTGGGAGTTCAAATCTCCCGGCGGGGATTCTCGCGGACGGAGTTAACCCAGCTGCTTGATTCCGAGGTAGATCGCGATGAGCAGAGCTACGATTGCTACCATCACCGCGACTCTCTTCCAAAGCTGAGCCCTCCGGAAGGAGACCAAAGCTCTCTCTGCCTCCTCGACTTTTTTCTCCTCTTCCAAAATCCTTCTCTCGACTTCCAGCTTTTCCTTCAGCAGTTCCTTCTCGACGAGCTCCCTCTGCTGAGTCCTCAGCCTTTCGAAAAACCCCCTATCCTCGCCCGTGGGGGTCAAATCCTCTTCTTCCCTCTTTTCTTCCGCCATGCTTTCACACTAACATAGGGTTTGGAGGCTTAAATGAGTTTCCTCACCTCGTCGACTATCTTCTTCGTCAGCTCCGTGCAAGCGGAAAGAAACCTGGCCCTCTCACTCGCGTAAAAAGTCTCGTGGTAAACTTTCAGGGCCTTCCTGTACCAAAAACTCTGCTGGAAGATTCCCTTCAGGGGATACGCTGTCACCAGCTTGGAAGAAATTTCGATCGTCAGTATACCGCTCTCCTTAGGGTCCGCCGGCTGCTTTCCGTTGAACACGAACTCCACAACCATTTGGGTCTTTTTGTCGAAGGGCTTTGAGGCGTACGCCCTGACCGTAAAACTGTACGGAACGGCACTGTTGTCCCAAGCGAACTCTGCCTCCCAAACGTCGCTCTCCCTAACCCCCAGCACGTCCCTCGCGACCTCGAGAACCCTGTAGACGACCCCGAAGGGGTCGGGACCCTTGTAGTCAATCCTCAAGCTGGGGGCCCTTGGGAGGCAATCTTCCTCGATCCTCCAAACAGAAAACGCCATCCTACCCTCCTAGGAGTATATTCAGGAAACTCTTGAGTTCCTCGCAAAACGTGCTGACGAGTTCGGAGCACCGTTTCCTGTACTCCGCCCTCCTCTTCGCGTGCACCCCACCGAGCATCCTCCTATAGATCCCGAAGATTATACGCTGGGTTAGGGTTTCGTGCGGGTATTCCGTCCTCACCTTCGCGTCGACCGTAACCTTCGCCTCACCCTCCTTCCCGAAATCCTTGCTCGGCCTAGCCTTACCCTCTAGGTGTATGTTTATCTCGGCATAGTTTTCTTGGTCGAACTCCTTGATGAAGTTGAAAGTCGTCCTGAACTTCTCTTCGGAAGAGCTCCTGTCCCACAAAAAGTTCCTCTCCTCGATCTCGTGCTCGTCTATCTTGAAGACGACGGGGATCAATTTCTTAATCTTTTTATATATCTCCTGCGGGTTCGGGCCCTTGTACTCAAAACTGACCGTCGGGGTCCTCAGGCAAGGTTCCTCGATGACCACCTTGGACCTGGCTAACACGGGCATAAATTAATTTTCTCGCCGCAAAAAGATATTAAGCTTTCAACCGAAAATTTAATCATGCCGATTAAGTATCCAGAAACGCCGAGCTTGGTAGGGGCGACCATACCTACGAAGTACGTCCTCCACTACGGGGACGGTTTGAACTGCGCCCCGCCCGAGGCGAGCGTGAAGATGGGTTTCGACGCGAAGACGGGAGACGCTACCATAGGCTACTACAAGGCTATCACGAAGATAAAGAAGATGGGGTTCAAGGTGATAAGGGTCGACGAGTCGATAGAAGTCAGCCCGGTGGCTAGGGAGTACTACCAGCTAACCATCACCCACCGCGAGCAGATGGAAGCGCAGATAAAGTCGTACCTCGCAAGCATAGCCCAAGCCATTACCGATTACGAGCTCGTGAAGCATGACCTGAGGAAGTACAAGGAGTTTATGGATTACTACGCCATGATCGACGAGGGGAAGAGGCTCATCAAGGAGGGGAAGGAGGAGGAAGGGAGGAAGCTCCTCACGAGGGGCAACCAAACGCTGAAGAGCATATTCATAGACCAAGTAGACGTCCATACTGGCGAGGGGGTAGCCCTGAAGCTCATCACACCGCGCTGGCCCACGATAATCGCCGACTTCATGAGGCTCGACGACGACGACGTAGAGCCCAAGAAGATAAGGGAGAAGTACAAGGTGTCGGAAGCCGAGGCCGTGGTGCTGGCGACGAAGAACAAGCTGTTCCTCGAGTGGAGGGATAACTTGTTCAGGAAAGCTGTCGAAGAACGCTTCGAAAACCTCTTGAGGTTGGCCGAAGCCAGGAAAAAGTCCATCGAGGAGTATAAGAACATGCTGAAGCCGATCTTGCGAAGGTACAAGATGATAAAAGAAGCGCTGGAAACCCCCGCTGCCGGAAAGTTGAGACACGTGTGGATTTTCCGGCCCGACGCTCAGGCAATCTCCTTCGACAACGTCAGGCTGTGGGCGTTCAAACCGTTCGCGCCGGCGGAGAAGTACAAGGTCTCGGTAGAGTCGATCTCGACGGTAAAGCCGTGCGGGCTCATCCCTCCCTTGGACGTGGGCGCCGGTTTTTGGAGGGAAGAAATCAAGGAAATAAAGGAAGCGCTCAAGAGGAAGGGGAGCCTCAGCTACGAGGAGGAACTGCTGCTCAAGCACGACCTTGTGGAAGCGCTGCCGGCCGAGCCTTCCATAGACCACGTCGTCAGGAAGTTCATCGGCGACGTGGAGAAAGCTTACGGCGTCGAGATAACTCCGCTGGACTTGTTCTACGCGAGGCAAATGCTTGTCAAAGATTTCAAGGACGCCGCCGCCGGTAAGCTGTGGGGGTGGGTGTACTCTCCCTACTTCATCTTTTTAGATATCGACATCACTCGCGTTCACTCGAGGGTACCCGACGGGAGGGAGCTGGAGAGCCTCAACCTAAACGAGCTCAAAGGGTATACGCAGACCCAGAACATAATAATCCTCCACTACTTGGAGGTTATAGCCAGAGAAAAACAGCTCGAAAAGTACATAGAAGAGATGCTGGGGGAGAAGGGTATTTCCGGGAAGACGATCGAAGAACTGAAGAAAGAGCTCATACTTTCGACCTCCGCGCCATCCCCCAAAAAGAAGGTCGACGTCAAAAAACCGAGATGGAGCTTCCTCCAAACGTTAATCCTACCCTTCAACAAACTGTGCAACTACTTCGGCATCGACGTACCCCTCTTCTCGCTCGGGCCATACGAGTTCACGCTCACCCACAGGATCACGAAATTCTACCAAGCCCAAGTCGCCGAAGTTTTCGAGGAGGTTAAGAACGTTTTCAAGGCGAGGTTCAAGGTACCGGGAGCCAAGGAGAAGGTGAGGGTGGGATTAGAATGAGCTACGTGGTTGGCGTTTCGAGCGGATTTTTTTCGGTAGCCGAGCCTAGGGAAAGGATAGAGTTGCTGGGAATTTTCAAGAAGGCGCAGAGCTCGATAACCAAGGGTGTAAGCTTCGTCCAGATAGACCTCGAGTCCTTGGCTGAGTTCGAGGAAGAGAACTTGAAGGAGAAGATGCAGCGCGAGATTAGGGAGAAGCTTGGCGTAAGGTACGGAATCCATAGCGAAACCAGAGCAGCCGGAGTGATGGCAGCCGAGCTTGATTCAGCGATTAAGATGGAGTACGACAGGGCTCACAGGAGAATCGTAGAAATTCTCAAAAAGTCGAAAGAAATAGGCTCCGTTTACGTGCTGATTCACTCGTCGGAATCCACTCCGTTCCCCTTGCTCGAGAGGGAGCTGCAAGCTTGCGATTTGGTCGACGTCGACGGCAACCCCCTTTCGGAATTCATCCAGAAGAATCCTTGGGTGTTTGAGTGGATTTTTGGAGCGAGCATCAAGAAGTTGGTGGAAGTTGCGATAGAGACTTGGAAGGAGAAAGAAAAATCCATCAAGGCCGAAGACCTCGATAAAAAGTTCTCTGCGAACGGAATCTTTCCGAAGGATTTCATCTTCCGAGAAATCTGGCACGGAACGAAGCTTAGCGAGCAGTTGGTAGCGCACATCATCTCCGTGATTCATGACTTCGAACTTCGAACCATACCAGCTAGAAAATACGAGGAGTTTACCGATGCGGAGAAAATGGGAGCAATCTCTCACCTAGAGATGAGAGTTGAAACTCTCATCAAGCGTTTGCAAGAACACTTGACCGATTACGTCCAATCGAAAGCCTTGCACTACGGTCCGGAAAGGCTGGCTTACTACATCATGGCGAAGCACATGGAAAGAAGCAAAGATCCGCTTTGGGAAAAGATTGTGAAGGCGGCGATAAAGTTCTTCGCGAGGAGAGATGGGATGAGCGAGCAAGAATGGTTGAAGAAAAAAGGGATAAAAAAGCTTAGCATCGACGACGAGAATTTCAGAAAGGCACACGAGCTTTGGGTCCCGGCGGTTTCAGCGAGGTACATCTACGGACATTTCTTCCCAAAGAGACCTGAGTACGAAGACCCTAAGAAGTACTTGGATGGAATGTTCTTCGCTTTGGAATCCCCCATGGGAGGGAGGGGGGTGGAAGAATGGCCGAGACTCTCCAACCCGCTGCTTTACTACTACTTGGTCGAGGAGGTAAACGAGAAAGTCGGGAAGAACATATTTGCCGTCGCCCTCGACTTTGAGCACATGCTAAGCTCGAGGATAGACCCCGAGCTCGTGGCGGAGCTTTGGCCGGAGGGTAAGGGAAAGCACATAAGGATAATCCATGCCGGATGGCCGGCAACGCTAGCACCTGCGCACATGCCTATTTACCTCGGCTCGGACCAACAATACTACCTCTACCGGGTTTACTACAAGTTAAGAGAAAAGGGGTTCGGCGTCGAGGACGAGTGTTACTTGATCTTCGAGAGGGGCGGGCCTGAGACTTTCCAGGAGTCTATCCTTTCCCTCAAAAAGATTGCCGAATTCTTGGAAAAGGACGTTCCTCCCGATAACCTACCGCTGGAGGAGTTTGCTGGGATCTCGCCGACGGACGTGAAGGCCATGGAAAGGCAGCTCGCTACGATAAGGGAGCACGCTTACGACCCGCTCAAAGGTTTGCTGATGGTCCCGGAAGAAATGCACGGTGCTCTCGGAGGAGAGGCCGTGAGGAGGGGAAAGGCAGAGGAGTGGAGGAAGGAAAAGTACAGGTGAGGCGTTACGCGAACATTACCTTAAACTCCTCGCTTCTTCTCACCCTTTCCTCAAGGGACTCACCGGTAAGTTGTTCCTTGGCGGTCTTGACGATGTCGGCGACCATTTCGTTGATTTTGCGCGACGACGTTCCAGCGTCTCGCAGGACTTCCTTCAGCTTTATCAGCGATTCCCTCAAGCCGAGCCTTCCGAGCGTGTACTGAACGTAGACGGCGTTAGCGACTGGGAGTTCCTCGATAGTGAACCCTTCCAACCCCTGATAGTCTCGCGGTCCCCTCCAGAAAACTTCGCGGAATTCTTTGAGCTCTCTCGTCAGTTCGTCGTGACAACTTTCGATGTAACGGGTTATCCTTTCGTCGAGGAACCCTTTCAGTGGAACCTCCCTCTCCTCCCTCCACATCCTTAGGCTTTTTTGCTCGAAGGTCGGGTTGTAGAGGACTGAGAGGAACGGCTCCGTCAGAGCTCTCTCTATCTCCGGCGCTTCGTTTTTCACGTCGACGGTGAACCTCTTAGACGAGCCCTTCGAAGGAGCGCTGACTAGAACGCTGACCTTCGACTCTCCCAAGCGATACGCATGGTAGAGACCACTTTCTTCCTCCCTCCAGATCTTGTACCTCAGCGGGTAAAATATGGAAACTCTTTCACCCTCGAAAAGGTATTCCGTACAGACTTCGTACTCATACTCCAAATACAGCGAAGAACCTTCCGACCGGAGAACCCTCCTGTTGCTTTCGCTCACGAGCTTCATCCCTTCGAACTTTCCTTCTCGGAATTCTGGTAACTCAGGGAAGTTGGAGGAAAGCACGTTGTAAGAGGTCGCGAACTCTCCTACCGTACATGCCTTTACGGTAGCCTCCTCGTTATCCCAGTCCTTTTCGATGGGG
Source organism: uncultured archaeon (assembly GCA_964444075.1). Classification (GTDB taxonomy): domain Archaea; phylum Aenigmatarchaeota; class Aenigmatarchaeia; order CG10238-14; family SCSR01; genus CAYUFF01. The sequence continues at coordinate 13,418 of CAYUFF010000020.1, forward strand.
AAGGGGAGGACGTACCAACCCTCTAACGAAGTTTCGAAGCGAAACTTCTCACCGTCGAGCTGGAATTCCTCGTAGCAAGACAAGCTTCCCCTAACGAGACCGTTTTCGTCCGGGCTGAAGCGCGCCTCCAGCTTTTGGTGGAAGCCCTTTCCTTCCTTCTCCTCCAGCAGGGAAATCAATACTCCAGGCGTGAACGCCAAGGGTGGGAAAAGGGCTTCGTCCTTCTCCAGCAAATCGGAAAACGGCATCAGGCTACACTTCGTGTACTCCACCTTTTCGCTGAGGGATTTCCACTTGCTCATGAGTGAAAATTGAAACCAAACGTTTTTAACTTTTTCACTCCACGTACCTGCTCTTCCCAAGGAGGCTCAGGAGGTAGGGTATTGTTTCGTGCGCTCTCATCAACCCCAAGCTACCTTTCTCGGCACACTCTCTTTCTCCAAACCTCCAGCAAGAGTCTTTTCTTACTTCCGAAGAATTTATCAGCAATGGAACAGGGTCGCCGCTATGCTCTCGCAAGCTGCAAGGCGTGGAGTGGTCTGAAGTAACCACTTTCACAC
>CAYUFF010000021.1:0-13534 GCA_964444075.1 uncultured archaeon
GGAACAGGATCGCCACTATGTTCTCGCAAGCTGCAAGGCGTGGAGTGGTCTGAAGTAATTACTCTCACGCAGTTTAACTTTTCAACCTTCCTGAATTTCTCATCGAATCTTTCCAAAAACTTTTTCTTACCGATGCAATCCCCGTCGTGACCAAAGGTATCGGTAGCTTTCACGTGGAGGAAAACGAAATCGAAGGTCCTCAAAGCTTTAATGCTCTTTTCTATCTTCTCCTCAAGCGGAGGGTTTTTTGTGCCAGCACCCTTTCCTTCTATTTCAACCACTTCCATCCCCAAAAACCTTCCTATACCCTTGTACAACCCGCCTCCAGCAATGCAACAAGCTTTCAAGCCGTACCTTTCTTTAAAGCTTTCCACTCTCTCGAATCGCGACGCACCACGTAAGAGCAAGTAATTAGCTGAGAGTTTTCCTTGCTTGACTCTTTGCCTGTTGTAGGGATGCTTTTCCAAAACCTTGTTCGCAAGGGATACGTACTTGTTGAGAGCTTCGGCAAGCTTCTTAGCTTCTTTTTTCAGCGGTTTTATCTTTAGTGGTGGTTTTCCTTCTTTGTGAGGGTCGCTCTCTGTAACCTCGGGAATAAGGTCGCTTCCCCTCACCACCAAAGCAGCCCTGTGCTCAACCCCTGCTCTCAGGATGAACTCCATGCCGTCTATTTCCATTGTCAATTCATCCTCGAAGGGTTTGCAATCCTCTATCCTTCCCGCCCTTCTATCGACGATCTTTCCGCCCTTAATGGTGGCGAAGTTGACCCTGAAAGCCACGTCTCCTTCCTTAAGCTCCATCCCTATGCCCAAGGCTTCCAGCACGCCTCTACCCGGATAAAATCTTTCGAAGGGATGGTAGCCAAACAACTCGAAGTGCGCAGGCCCAGACTCGGGAACTATTCCTAGGCCTAAAGCAGTATGCACACCACAAACCCCTTCCCTCGCCAGGTAATCCAAGAAAGGAGTCGAAGCTGCTTCCAGCGGTGTTTGACCGAAAAATTCTTTGCAAGGTCTATCGCCGAGTCCGTCCAAAACTACGAAGAGAATTTTCCCTTCCATGCTCTTCAAAGTAATTTAAGCTTCGTTGCCTTAAAGTTATTGCCGGTGGTTGCGATGGAAAGGAATGATGCCCTCGACCTTTTGAAAGCTTACCTCAAGGATGAAAAGCTTCTCAAGCATTCCTTAGCGGTGGAAGCGCTGATGAAAGCCCTCGCAAGGGAGTTGGGAGAGAACGAAAAAGCTTGGGGGTTAGCTGGTTTACTCCACGATATCGACTACGAAATTGCTACGAAGGAAGAACACGGTATAAAAGCTTGCGAGATTTTGAAAGGAAAGGTTTCTGAAGAGGTGCTGGAAGCTATCAAGAAGCACAACTTCGAGAACAACGGCTCTGGTGAGCCCGAAACGGCGATGGAAAAAGCTTTGATAGCCTGCGACGCTCTTTCTGGTTTGATCGTCGCGACCGCTTTAGTGATGCCGAGCAAAAAGCTTGAAGAAGTCAAGCTCGAGAGTTTGAAGAAGAAGTTCAAGCAGAAGGATTTCGCGAGAAGCGTGAGCAGAGAAAGGATAAAATTGTGTGAAAGCTTAGGAATACCGCTCGAAAGGTTCTTAGGCTTAGGATTAGGGGCTCTCAAAAGCATCAGCGATGAGTTAGGGTTGTGACGATGACAAGATTTTGCCCGAAGTGCGGAAAGCTTACTGAAAAGTTTTACGACAACCTTTGCAAGGAATGTTTCCTTGAGAGTGTGAGCTTTCTTCATTTTCTACCTCAGAAGCTCGAGCTTAAGAGATGCAGGTCGTGCGGCAGCTACTTCTTCAAGAAGAAAAAATTCGCTAACCTCGATTCAGCGGTGAGAGAAAGTATTTTTCACCACCTGAGAAAGTGTAGGGAGGTCGAGGAGTTCGTTTATAGGATCATGGGTAACAACGTCAGCGTGAGACTGATTTCCAAGGTTCGTGGTTTGAAGAAGGTCGAGGAAAAGACGATTCCTATCAAGCTAAAGCCGATTACCTGTAGGCCCTGCCAACTGAAAAAATGCGGATACTACGAGGTTTTGATACAGTTCAGGAGCTATTCCGTTTCTTTCGACGAGGTGCTGAGGCTCGTGGAAAGGGAGATGAGAAAGCTTTCGAGGAAGGATGAGTTGGCATTCGTTTCCAACGTTGTCAGAAATAAGTTCCTGGACGTTTACATAGCCTCCACCCAGGCAGGACTGAAGGTTGCGAAGGTGTTAAAGGAAAAGTACGGTGCCAAGATGAAGTTGAGCAAAAAGCTTGTGGGCGTGAGGAAAGGAAAGAGAGTTTTTAAGACCACTGTATGCTTGCTTGTGTAGCTCCCTCACAAAAAACTTTAAAGTATCTCAAGCTACCACATAATTGCATGAGGCTCATCATCTTCGGTCCTCCTGGCTCCGGTAAGGGAACTTACTCCTCGATGCTAGCGCCGAAGTTAGGGATAGTTCACATTTCCACGGGCGATATTTTCAGGGAGATGGCGAAAGAAGATACGGAGCTGGGAAGGAAAGTAGCGGAAATCCTCAAAAAGGGTGAGCTCGTTCCTGACGAGATAGTGATAGAAATCGTGAGGGAAAGGATTAGCAAGGAAGATTGCAAGAACGGTTTTATACTCGACGGCTTTCCCAGAACAATACCGCAAGCCGAAGCTCTGGAAAAGATGACGAAGGTAGACAAGGTCATCAACCTGGTCGTGCCAGAAGAAGTCATCATAGCAAGATTGTCCGCGAGGAGAGTATGCAAAAATTGCGGTGCAATCTACAACCTCAGAACTCTACCTCCTAAAAAAGATGGAATCTGCGATAAGTGTGGGGGAGAGCTTTACCAGAGGGAGGACGACAAGCCAGAAGTGATAAAGGAAAGGCTCAGGGTTTACGAGGAGCAATCCAAGCCACTCCTGGAATTTTACAGGGGTAAGATACCCATCGTAGAAGTCGAATGCAGGGAAATAGACATACCACCCGAGGTTATGGTCGACAAAATCTTGGAAAAGCTTAAGGAATAAGAAACGCGATGCAATAAATTTTAAGCATGAAAGTGAAGGCAACCAAGTTCGAGGGAGTGTTCAAGATAGACGGTAAGCTCGCTACCGTAAACCTTACTCCAGGGTACAGAGTTTATGGAGAAAAGCTCGTAAAGGTGGGTGGCGTTGAGTACAGAGTGTGGGACAAGTGGAGGAGCAAGCCCGCCGCAGCCATATCGAAGGGGTTGAAAGTCTTTCCTATCGAGGAAGGGAGCAAGATTCTTTACCTCGGAATTGCATCGGGAACTACGGCTTCCCATTTCAGCGATATCGTCGGAAGAAGCGGACTTATCTACGGCGTCGAGATAAGTGCTACTGTGCTCAGGGAGCTTCTGCCACATGCTGAGAGGCGGAAGAACATCGTCCCAATCCTAGCGGATTGTAGGAAGGTCGATGAATACGAGAGCTTGATCTTGGAGAAGGTCGACTGCGTTTACTGCGACATCGCCGACCCTCAGGAGGTTGAGGTGTTCGTGAGGAACTGTGAAAGGTTTCTCAAGAAAGGTGGTTACGGTATGGTTGCCATCAAAAGCAGGAGCATAGACGTGATCAAATCTCCCAGGGAGATCTACGAGGAATCTAGGAGGTTCGTGGAGGAGCGCGGATTCGAGATAGAGGATTTCGTTACCCTGCACCCTTACCAAAAAGACCACGGTTTCATGGTCGTCAGGAAGTGAAACAGACTTTCAAGCCCTCTTCTGCAGACCTTCTATTTTAACTTCCAGCTCTGTCAACCTTTCCACGAGGTTCGGGTAGATTTTCTTGAACTCCTCGTAGGTTATTTCCCTCGAGACGTACTTCTTCTTCAGCTTCTCTATGATTCTCCTCACCTCGCCGTACTCCTTTTTCAGCGCTGAAATTTCCACCACCCTATCCACGAAAATTAGTACGGCCCCGATGTAAACCAGCAGGCTCCCGAGGACTGCGAAATGTTGATATGGTATGAACTCCGTAAGTGGTCCGGAGTGATGTCCGAACAGTTGGAGTATCACGACTCCGTGGTCGAGGGATACAGTCACGATTCCTATCGAGAGGAACAGCCAGGGAAATATGCTCCTCCCAACCCTCATCTTCCTGGCCGTGTAGACTAGGATTAGAGAAACTAGCAAGTAAGAAGTTAGGGAAAGGGGGCTCGTCAACAGGTAGGGTGAGAACTCCATACTTAACCTTTCTCCACAAACTTAAAATACTTGTAGGAGACCTGCGGAGACGGTGGGAGGGCTCTCTTGTGCATCGTCTCCATTTCCCTCCTCCTAATCATTTCCACGACTTCTAAGCCCACGTTAACCCTCCGGGAGATCTCTTTGTCAGAGAGTACTCTTCCAGTTAGTACCGGGTAATCCTTCGCGTAGAACAAAACCCTGTCGATAACTTCGTAGCTCGCTCCGAGCTCCTTCTCCGCAAGGTGCCCCTTCCAGAGGCGCGGGGACGGAGGCTTCGCTAGTATTCTCTTCGGAACGCCCAGGATTTCGCCCAGCTTCTTCACTTGCGTTTTGTAGAGGGATAGGAAAGGAAAAACGTCAGCAGCACCATCGCCGTACTTGGTGAAGTACCCGAGGTAGTACTCCGACCTGTCTCCGCTTCCGAACACGATTCCGTCGCTCAAGTTAGCGACCGCGTAGAGTATCGTCATCCTGATCCTTGGCTTCAGGTTTCCGTATGCTATCCTGTGCGCCCTTAGCTCCTTAGGAAGGATCCTGAGGAATCCTTTCACGAGTGAAGAGATTTCCATCTCTAGCATTTCGACTCCCAAGCTCTCGCAAACCTTCCTCACATCGGTTCTATCACACTTCGGCGTTACACCGCTCTCTGGAAGGGAGACGCAGAGGACGCGCTTCGGGCCGAGAGCCTTCGTGAGGAAGAAAGCTAGGGTCGTCGAATCAACTCCGCCAGAAATCCCTACTATCGCCTTCTCTTTTCTGCTTTCCGAAAAGTACTTCTTTACCCACTCTTCCAAAAAATCCAGGACGCTTCTCCAGTCGAGCTCAAGCTCGCGAGGGACACTAACCTCCATAAAATCTTTTAAGGTTTCGGTGGTAAATTAAGTATGGGGTGGGCTGGCCAGGTAGCTTCGGCCCTAGCAAAGCTAGGGCTGAGGAAGTTCCACCCATCGAAGGGGCTGCGAAAGCAGCAACCCGAAAGGGTTGTGCCGGCATCAGAAACGAGACCAACTGCTCGCGAAACGATGAACGTAGGGTGAGTGATGGCAGGCGGTTGGATGAAACGGGCCGGCAACCCTGATGAGATGCAAGCCCCTTTGAGGGCGCTCAGACAAATGCTACCCTGCACAGAAGGTGGGCTACGGCCGGCACACCCCTAGCAGCGAGTGTGAAAACGTGGAAGGAGAAACGGTAGACTTGAAGAAGTTCGCGCTCTTCACGAGAATTATAGAGACGTTCATGGAAAATTACGTGGATGAGGAGGGAGAAGGATTGGAGGATACGATTTACAATTGAGGTGAAACCGTGGCGAGAAGGAGGGGCGAGAGGGCTTACTTGCCGTTAGCTTTCGGTGCTCTCATAAGGTACTCGGAAAGGGAAAGAGAGTTGTTAAGGCTTAAGCCCGAACATGTCGTGTGGGGCGTAATCTTACTGATAATCGTCGAGCTATTGCTAAGGATGATGTTCTAGGTTGCTTGGCTCCTTAGCTTTCTAACCCAAAAGGTTTAATTTTTTACAACCAAATTTTTGCCATGGAAGAGTTATTTACCGGCTTCGTTAGGGCAGCAGGCTATGCGAACAAAGTAAGGAAAACGCTCTTCGCCATCGTCAAGAAAAGGGCAGAGGCCAACGAAGTCGTAAGGGCTGCTGCAGAGCTTAATCAACACATTTTCAACAAGCTACAGGAGATGAACGTGGAGAAGAGCGATGTGATCACGATAAGGGTGAACTTCGAAATTGCAGAGGGGAAGATTTCTTGGAAGCTGGATACTCTCCAAATAGAAGTGTTCAGGAAAAGCGAGGAAGAAAGGCTTGCCGAAGCGATGAGGGAGAGGGAAGAGGCTGAGAAAGAGATAGAGAACGTCATCGACGAGTTGATAGTCTCTATTAGGAATGTCGAGGATGCGGTAATAAAGCTCAAAGAGCTTGCGGAAAGGTTGAAGTACGAGCATGGAAGGATAGAGGGTGAATAGATAAAAGCGAGGATTTTTGGATTTTCTTTTTCTATTTTTCGAAAAAGATGGGCACACCATCCAACCCGTAAATTTCCATCTTCTCCAAGTCAACGACGCCGTTCTTGAAGAGAGGACCGAACGATAAAAGCTCTTCGCGCTTCAGCACGTTGGCCCCGCCGAGCAGCGTGTTGAAGGAAGGTAGGATTATCAGGTTAAGCCTTCCCAGCTTTCTATCTTCTTCGAGCGAATACTTCTTCACCAACTTCCCTTTAATAAGCCTGCTCTTCACCCAGACTTGCTCCTTGAACCTCATACCGAATTCGTCGACGATTTCTATCGTTGGGTGAACGTGCCCCATCAGGAGCCAATCGCACGAAAGCAACTCTGGAGAAGGCCACGCATGCCCGTGGAAGAAGCCGAACTCTCTTTTCTTGAAACCTCCGCTACCGAAAATTCTTATCCCAGTACCAGTCAGAATTTCCTTTATCTTTCCGTCGTGGTTCCCTTGAACCAAAGTTACGTCGACGAGTTCCGAAACGTTTTCGACGAAGGAAACGATTTCCCTTTCCACGAGCTTACTGCTCCCTATCTCGTGCTTCAAGTCACCGAGGATTATCAACCTTTTCGCGCTAGCCCTTCGAGCGAGCTCCTTAACCCTGCTTTCCAGCTTTTCCCTGAGTGGAGGTATCCTCACCCCACGCCTCTTCAGTTCGAGCTCTATACCCAAGTGAAGGTCTGAAATAACCAAAGCTTTTTCCTTCGGAACGTACGCGGCGGGCTCCCTTAACAAAAACTTTACCTTGCTCATTTGAGGATCACTTCTCTCCTCCTTCTCCTTCTATAACCTTTCTTGTAAACCCTCTTATGTTTCTTCTTCCTCTCCGGGGGCTCGATGGAGTAGATGTCTCTCACGAAAGAAAATTCATTTCCAGCAAGAAAAGTTTAATTAACCTTCTGCGCTACTGAACTTTCAGCTTCTTTTCTATTTCGTAAACGAGCTTTCTCGTCTTACAAACTACGTCGGGATTGACGGACACGCTGTCTATGCCGCACTTCACCAAGAATTCAGTAATCTCTGGGTACACGCTGACCGATTGCCCGCATATGGAAACGGTAACGTTATTCTCGTGGGCGACTTCGATGAGCCTTTTCATAGCCCTGAGCACGGCTTCGTTCCTCTCGTCGAAGTATCCCATGTTCGCTAGGATTTGAGAATCCCTATCGACGCCTAGAACGAGCTGGGTTAGGTCGTTGCTCCCTATGCTGAAACCGTCGCAAAGTTTTGAGAATTTCTCCGCGAGGAAGATAACACTCGGAACTTCTGCCATGAGCCAGACCTTAAAGTTCTCTTCACCTCTCCTCAACCCCTCTTCTTCCATTATCTTCAGCACTTTCTCCACTTCCCAGGTAGTTCTCACGAAAGGAAGCATCACCCAAACGTTATCCAGACCCATTTCTTTCCTCACTTTCCTGATAGCTCTGCACTCCAACCTGAAAGCCTTCTCGAACTCTTTACTGATGTACCTTGAAACACCCCTCCACCCTATCATCGGGTTTGCTTCCTCGGGCTCAAACTTTTCTCCTCCCACCAATCTCCTGTATTCGTTGGTCTTAAAATCGCTGAACCTCACGACGACGAACCTCGGGTAGATAGCCTTAGCGACCATCGCAATTCCTTCGGCGAGCTTGTCTATGAACTTTTGCTCCTCTCCTCTCTCGATCAAATGAAGAGGATGTTCCCTAACCCACTCTGCGATTATGAACTCCACTCTCATCAAACCTATCCCTTCGAAGGGCAAACTCTTGTACCTTTCGATTTCTGTCGGAACGCCTAGGTTCATCAAAATTTTCGTTTTGGTCTTTAGCTTTGCTGCTTCCTCGGGAGTTATTTCTAAAGCTTTCTCCCTTGCTAACAGTTCTTCGACCTTTCCTTCGTAAACAAACCCGCTCCTCCCATCGACCGTTACTAGCATACCATCCTTCAAAACTTGGGTTGCGTTGCCCGTACCTACTACACAAGGGATACCGAGCTCCCGACTTACTATTGACGCATGGCTGGTAATTCCGCCCTCATCCGTGACTATGGCTACTGCTCTCTTCATCGCTGGGGCAAAATCGGGATTCGTCATCCTTGTGACCAGAACGTCGCCTTTCTCGACCTTATCTATTTCCTCTGCTGAAAGAACTATTTTCACCCTTCCGATTCCTACGCCAGGGGAAGCTGCCAGACCTTTGACCAACGGAGGTTTTTTGACCTTAACCTCTTCTTCGATTTTTTCGTAAAAAACGGTAACCGGCCTAGACTGGAGGAGATAAACTTTCCCGCCTTCGGAAGCCCACTCAAAATCCTGCGGAAACTTGTAGTGCTCTTCCAACTTTACTGCCAATTCCCAAAGCTGTCTTAGCTCATCCCGCGTTAGACAAGCCGCTTTTCTCATCTCTTCGGGAGTTTCGATCTCCTCTAAATCTCCCTCAGGCTTCGCAATCCTCATCCTTTCCTTACTTCCTATCTTCACCTCCAAGACTTCCCCAGTCTTCTTGTCTATCACGTAAGTGTCTGGAGTGACAGCTCCGCTAACGACGCTCTCTCCCTGACCCCAAGCGGCTTCTACCACGATTTTATCCTTCTCGCCAGTAGCAGGATGGACCGTGAAACCAACGCCAGCCTTGTAGCGACCTTTCAAGTATTCCTCTTTGCTCAGAGCTCCGAGCTGTTTTTGCACAGGAATAGCTATCAACACCCTCTCGTGCTCGAAACCCTTTTGCGCTCGGTAGAAAGTCGCCCTTGCAGTAAAAAGCGATGCCCAACATTTCTTAACAGCTTTCACCACTTCTTCAGCACCCTTAACGTTCAGCAACGTTAGCTGCTGCCCTGCGAAAGAAGCTCCTTCCACGTCTTCTGCGGTAGCAGAGCTCCTCACGGCAACGTACCCCTCTTCCTTCCCGAACTTTTTGGATAAGAGTTTGTAGGCTTCGACGATTTCTCCTTTTATTTCTTCTGGCATCGGCGTCGTCTCGATGATTTCCCTTATTTTCCTCGTGTTCTCCTGCAATTGCTTTGGCTCGTTAACGTCCGTATTTCTCAAAATCTCGAAGATTTTCTCCTTTATTCCCGTCCCTTCCAAAAACTCCTTGTAGGCATCGCAGGTAACGATGAAAGCGTCCGGGACGGGGAGACCTGCCTTCACCATCTCTCCTAGGTTCGCGGCCTTCCCGCCAACCTTAGGCAAATCTTCCCTAGAAACTTCTTCGACGAACTTTATGAACTTGAACCTTCCCATCTTCCCATTCAGATTAATTTTTTTCAGGTCACACTTAAAGGTAAGTTCGGTGGCTCGAAGAGAAGTACTTTCGGGTCTCCAAACATTTAAGTGGAAGCGCGACAACTATTTTTTAAGTGAGTCCATGCCGCTTTTCGGGAAGAGGGTCCACGGTAAAGGATACGTGCCCGTGGAGAGGGTGAAGGACCTAGCTTCCAAAGGGTTTTCTGAACCAGAAATCATAGACATCCTTCGGAACGAGGGTTTCTCGCCGGAGGAGATAGACAAAGCGCTGACCCAAGCCCTGAAGTTCGGCGTTACGGAGGGTGTCGGAGCGCCCCCGGCTCCGAAAGAAAAGGAGAAGAAAGAAGAACTCAAGCCTCCCTTACCCTATGAGGAGCTCGTGAAGAAGGGGGAAGAGCTCGAGGTACCGGAAACGTCCTTACCACCGCCGGTGCTGCCAGCAAAACGCGAGGAGGAACGAGAGCCGCATCCTCCTCAGGAAGCCTACCCCGTTCACGAGTATCCAGTAGCCAGCTACGCGACCGAGGAGTACATAGACTACTTGGTGGATGAGAAGTTGAGTGAGGTCAGGAGGAGGATGGAAGAGTTCAGCAGGAGGCAAGAAGAGTTGGAAAGGAGGATGGCGGAACTCTCTGTAAAGGTAAGCGAGGTCCTCGAAATGAAGATGCTCCAGGAAGAAGCAAAGAGCAGGGCTGAGGAAACGAAAGCCCTCGTCGAGGACATCAACGCGAGAGTGGGGAGCATGGAAAAAGTCTTCAAGAACGTCCTCCCGGCGTTGATAGAATCGGTGAAGGCCCTTTCCGAGTTGGTCAGGAAGATAGAGGAGAAAAGGTGAACCGAAAGCTTTAAATACCCTAGTTCTTACTTATTAGTAGTGATAAAATGCGGAGAGAATGTGATGAGATAAGAAGGTGGGGAGAGCAGCTTTTCGAGGAGGGTGACGTCTACAGAGATGTTACGGCGGAGTTAAAATATTCTGTGAAACCTCCCCACGAATGGGGGTTCTGGGATAGAGTAAATACATATTTTAAGAAGGTGCTCCCCTACGCGATCAAGAATTACGTAACTTCGCTGGGGAGGATTCCTTATCCCGTTTGGGAGGACTACGCATGGATGTATGTAACGAGCGATGCGCTAACGGAAGAGTTTAAACTTCCCCAACTCCGCGGGCCTTTTGCAAGAATTTTACTGAATGTTAAGAGGTCCGATGAGAATCTTTATAAATGGTTAGTAACGGAAGTACTCGCGGATACACCGTCGTTAACGGCGTACATGAGGGGAAGAGTCGGGGACATCATGCGTCTGTTCTACGAGGAGCTCACCGCCCACGTGGGTATGGAGACCAAAGAAGATGTCTCCCAGGCATTGGAAAAGAGGGAGGAGGCTACCAAAAGGTTTGAGGAAAGGATTTTGGAAAGGTTCGGAAGAGATCCAGGAGAGTTGATAGTGAGGGCCTCCTACTCTGAGGAACTTTTAAACTACTTCGCTATGGCTTTCATCAGTGAAATGAGGGAAGCAATCGTGGAATTGTACAAAGGTATCTTCGGCGAGAAAGAGGAAGCGATGAGAGTGATGATGGGAAGGATAGGAGAACTGCACCAAAAGTACGTAGACCTCCTGCAAAACACCCTGAAAGGAGAAATGAACTACTGGGTGGAGAACGTAAAGCGCACTTTCACTTACCCGGTAGAAACCACTTATAAGCTCGAAACGCTACTGCAACCTCAACTGGGAGAAGGCGAAGAAACTCAAGCACAACCTACCGTGCCTCAAGGAAGGGAGAGCAGGGTCGGAAGATTCTGGAAGTGGTTCGTACAAGAGGGCTTCAAGGTGGAGCAGCCCAGGATGACAGTGGCATCCTAAGGTTATTTAAACTCGTGAGGCAAGTGAAAATTATGGTAAAGCGGGTTAGGAGAGCTTACGGTAGCCACCTCAATCTCCTCCTTTCGTTAATCCTCTCGTTGCTACTCTTCCAACAGCTGTCGGTAGCGCAGGGTTGGGACGCGAGAATATTCCTCTCAATCCTCGGAGAAGCTCCGAGACCGTGCACGGGAGCAAAGATAACCCCCCAGTGCTTCGAGTGCATCGTCAAGGTGAAGATCCTCCCGCTGATGTTCTTCTTCGCGATCTTTTTCTTGGTATTCTTCTACCTCTTCAACCAGCTCGTCGAAAGGGCTACACCTCAGGGTCAGGTCGTGCACGGGCTAACGAAACCGGAGATGAAGGTTGTAGTCGTGGTCAGCTTCATCCTCGCCTTGATCATGCTCAACCTCTTTCCCATAAGGACGATTCTGAGTCAGTTCAACTTCTGGATAGGGTTCGTGTTTTTCGTTCTGGCTGTAATGGTAGCGAGGGCTTTCGGAAGAGTTACCGGCTTGGTCGGGTTCGTCTTCGTGATAATCATCTTCATCATAATCCTCGGTGCCCTATGGAGTTTTATTCAGGGTATGATACACCCCACGTTGGAAACTTTCGTTACGGCCTGCGTCTAGTGGAAGCATGCTAGAAAACATTTCGCTAGACATTTTCATCCTCGATTACTTCATCCCGTTCATCCTCACGTTTTCCATTTTCTACATAATCCTCCATCAACTGAAAGTCTTCGGAGAACCTACTTCGTCGTTGACGAGGAAGGTTAACCTCATCGTTTCTCTAGCGATTTCTTTTTTGGTAGTAGCTTACAACCCGCTGGGGATATCCTTCAGCCAATTCCTCTCCCAGCTCTTCTTGGGAACGACGATTTTGATACTCGCGATGGTGCTACTCATTTTCTTTTCAGCGATGCTGGCGATGGCCATGGGAATAAAGGGAGGACATTGGTTAACCTTTTTGATCGCCGTAGGAATGGTGATTTACCTTTTTGCATCCACGGGAATAACGAGTAAGCTTCCGACAGTAAGTCAGATGGGTTTGAACCTTGATTATACCATCCTCGGAATTATAGGAGTGATGGCCGTTGTATTTTTCTTCGTTTGGTGGATGGTGAGGTGAACTCAATGGTCCAACAAGCGTTACCGCTTCCGCAACTTCAACAACTTACCGCTAACGCTACGTTGATAGCGTTTTTGCTAATCTTCTCGCTCTTTTACTTCGTGGTAAGGTGTTTGGGTTTGAGCAGGAAGTTTTCTATCCTACTCTCGGCAACGGTGACATTTTCCCTTCCTTTCCTCCTCCCGACGGCCTTCGATAAGGTCAGCATAGCAGCGACGATTGCGAACGGGGTGCCGTTCCTGCTGTTCTCGCTCTTCCTGCTTTTCGTGGGAACTTTCTTCGTGGGAAAGAAGGGGGTTAGCAAAAGGGAGCTTAGTGATATCGAAAAGTTGGGGAAGCTTGAATTCAGGAAAGCCGAGTTAATCGGTCAGCTCTCTCTCGCGAAATCCAAGGGGGACAAAAAGCTGGAAAAGTCCGTGAGGAAGGAGCTGGAAAGGGTCGAAAGTGAGATACTGAAGCTGAAGAAAAAGCTCGGGAGGAAGTTGTGAGGGAAAAACGGTCCAGCGACGTGACTCGACCCTCAAAACTTTTTAAGTTTTTCCAAGGCATAAAAATTAATTAATGGCACAAAGTTTTCAGCCGGCCGTCCAGAGGATGTTGGAAACGGGTTTCTTCGATATCCTGGCTTTCGTGTTTTTCCTCGCCATTTTCTACGCGATCCTGAGAAAATCGAAGGTTTTGGGAGAATCGCCGGTAATCAACGGAATCGCAGCTTTGGCACTCGCTTTCTTCCTAATCCTTTACCCTTTCCTCACAGGGTTTAGCATAGTCCAAAACTTGGCAATCTTCGTAGCGCAAGCGAGCGTGTGGATACTCGTCGTTTTGGTAGCGATGCTCCTGGCTTCGTTCTTTTACCCGAACTTGCCGAAGTTTCTGGCAGAAGCCATGAAGAGGAGGACGACGCTCTGGGTAATGCTGGCGATAGGATTCACGCTAGTAATTACCAGCGGTTTCATAGGAGTGATATGGGCGGGTATCTTGGGAGGTCCCGGAGCACCGTCGGGAGCGACACCTTCCGCAGACATTACTATTTTAGCCGCTGGACTAATTATATTTGTTGTGCTCTTGATCGTAGCAGCATCCACGGTGAGGTAAATGGTAAGTC
>CAYUFF010000022.1:0-13465 GCA_964444075.1 uncultured archaeon
GCTCTAGGAAGAAGAGCGGTGAAGGATGCTCTCTAAGCGCAGACAGAATTACCCCGAGCTGATGCTCCTTTAGCCGATTATCTTTTCTCCACATTCTTCACGACAATCCCTTCCTTAGTAATCTCAAAGGGATAAATGTCAGTAGCGTGAGCGGTTCTCCTCATCTTCCTTATGCTCAAACTCCTGCTGAAGCCTCCGACAGCATACTCCAAGTAATAAAGGATTATTATCCCGTCCGCGACGAACTCCTCGAAACCGAACCTGCTTATCTTTTTCTCCGCTTCTGGAATCTCGACTATGAGCAAGCTCGTAACGTTTTCTTTCTTTAAAGCGCTTATGAACTCGAAGAGCTCCCTCCTCATCTTCCCCAAGTCCAACCTTCCCATCTCCCACCCCATAGTGGCTACCGACAAGCTATCGAGCACAAACCTTTGCGCCCCCAACCTCCTTATCAGGTCGACGGTCACGTCCGTCAGCTCCCTGAAGCTGGTCGGAAACTCAGCGACGAAAATCAGGTTACCTTTCTTAATGTACTCCCTGAACTCTTTATCCCAACCGAAAACCGAGATATCCTTCAGGATTTCTTCCGGAGATTCTTCCAGACTGACGTACAGTCCTTTTTCGCCGTTCCTCAAGCCGTGGAGGAGATACTGACAGCAGAAGATCGTCTTCGCAGTTCCAGTTTGGCCGGCGATAAGATTGACGGAATTCTTCACGAATCCCCCGTCAATCAACTCGTCCAGCCCAGGGATTCCGCTCTCTATCCTCTCGATCATCGCCTCAACCTTCTTATCCTTTCTTCAATATCAATTAGCTCGCTCCTTAAATTATTTACAAGCTCTCGGGATGGTTCATCTTTCCTTTCACTGAGAGCTGAGATTAACAGCTTCAGTTCCTTTGCTCTTTCCTCTAGCTTCATAACTTCAATATGCGGAAAAAGCCTGAAGAAAAGAAGCGAAAACCCTCCTAAGAGGAAAATCATAGAAAGTAACGTAAGTAATTCTTGAAAGAGTGTGGGTATTACAGCATTTCCGACGGTTTCGAAAAGTTTGGAAATGGTGAAAATACAAAGAGTGAAAAAGGCTACTGAAAAAAGATACCATGGTACACCAAACAATCCGAGCTTTTCAGAAAATTCTCTCCCTAAAAGGATTGCAATCATCCCGGTAAGCAAAGAGGAAACCATCGTGAGCATGTGAACGAAAATCTTTACTGTTGCCATATCCATGAGTTAATGTTTGGTTTGTGAAGTTTTAAAATTTCGGGAAAAAGTTAATAATAGTCGCAAACTACCGAGACTCACTCAGGGTGTGAGAATGCGTCTCCTTAGGGAGGGGTTCTCGCTCAGACAGTACCAAAGGGCTCTCGTCGAGTCCGCGAAGGAAAAAAATACGTTGGTGGTCCTTCCGACGGGGATGGGTAAAACTTACGTAGCCATAGCCTTGGCCGCGGACAGGCTGGAGAAGTATCCCGAGAGCAAGGCTCTGGTGCTAGCCCCCACCAGGCCGTTAGTCAACCAGCACAGGGAAACGTTCGCGAGACACCTCAACCTGGAGAAAAGGAGGTTGCTCGCCGTCACCGGAAAGATACCGCCGTCGAAAAGGGTGGGAATATACGGAGAATCGAGGATAATCTTCGCAACCCCCCAGCTGATAGTCAACGACGTTGAGCGCAGGGTACTGAGCCTCGAGAACTTCTCTCTCTTGGTCGTGGACGAGTGTCACAGGTCCGTCAAAAGGTACCCGTACCCGCGGATAGCCAAGCTTTACGTCGAGCAGTCCCGCTACCCGTTGATCTTGGGTTTGACGGCGTCTCCTGGAGGCGATTACGAGAGGGTCAAGGAAATTTGTGAAAGTCTTTTTATCCAGAACATAGAAATAAGGAGCGAGAGGGACGAGGACGTAATCCCATATGTCCAGCCTGTGAAGAAGAAGTGGATTACTGTGGAACTGCCCGATGAGCTCAAGAGGATAAAAGCCTTGCTCGAGGATTTGGTTCACGAAAACGTAAACTGGCTCAAAAGCAGGGGCTGGGTGTCCACGACGAAGCCCACCAAAAAGGAGTTGCTTTCCCTGCAAGAGGAGCTTATGGGAAGGTACTTGGAGGGTGAAAGGGGGAACGCTTCTCTCGCGGTGGCGATGATGAAAACGATAGAAGCGGTGAAGATCTCCCACGCCCTGGAACTCTTAGAAACGCAGGGGGTGTTTTCCTTGCTGGAATACCTCAGAAAGTTGGGGAGCAGCAGAAAGCTTTCCGACAGGAGGGTTCTCAACGACGTGAGGGTCAGGGAGGCCGTGAGGTTAGCGGAGGAGGCCGTGAGAGGAGGTGTAGAACACCCTAAGCTCGACAAGCTCAAGCACGTTGTCCTGGACTTGCTGAGGGAGGACGATAGGAGGAGGATAATCGTTTTCGCGAACTACCGGTCTACCGTCGAGAAAATCTACGAGCGGTTGAGCGGGGAAGGCGTCGAGTGTAAGGTCTTGATAGGTCAGGCCATGAAGGAGGGCAGGGGCCTCAAGCAAGAGGAACAGATCAAGATCCTTGAAGAGTTTAACCGGGGTGCGTTCAACGTCCTGATAGCCACCAGCATAGGGGAGGAGGGGTTGTCGATAGCTGACGTCCACACGGTAATATTCTACGACAACGTAGCCAGCGAGATAAGGAGGATTCAAAGGTACGGGAGGACGGGAAGGACCGCCCCGGGTAACGTAGTATTTTTCGTCACGAAGGGAACGAGAGACGAGGCTTACTACTGGACTTCTTTCTTCAAGGAAAGGAAAATGAAGAGCATCCTGACGCAGGCGAAGAAAGAAAAGGAAAAAGCGCTGGAAAGGGAAAAGTACAAAGGCACGCTGTTCTACTGGGCTATGGGGTGAAATTATGAGGATTGCTGTATTAGGATGCGGTGCTATAGGCTCGTGTGTAGCGAGGTTGTTGCTTAAGGAAAAATTCGTCGACGAGATAGTTTGCTTCGACAGAAACTTGAGGAGAGCGAGAAGCTTTCTTGAGGAAAGGGAGATTGAGGTAAAGAAGCTTGATGTTAAAGAAAAGGGTAGGGCAAGAACTTTGTTAAAAGGTTTCGACTGGCTGATAAACGCTCTACCAACATTTTCGTACTTGCAGAAAAGGGAAGTCCCTTTAAACCCTATAGTGCTTTCCCACGCTCTTGCCTGCGGAGCTAATTACATGGATTTCGCTTGCTACGGTATGAAGAACAAGGCCGAACAGCTTTGCTTCCACGAGAAGTTTGAGGAAAACGGGTTGGTAGGTCTCATAAACAGCGGTGCTTCTCCTGGGTTGAGTAACGTGCTTGCGAAGGAAGCTTCTAAAAGTTTCGAAAAAGTGGAAAGAATAGAGATAAGGACGTTCGAAGAGCAAGAGGGAAAGAGATTCGTGCCACCTTGGTCCAAGGAAGAGCTTTTCGATATAGGAATTAGCTCGGCAACTGTCTTTCTGAAGGGAAGGTTTGTCAAGGAAAGGATTTTCAAGAGGGTAGCGCTTTACGATTTTCCAAAACCGTTCGGAAAAAGGTATTGCTATCTCGTTCCTCACGACGAGGTTTTCACGTTGCCGTATTTCGTTGACACAGGATCGCTGCTGGTGATGAGTAGTGGTAGCGATGTGGAAATCTTAAGAGCTCTGTACAGGCTTGGAATGCTGAGCGATAAAGAAATAAACCTCGGGAAGATAAAGGTTGCTGTGGGTGATTTCATCGCTTCCCTGATACCGAATCCACCGGCTGGCAAGAAGTTCTTAAGACTTTTGGAGGAGGGTGTCGTTGAAGACGGTGTCTTCGGAATCTTCGTAGACGTTTACGGGAGTGTGAGCAACAGGCAAGCGAGGTCAAGGTATTTTGTGATATTCCCGTCACAAAAAAAGATACTCTCTCTCATGCCCGGAGCGACCTACATTTCTTATCCCACCTCTGTCTGCGCACTCTCATTCTTGAAAGCCTTTCTTAAAAAGGGTAGAGGGTTGAAAGGTATATTCCCACCAGAAAATCTGCCAAGGCATGTGAGGAAGAAAGCTCTCGAGGAGTTGAAGAACAACGGTATAATCGTGAACTTCGAGTACAAAATCGTAAAACTGGAAGGTGAGTACTTGTGAACTCCGATAGAAGGGGGATTCAGAAGATACTGAAACCCAAGGGGCTAACAGTAATCGCCGATTACAGGGAAAAGAAGGTGTGCTCGTTCTTGAAGGAATTCGGTATCAGGGTTAACCTCGCTTCTTTGGATGTTGGGGATTTTGTATGTTCAGAGAGGAGGGTGGTAATAGAAAGGAAGAGCTATGACGATTTCGTAAATTCGATCGTTAGCGGAAGGGTGTTCGAACAGGCCGCGAAATTAAGGGAGAACTTCGAGAAGCCGGTGCTGATAGTAGAGGGTTGGTCGCAAAGGAGGATAAACAAGAATGCGCTTGCGGCAGCGTTGGCGACGCTCATAGTAAAGTTCGACCTCACTGTAGTAAGGTCCGCAAACGAAAAAGAGACTGCGAGAATAATCTACTGGATAGCAAGAAAGGAGCAGGAAGAAAATAAAATGGATATTTCATTCACCTTAGCAAAAAAGCCGAAGGAGATAAGGAGGTTGCAAGAGGAAATAGTCTCGATGCTACCCGGAATAGGAAGAACGTTGGCGAAGAGGTTGCTGGAGTACTTCGGGACTGTCGAGAGGGTTTTTTCGGCGAGCGAGACCGACCTTTGCAGGGTTCGAGGGATAAGCGAAGAAAGAGCGAAGAGAATAAAAAGGCTACTCAGGACGGATTACAGGAAGCCTTACTGACGTTTTTCGTGTCGGCGGTTGCGTCACTTCCTCTTGAAGAGGAGCTTGAGCCTCAGGTCTATTTCTAGGTCTTCCGTCTCCGTCGTCCTGACGGAGATGTTAGAATCCTCGACGGAAACCTTCTTAAGGCTTTTGACATACCTGCTGATCTCGTCGACCTTAGCGATTATATCCACGATCAATCTCTGGGCCTCGCTTTTTATATCCTCCAAGCTTCCTTCAAAAATTTTCTTCGGCTCTTTCCTCTTCCTCCTCCGGAGAATCTTACCACCTCGACTTAAATATTACCGCAAGGATAAAAAAGGTTAACGCTAGCAGCGACTTAGCCGCCACAGGCGGGAAGTAGATTTCTAAGATATCCACGATTGCTAGGGCCAGGAATACCAATCCGAGGAGGGCGAAAAACAGCGTGAGAAAAATGAACGCGAGCTTCCTGACAAGCTTTTCCCTGGATTTTTTGAAGAAGAGCGTCAGTATCGCAACGAGCAGGTCCTTCCAAAACTTGCTTCCCATGTTTTAAATTTTCTTGGTTGTAAAACAAAAAGATTACTCATGGAATTTCACGACCTCATCATCATAGGCGCCGGTCCTGCTGGGTTGACAGCTGCCATCTTTGCCAAAAGGATGGGAATCGACGTAGCGATAGTAACCAAGGACGTGGGTGGGCAAGCTGTTTTAGCTGAGAAGATAGAGAATTATCCAGGTTTCATGTCGATAAGCGGGAAGGAGCTCATCTCTAAAATGTACGCGCAGGTTTCGAATCTTGGAGTGCCCATAATCTTCGACGAGGTGATAAGCATAGAGGAAAACGGCTCGAAGTTCGTGGTTGAAGGGAAGTTTTGCAAGCTCGTCGGAAAAGCCGTGATTATAGCTTGCGGGAAATCGCCGAAAAAGTTGGGGGTCGAAAGAGAAGAGGAATTCGTGGGAAAGGGGATATCATATTGTTTGTTATGCGACCTTCCCTTGTTCAAAGATAAGGAGGTAGGAATTATCGGACCGTCAACACTGATGGTTCCTTGGATAACCGAGGCTTGTAAGGTCGCTGCCAAGGTTTATGCGTTTTTCGAAGGAAGGGTTGAAGAGGAAATCGAGACTAAAGGGTGTCACATGGAAATTTACGAGAACGGTAAGGTAAGGAAGTTGTTCGGTGATGAAAGACTTGAGAGCGTTGAAATAGAACATGAAGTCGATGGTGTAAAGAAGGTCGAGAGGATTAAGCTAGATTGTCTTTTCGTTCAAAGAGGTTTTATTGTTGAGACAAGTTGGCTCAAAAATTTCATAAAGCTTGATGAAAACGGTCAAATAATTATCGATGAACTTTGTCGAACTTTCTCTCCAGAGGGAAATGTTAAAAAAGGTGTTTTTGCCGCTGGAGACGCAACCTCGATACCATTTAAGCAAATAATCGTAGCTTGCGGGGAAGGGGCAAAAGCCTCTTTGGAAGCTGTGAGATATTTAAAGAAAGGTTAACATTTAGCGGGTTAGCGGTGGAACATTTTTCTTTATTAAACTCAAAAATTTAATCATGAAGAAATGCGTGCAAGCCCCTGCGATAATAGCGGCGATAGTCTTGGCGTTCTTGGTGCTCCTCGTAGGAGTCTACTTTTTATTCACCAGCAAAGAAAAAGTGCTCGAACTCTTCGAGCCGTTAGTCAAGATGTTGTATTCCTTTTTCGAAAAGATTACGCCGTTCAAGTAGGTGATAGTAGTGAAAGGTCTCGCAGCAAGGCTTGCGGTGTTCGTGCTGATAATGATAGTGGTAATCGCTGTGGTAGCTTATTGGTTTGTCACTAACTTTCAGAACTTCAGCCAGCAGTTCTTTTCCTTTTGGGAGAAGGTAATCTCGTGGATAAAGATTCCTGGATGAAAAGATGGCTTGGAAGGGTAAAATAGTCAGCATCATCATCGCCGTGATAGTCGCTGCAGTAGTTGTTTACATGCTCTACCAAGTTCTAACGTGGAAACTCTTCTTCGGCCCTACCAAGCCGTACAGGGAGCTCACCAGCATGGCAGCCTTGGCTTGTGCAATCGACGTGGTAGCTACCAACGACCCCACCGTCGAGACTTGTGATAAATCCTTCAACTGGCCTGGAGGTGTATCGAACATATTCGAAGCCTTAGCCGGAATGTCCACGACGGCTACGATGAAAATCACTAGCCTCGCAAGCGACAAAGGAGTAGAGTTTACCGGAGATTTCGACGTCGCATGCAAGCCGACTGGTGCGACGGGAGCTACTAGTAGCTACGTGTGCATGAGCAGAGTCGGAGATGTAAGCTCGGTGAAATGCTACAAGGAAGATCAGCAGTGGAAGTGTGAGGTTTATGATTTTATCCTAAACCAGAAGATACCGCCCGTGGAATCGTTGCAAGCTGCTTCGGAAATCCTGAGCAACTACGGGTTGGGAGGAATTGCTGGAGACTTTCTCCAGCAGTTCGGTGCGGCCTTCACGACTCTCATAGGCTCTCCTCAGTATGTCATCTTTTACGAAACTTTTCCGGTGGGTGCGGAGGATTACTGGAGGTACACGACTCTAGATACCGTAATGATAGGTGCTGCCATAGGTGGTGCTCTGAACGTTGGTCTGGAAGGATTTTCCGTAGGAAAATCTCTGCTAAAAAAGGGGGGTAAGAGTTTGGTAATAGTGAATAGGGAGAGTAGGGAGGTCGCCTTCAAGGCCGCTGAAAGCAAAATAATCCAAAGTATGTTCGGGGAGGAGATTGCAAAGAAGGGCATCAAGCAGGCTGTTAAGAGTTTGGTCAGGGGCGCCGTGGTAAGGGACGTGCTCTGCGGTAGGGCCAACCTTTTGTTGGAGAAGAGGGTAGTCGAGAAGCTTGCGGAAATCTTCCAAGACCCAGAGATCAAGTTGAAAGAGTGTAGGAAAATGATAGGAGAGTTAACCAAGGAGTTGGGAATCGGTGATAAGAGGTTCGGTGGAAAGCTTTTCGACGACGTCCTTAGCTACGTGAGGTTGAAAAAGCTCAAGGGCGAGCTCGAAGGACTTTCCGAGGAAGAGATCGGAGAAAGAATCGAAGACGCTTTCAGGAACTTCCTCAGGGACAAGGGTGCAAAGTCGGAAGAGATAGAAATCTTCTTGCAACAGGAAGAGACAGAAAAGGTAATCGAAAGGCTTTCTAAGGCAGCCTCCGACGAGAGGATGAAGAAACCGTTGAAAGACCTGCTACCCCCCGAGGAACTGGAGGACCTTATAAGCACGCTGGAAAGTGAAATTTCCAAGAAAGCGATCAAGGTGACGAAAGAGGCGAGGAAGATCTATGGCACCGAAGGCTACTTGATGGGTGTGGGTGCGATGAGCGAGAAGGCTGAGGCCAGGCTTTGGAAAAGGGTTGCTGAGTACGTGAACGACGGAATGAAAGAAATGAAAAGGTTGATCGAGAGGGTTGAGCTGGAGACCGGGGAAAAAGGACTTGCCGAAAAGATAGGCGATGAGATCGAGAGGGTAGCGAGCGAAGGGGTGGAAGCCCAAGAGGCTGTTAAACTGTGGGAAAAACTTGTGGTAATGGGAAAAGGAGGGATGGGACTACCGCCAGCTTGGAAGGGTAAGAAAAGAATCTTGCCACTAGCGTCTGGGGTGGCAGCAGCCGGTTACCTTCTCGCAGTGCAGGAGATGAAATCAGAACTCTTCACGACCTGCGGGGCTAACTCTCTTTGTTTGTACATACCTTCAATCTTTTTCCCATCCCCAATCACCTACAACATTACGCTGAAAAAACCGTCCACAACCTTTGTGATAACAGAGATAAAGACCATAGTGGGAAACGTGGTAGGGCATGAGCAGTGGAGAGGATGGGCCGTTAGTCCTTGCGAAGCTACGGTGGTTGTGGAGAAAAGCACCATGAGCTGCGACGGGAAGTTCGTGTCTGAAAACGAAATTGCCTACAAGGCTTTCAAGAGGAAGTGTAGATGCAAGGTTATTGAAGAGCATGGGGTAATCTATAGGGAAGATAAAAGCTGCGGGTACGAATGTTGCGAGAAAGGAACCTGTGAAAGGCATGGTGAAACGTGGGAATTTTGTAAATTCACACTGGAAAAAATCACGGTAGGAAATGAGGACGTCTTCACGGTGAGTAGGGAGTATTGCGAAAACAAGTTTAAGAGGACAGGAGAATTTGGAGAGTATGTTGATTACGTGAGTTGCGTTAGGGAAGACTTTTTGAAGAGGGTTGAGAACAACCCTTCCGTAGATTTGACCCTCAACGAAACAGAAGGATGTAAGTACGAGCTTCAGTTCAAGCTACTCAACGTGAAGAGAACGAGGGATGGTGAGTACGTTCCCATAACCCAATGCAAGGACGCCCCCTCAAATTGGTTTCAATCCATAGATATGTTTTTGTCGGGCTCTTCGCAAAGCGTCGAGGCGGTGAAAATCTCGTTCACAGAACCTAAAACCTCTACTTTAACGCCCAACTATTGCGTTCCTCGAAAAACAAAGACCGGCAACGTCGCGGCTCTTGCCTGTGAAGCTTTTGCG
The DNA here is from genome assembly GCA_964444075.1 of uncultured archaeon. Lineage (GTDB taxonomy): Archaea > Aenigmatarchaeota > Aenigmatarchaeia > CG10238-14 > SCSR01 > CAYUFF01. The sequence continues at coordinate 9,275 of CAYUFF010000022.1, forward strand.
ACGGCAGCGGGCATAGCTTTCACCATCGGTACCGGCGGGGTAGGGAGTTTGGCAGCGCTTTACGTCATCGGTGCAACGGGAGAGATATGCGGAAGTTGGGGAGAAATACAAAACAAGTGGCCGTCTGACCAATTTTCCTGAGTTAAGTTGATGGGGAGGCAAGGATGAAAAGTATGTTCGCTGGAATTTCCACCGAGCTCGTAACTTCGGTAATTCTAATGCTCCTCTTTGTAGGACTCGTGGGGTACTTCGTTACAGTAGGGTTAGTCGGAAAGCTGGGAAACGTAACGATCAACAAAACGGTGGCTTACTTCGGTTTGATGGGCAAGTTACTCTCGGGAGAGTGTGAGCTTGGTGAGTTGGAAGAGTACTCGGAGTGCATGGTATGTACGGAGCTTGGTTATCTCCCTAGCGACGAGATTTGCAAGGAGAAGTACGGAGAAGGATACTTCTGCGACAGGGTTAGCGGGAAGTGTAAGGAAAGTAGATGCGAAATTCCCTGCGAAAGCGGTTACCAGTGCGTCGAAACCGAGGAAGGGTGGGAATGCTTGCCCAGGAAGAACACCTGTCCGGAAGGAGGCAGTTGTAGGATCTACCTTCAATCCACCTTCACGATACCTTCTGACGCTCATGCCTATATCCTCGTGTTCGAAAGAAAGGATGATTACACGGAAAAGCTTGTTTCGATACTGCATTGCGAGAAAGCAAGCGATACTTCATTTTCCTGCGAAGTTCCAGCGTGGTTGTTGAAAGGCGGAAAGTGCTATCAGGGGTTGGTCTACTATCCCCTCTCGTTAAGGAACTCGAAGGACATATTTGAGGACGGAAACCTTTTCTGCGTGATTCCCGAGGGAGGGAGTAACGAGATAACGATAAAAATCGGTAGAGTGGAGGAAGAGAGCAACGTCATCGATAGCTTCGGGTGTTGGAAGGACGGTCATTCGTCGAAATGCAAGGTTAAGCTCTCCCACGGTTTTCCGAAAAAAGTAAGGGTCTTTTTCCTTGGATACAACGAGTCTGGGGTTGCTGTATCTCCGATCTCCGAGTATTTCAACTCCGGCGTCCTCGACCCCGGCGAGAAAAAGCTGGAGGTAACCTTTCTAACCTTCGAGAGGTTTTCTGGAAAAAAGGTTCGCGTGTTCTCGCTTCTCCTAGACGAGCAAAAAGATGTAGTGGGAATTTCCCCACCATCTCAACCGGTTGAGGAAGTCTGTGCTAGGAAAAAGGAAACTTGTTCATGGCCGGATATTTTCTGTTGGAGCACGTGGTTCGTGTGTAAAAAACCCTGCTGCATCGAGGAAGAAAGGGGAATGGAAATGGCCTGCATCGACGGTAAGTGTAAGCTTTAAGTTAGCTTAAAAACAAAAATTTTTTGTATGAAAGGAATAGCGGTACATCAGATCATCCTGATAGTTTTGGGTATCATAGTCCTGGGAGTGATAGGATACCTTATATACACACAGTTCCTCTCAGGAAAGGGTCAGATTACATTTGAAAACTGTAGGTCGAGGGCGGTGACTTTTTGCGGGATGTGTAAGCTTAGTGGAACTTACACACGCTGTGTAGTAACGTACGTAGACGCGACCACCGCCAACTCTTGTAGAAAGTTGTTGAGCGGGTACCTTAACACCAGTTGTGATGCTGGTGTCGAAGAGAACCAAATTTGCGTGGATTGTAGTAGCCTCCTAGGAGGTGAAAGGTGAGGAAAGTCAGCTCGCGGGATGTCTATGTTTTCAGGTTCGTTTCCGTAAGTTAGCTTCTTCAGGAAAAACAGTATGTCGGTGAAAGTCGCTGTTGGGATTGTGTTGATGCTTATCGTCATCGTCATAGGGGCGGGTATCATCTATCTGTGGGGAATTAAGCCGTGGAAAAGCGGCGTTTCGTTCGAGGAATGTCTCTTTGAGGTGAGGAAGATTTGCCTCCAGTGCAAGTTTCGCAACGCAGATCCTACTCAGTGTCCCAACACGCTGGCAGGAAAGTATGCAGTGTGCAAGGAAAAGCTGAACGAGACGGGGAGCGTGATTAGCGATTGTAGGAAGTACTTGGGAGAGCTGGAGGAGGGTTGAGGATGGAGAAAAGCTTCATAGCCATGCTAATCCTTGGCATACTCGTTGCGGTCGTTGCTATTTGCATGCTCGCCACCTACGTTAAGATTTCTGGGGAAAGGAAAAAGTTCAGCGATTGCTTGAAGGAAGCGATGGAGGTTTGCCTAGGCTGCATGCACGAAGGAATCGAAAACAACTGTCCCAACTCCCTTTCTGAAGAATGCAAGGAAATGTTGGACGAAAAAAACGAATACATTTCCGATTGTGAAAAATATTTTCGGTGAGAATTGTGAAAGTTTCCGTTCCTGGCTTTCTAGTTTGGCTGATTTTGGTAGCCCTGGTGACCCTCGTAGCAATACCGCTCTTCGTTTTTTCCGTCAAATCTATAGTGAGTTGTCAGAGGGAGATGGAGGTGGAGATAAGCCTACTCCACGAGAAGATGTACTCGCTCAAAGAATCTTCTGCAAAGACGAACTTTACAATCCTCCATTGCGTCAAAGAAGTTGTTGAAAAAAAGAATGGTGAGGAAAAGGTTTGTTTTAGGTTCAGGGAAATCTTACCCTTTGCCAAACCACATGAAGAATGTTTGAAAAACGTCAGGCTGGATGTGAGTTGCTTGAAGAATGGGGGGCTAACTCCTGGGAAGTACGAGGTTGAGATTAAAAGGCTGGGTGAAAAGAGAATCCTTCTTAACTTTACCAAGCGGTGGGAAAGGTGAGATGCGTAGCGAAGCTCCTAGTCTACCTTGTTTTCGTCCTCGCACTCTGCAGCGTAATAATAGGCTTCGTTTTTCTTCTCAGAAAATTCTTGAGTTCCGAAGTCTGCTTGGAAGAAGAATTCAAAGAAATCGATAGGTTAGTCGAAGTGGCTGCCACGACTCCTCCAGGAGAAAGGATTACTACGCTCTACAAGCCAGATGCATGCCTCAAAAACGTTAGCAAGGAAGAAGGAAAAGTTTGCCTTTGCGTGAAAGAGAGGTGTAGGTGTAGAAACTTGGGTGATGTTAGGGTGACGATAGTTTCTGGAGAGAGCAAAATCATTCCGGGGACTGAGTATAAGGTGGTGATAGAAAAAAACGCGATACAGTTCATTCCTCTTGAGTAAAAAGTAATTTTAGCGTAAAGCAAAATTCAATTCGATGCCAGCAGTACCGCTCTCGAAGCTCGTTTCGATAATCTGGACAGGAGTCATGGCAGTAATGCTAGCGATTTTAATAGTTAACAGCGTCATGCAGCTCATCGATTATCTTGCCCTTTCCCCGGCCGAGATAATAACTTCCGACATCGCCGATAGGGTAACGGTTTCTCTGGGTATTCCCGGCAACGTAAGCATTATCTATCTGCCACCAAAACTCCCGACAAACCTTACCGTAAGCGAGAAGGTGGTCTGCGCTGCCGCGAAGGGAATAAGGATTCCCAGCTACCACTGTGAATCTACAATCCAAAAACTCGATTTTCAAACTCACCAAGGTGCTGCTATGAAAATAAAGGTCGAGAAGTTATCTCTTCCTGAAATTGAGGTGAAGGTGGGGATAAGCGAGGTGGAGTAGGATGGAAATCGAAGACTTACTATCCTTCGTCATCCTCGCGGCGCTAACGTTGGGGATCGTCTATCTCCTTACAGCCAAGTTCCTGGAAGTGAAGGTAACGAAGAAAGACTTAGGGATTTCCAGGGATAACGTAAACATGCTCCAAGCGTTGCTCACTTCCTCGGAGATACTGATGAAGGGTAACGATGGTTTTCCTGAAAGGATGATGATAAACTCTTCTAAGCTTCGGGAAGATGTGGTAAAGCGGTTGCTCGAAAGTTCCAACCTAACCTATCCGGAATACGAGTACAAGCTTGAAATTTTTGCTGACGGTAACTTTCAGACAAGGTTGAAGAAATTCGATTTCGTTAGCGTCGACGTTAGGAAAGGTTGCTACTGGTCTTCTGGAGTTTACTCGACAAGCTCCAAGGATTCACCCGCCTTGCTTTGCGAGAAGGTTGAAGAAGAGGATGCTTTCTGCAGACCCGTGATAGTGAGGCTATCACTCTACGAAACCCCGCTCTCCCAGCTTTCTTACTGGATAACCAAGCTTTGCAAGGGTTACGAGAACGTGAACTTCGAGAAGTTCATCCTTCTCAACCTAACTCAACTCAGGCC